>CAXTPL010000036.1:12583-22253 GCA_964246065.1 uncultured Acidobacteriaceae bacterium
CCGCCCCCCCCCCCCCCGCCCGGGGGGGGGCGCCCCCCCCCCCCCCCCCCCCCTCGACCCGCCTTCCCAACTCCGCATCCTCCGCCGCAATGCCTTGTACCAGCGCATGCTCCGGAGCCAGCTGCAGGCTGGTTGCGCCGTAGATTGTATCTATGCGCGTAGTAAATACCCGCACCGCCTCGTTTGCTCCTTCTACTGCAAACGCCACCTCCGCGCCTTCGCTCCGCCCGATCCAGTTGCGCTGCATCGTGCGCACCTTCTCCGGCCAGCCCTGCAGTGCATCCAACCCGGCAGTCAACTCTTCGGCATACGCGGTCGTGCGGAGAAACCACTGCTCCAGATCGCGCTGCTCCACAATCTGTTCATCATGCCGCCAGCATCGCCCATCCACCACCTGCTCATTCGCCAGCACGGTCGCGCACCGAGAGCACCAGTTCACCTTGCTTTGCTTGCGGTACGCCAGGCCGCGCTCATACATCTTCAAAAAGAACCACTGGTTCCAGCGGTAATACTCAGGCAGGCACGTCGTGACCTCTGTACCCCAATCAAAGGCCATGCCCAGCCGTTCAAACTGCGCCTTCATGGCCGCGATATTGGCAAAGGTCCACTCGCGCGGCTCGCGCTTGTTCTTGATTGCCGCATTCTCCGCCGGCAGCCCGAACGCGTCCCATCCCATGGGGTGCAGTACGTTCGCGCCCTGCATCCACTTGAACCGAGCCAGCGCATCGCCGATAGCATAGTTGCGCACATGCCCCATGTGCAGCTGGCCGGAGGGGTACGGCAGCATCTCCAGCACATAGTACTTCGGCTTGCCGCTGTTCGCAGGCTCGGCTGCGTACAGGTCGGCATCCGCTGCCCAGCGTGTCTGCCACTTCGGCTCTATCTCATGCGGGTTATACCGTGTGTCGCTCATCTAGGTAGATTGTAGCCAAAACCGCCCACGCGGCTGGCGCCCACTACGTGATGGGTGTACCGCCACTACGCTGCAGGCAGAAGACTCCCCACGAAGTGGGCGCCGGCCGCGCAGGCTTTCTGGCTCTACGTGGCCAGCTCGAGCAGCGCGCGGACGTTCTTTTCCGCGTCTCCTGGCTCATCGACTGGTGTCTCCGCGATAAACGCGCAATGAGCAAACCGCTCGTCATGCAGCAGCCGTCGAAACGGCTCAGCGCCGATTGTTCCTTCGCCGATATGCTGGTGCCGGTCCAGCTTCGACCCCCGCGCCGCCTTGGCATCATTCATATGCCAGACCTTCACGTTCTCAAGCCCGATCGTCGCAGCCGCCTGGGCAATCGTCTCCTCATACCCAGCCTCTGACACAAAGTCGTACCCCGATACGTGCGTGTGGCAGGTATCCAGGCACGCACCTACAGGCAGGTGCGGCCGCAGCCGGTCCATCAACTCTGCCACCTGCTCAAAGTTCCCGCCAAGCGAGTGCTCTGACCCAGCCGTATTCTCAATCAGCAGCCGAAACCCGCATTCGTCGCCGAGGTCCAGCCCCTCCACCGCCACTTCAATCGAAGCCGCCGCCCGCTCCAGCCCCTGCTCCCGTGTGAGCCCCTTCCACGAGCCCGGGTGCAGTACCAGGAACTCCGCTCCGATGGCGAGCGCCCGCTCCACCTCGCCCCGCAGCGCGTGCACCGAGTTCTTCAGCACGCTCTCTGTCTGCGAACACATGTTGATCAGGTAGCTTGCATGCACCACTGCCGGAGCTATTCCGTAGCGGGTGCGCAGCTCGCCCATCTTGGCACAATGGTCAGCGTGCGGTTTGGCAGCGCGCCACATGCGCGGGCTCGACGAGAAGATCTGGAAGGTGTTCGCCCCCAGCTCATGCGCCCGCTCTGCCGCCGTAAACACTCCACCCGCCGTACCAAGGTGGATTCCGATTCGCTTTTCCGCCATGGAACCTAGTTTAATGGCAAGAGCTGCCCGAGCCGGCGCGCGTGTACAGTCTTGTCAGTGACGCCAGGCGCCACTGGAAAGCCAGATCACGCACACGCACCTGCCATGAAGACCATTCTCACCGCTGCCCGCCTCCTCGCCGCCGAAGGTCCCATCGACAACCCGGTCGTCATCCTCGACGGCCCCCGCATCGAGCACATCGGCACTCGCGAGGACACCGAGCTGCCCCCAGGCGAGCACCACGACTACCCCGGCGCCATCCTCGCCCCGGCTTTTTTCGACATCCACTTCCACGGCTGCCGCGGCCGGGATGTCATGGAGGCAACTGAGCCTGCACTGGGGGAGATCGGCCGCTTCCTCGCGCAGCACGGCGTCGGCGCTTATCTCGCGACCACCATCACCGCCCCGAAAGATGCCACCCTCCGCAGCCTGAGCGGTCTGGGCAAGCTGATCCAGCAGGCCGCCGCCACGACAGACACCTGGCAAGGCGCGCGCCCTGTCGGCATCCACATTGAAGGCCCGTTCCTCTCGCACGCCAAAAAAGGCGCCCACCCCGCGCACGATCTCCTGGCCCCTGACGTCACCTTTTTCAACCAGATGTGGGAAGCGTCGGAAGGCCAGATCCGCCTGATGACCATCGCACCCGAGCTCCCCGGCGCCCTCGACGTCATCGCCCGCGCCAACGAGTTGGGCGTCCGGGTCAGCCTCGGCCATTCGAACGCAACCTTTGCTGAGAGCGAGCAAGCGATCGCCGCCGGCGCACACTCTGCCACCCACACCTTCAACGCCATGCGCGCCTGGGACCAGCGCGAACCCGGCATCCTCGGCGCGGTCCTGGGCCATGATGCCCTTTACGCCGAGCTCATCTGCGACGGCCTCCACGTCCACCCCGCCGCCGTCCGCCTCTGGTGGAAAGCCAAGGGCCCCGACCGCGCCATCCTCATTACCGACGCGATGAGCGCCACCGGCATGCCCGACGGCACCTATAAGTTAGGCGACTTAGACGTGCGCCTCGAAAACGGCCGCGCTTTGATAGGTGACAATACCCTCGCAGGCAGCACACTTACGCTCGATCAAGCATTGCGCAACTTCATGCAATTCACCGGCGCGCCTTTGGAACAAGCCATACACCTAGTGACCCATAACCCCTGGCGCATGGCGGGATTGACTCATGACGCATGCGGCATCAGCGTGGGGGATCTTGCTAACTTCGTTGTGCTAACATCTGACGGCAATCGGCCCTGATCGTTTGTTAGCTGTGGGTTGTCCCTTGGTAGATAGGCAGAGCCGCCCTTTGTGGTTTACTCCGAGCCGAGAACCCGGAGCCAAGCGTCCTACCTTTTCCTGGCAACTCGAGGCACGCCTTAATCGAATAACCTGTCTAGCAGTACCTGAACTATGCGGTCAGCAGTTTTTATAGCTACATAACCGCAGAGCCAAAAGACGGCCATCAGGATAACATCAAGCCAGACAAACTGCCATATACACCAGCTTGCGATATGAACGGCGCGCCTGACCGCGCTGGAGAAGAACGTGGTGATATATAGACCACCGATCCCGGAAAATACTAGTAAACCAAGCAGATACAAACACAGCGTGCCTGTTGGAGTATGCGTCAAATTAATTTGTGTGTGAGGCTTCATGGAGGAACTCTAGGATATCAGGAACGCAGCGCGCCGTCATTGACTTTCCTTCTTGATCGGCCTTACTTGCGTCTACCTTCAACCAGCGCCCCAGATAACACCCCTAAACTCCCGTCGACCGGCGGATGCTCCAACCCCAGAATCTCCGTAACAAACGGATACACATTCACATTCTCAAACGGCTTCAACTGCACCCCGGGCCGCACATCCGGGCCTTCGGCATAAAAGATAGCCTTCATCTCCGGCATCTCACGCGGATCATACCCATGTGCCCCGGCATTGGGCGCCTTATCCAGGCCCACCCCCACTGCAGGACCATGCGCGCGAATCGCATACGGCCCCCTCGGCACCACCACCGGGTCTCCTTCACGCGGATTCGCGTTGTAATGCAGCGAGGGCGGCACGTCCTTGCGCCGATACACCATAAATGCCGCATCCGCGCTCTTCAACTTGTCATACGCCAGCTGCGCATCCGCGTCAGAGTTCGCATACAACAGCGCTCCCGCTGTTTGAAAATTACTCAGGTCGGCATACTTATCTAGATCGATCCAGTTACGATCTTCATTGACCATGCCGTGGTCACTTACCACCACTAAGTCCACCGGCAGGTGCGTCCCTGCCAGGGCCGTCCGCAGCGTACCGACCAACGCATCCACGTGCTTCACCGCCGCCCTCGTTTCAGGGGCATCTGGTCCGTACTGGTGCCCTGCATGGTCCACATTCGAGTAGTACAGAGTAAGAAAATGAGGCCGCTGGTCCGGAGGCAGTCGCAACCAGCTCAATACTTGATCGATCCGCTTTTCGTCCGGATACGCATCGTCAAAGTGTAAGTAGTAACTCGGTCGCACGCCCTGAATCGCCGCCTCAGACCCGGGCCAGAAAAAACAAGCCGACCGCATCCCTTGTTGCTCGGCCAGAACCCAGAGCGGCGTACCGCCATACCAGCTCCCGTCGGTACTCGACGCGGGATCGTTGTAGCTATAGCGCCGTTTCCCGGTCTCGTCGTAAAACGTCATTGCGACGATGCCGTGATGTTCCGGATAAAGGCCGGTCACCAACGTGTAGTGGTTAGGAAAGGTGACTGAAGGATAGGAAGGCAGCATCCCGTCAGGCGCACTCGCCCCACGCGCGGCCATTGCCAGCAGGTTTTTTGCGCCGAACTTCTTCGCATAATCCCAGCGAAAGCCATCCAGCGAAACCAGCACCACGTAGTGCTTCTGCTGTTGCAGCAGCGCATTCGGCCCATGATCGACGGTGATGACAGCATCTGTTCGGGCACCCGCCAAGTACCGAGCCGCACCCGCGCAAAACACCAGAGCGGCGATCAAGGCCAAACGCCAGGCCACCACGTGCGCAAGCGGGCGCGTACCTGTGCTCACCGGAGCAACAAGCCTTGCAAGGTCACTGCCAGCCCCAGGGCGCCGAAGACCATCCCTAGCCCCCAGTAGACCCTTTGACGCGTAAGCAGCGTGATTGAAGTCACCACCAGTCCTATCTCGAGCAGCGCTTCGCTCAGGTCGAACCTCCCCGCCCGGCGCTCGGCCTTCGCTACTTCCTCTTCAAACTCCTTGGCCTGCTCTTGTTCTTCGGCAATATCCTCGTTCCACTTGGCCTGGTGGGAGCGGTAGCTTTCAAGAAGTTTCTCGGCGCCCGCTCTATCACCTACCGCAACCACCGTTAACAGATCCTGCGAGAGCAAGGTATCGTTTTGCCTGATCTTTTTGGCCTGGTAAAGGTTCCACATGTCGCTCGCGCGCGCCTGGTTCAGCACAGCCTCAGTATGCGTGCGATGCCCTACAACCGTAACAACAGCTACCAGCACCGCCAGCACGCTCATGGTAAAGCTGACAATTTTGAGCCCGCCGCCGCCTTCGGCGCCATGGTGGGCTTCGCCGGCCGCATGCTCGTGCTGCTCATGCAGTTCCTGCACTTCATTCGGTTCCATGCTCTTCCTTCAACGGGATCTTGCGCCGCCCTACGCCGGCAGCTGTACCTATTGTAGAGAGCAGGGGCCTGTTGCGCGCAATGCGGCTGGGGTCAGGCCGGCAGTTCGGCTGCAGGCGGATAGTCATGCTGCTCGCGCCCAAGGTCTCCGTCGTAGCGAACCGTGCTTTTGAATTGCTCATACCGCCCATCGTTGAACTGCTTGCCATGCTCTCGCAGCGCGTTCATCTGCCTTTCGCCTAGGGGCTTAAAGCTGCTTAGGATGGCGAGATTCTGGTCGAGCACTTCCATTGAATCCATGCCAGAGATGGTGACCGATACCCCGGGCACACTCATCGCGTAACTCAACGCTTCTGTCGGCGTAAGTGCCCCGTGTGTGATCGGCTCGCCGGAGCCTGACATGCTCTTCATCGAGAAGACCGCCATTGCCTTGCTCACCGCAACCGGCAGCACCTCCCGCTCAAAGGACCGGTAGCTGGGATCGAACGGATTGATCGGCATCTGCACCGTGTCGAACTTAAAGCCTCGATTCAGCATATCGAGGTGGATGAGTGGATTCTTGTGGCCGGTGAAGCCCACAAAGCGCACCTTTCCCTGCTGCTTGGCCGCGGTCAGCGCTTCCAACACACCGTCAGGCGCGTAGCATTTCTCAGGGTCGTTGTAGTACACCACTTCGTGCACCTGCCACACGTCCAGGTGGTCGGTCTGCAGGCGCGTCAGCGACTCTTCCAACTGCTTCATCGCGACATCTTTCTTGCGTCCGTGCGTGCAGACCTTGGTCATCACAATCGCCTTGTCGCGCTTGCCCTTGAGGGCGATGCCGACGCGCTCTTCGCTCATTCCCTTGTGATACTCCCAGGCATTGTCGAAGAAGTTGATTCCATGGTCGAGGGCCTTGGCCACCATATTATTCACCAGCGGCTGACCCGATGCCGTGCCCAAGTGAAAGCCCCCCATGCCGAGAATCGATACCTGCAGCCCGGTGGAACCCATGGCCCGCTTCGGAATCTCAAAGGTGGGGGCGTCTCCGCCATACTCACCTGCAAAGTTCGGCACAATCGGATTCGGCAGCTTCGCCTCTGCTCCCGCCCCAGTCTGGCGCGGATAGGTCGCCTGCCCTTTAGCCTCGCGCACCATTCCAGGCGCGACAGCCGCAGCTCCCGTCAAGGCCGCCGTTTGTAGAAAATGCCGCCGCGTCAGCGCTGAGCCATCAAGCTCGGCCAACTCCTGCTGTTTTTCACGCTTCATCGTCATCGGTATCTCACTAGTTAAGCAAAGAAGGGAACACTGATCGAGACACGCGCATAGGCGCCGGACCAAGAGCCAGGTCCTACGGCCCCGGGGACATGGTGACCTGCGGGTAAGGCCGGCCTGTGTTTTGTGCCTCGTATACCATCTGCTTGGTTTCTACCTGGTCAAAGTCGATAGGAAACTCATGCGCCAGGCGCGCCTCGGGGTTATCGAATTTGATCGAGGTTTTATATAACTCGAAGCGTCCGTCGCCCGCATACTCCTTGGCCCGGGCGCGCAGCTGTCCCATCTCCGCTTCACTCAGCGGCGTAAAGCCCTGCGCCACTTTAAGGTTCTGCTCGAGGATCGGCAGCTCCTGCACCCCGGTGATGGTGGTAGCAACGGGCAGAGACATCGCGTACCTGAGCAGCTCCTCTGCCGTAAATACGCCTTTTTGCACCGGTTCACCGTGGCCGCCAATCGGCTTCATCCCAAGCGGCGCAATGCCCCTCTGCACGAGCACCGGCAGCACCTTCTTTTCAAAGCTAAAAAAGTTCGCGTCAAACGGGTTGAGCGGCATCTGCACCGCGTCAAACGGGAAGCCCGTTTGAAGCATCGCCAGGTGGATATCCGGGTCCTTGTGCCCGGTAAAGCCGACAAAGCGAACTTTGCCTTCCTTCTTCGCGCGGGTCAACGCTTCGGCTGCCCCGCCCGGGCGGATAAACAACTCAGGGTCGTTCTGAAAAGTCACCCCGTGAATCTGCCAGAGGTCGAGATGATCTGTCTGGAGCCGGCGCAGGCTCTGCTCCAGCATCTGCATGGCAAGCGCCGCATCGCGCCCGTGGGTGCAGACCTTGGTCATCAAGAAAGCCTTATCGCGGCGGCCTTTCAGTCCCTGGCCGAGCCACGCTTCAGACTTGCCTCGGTTGTACTCCCAGCAGCAGTCGAAGAAAGTCACGCCGCCGTCGACCGCGCGATGCACAATCTCCACTGCCATCTTTTCATCCGACGCGGCGCCCAGGTGGTGTCCACCCAGGCCAAGCGCCGAAATCTGCACGTCTGTCTTGCCGAACCGCCGGAGGGGAATCGTTCCAGTCTGCATCGCTCGCCTAGCCCTGCCCTTCTTCGGCAGTAGGATGCGCCCCGGCGCCCAAGGGCATTCGCGAGTGCCCCTGTTTCAAGCGATCAAAAAAATGCAGGCAGGCTTACATCGGCCCGAGGCTGGCCCCCTGTGAGCGAACAATCTCTGTGTACGTCGCAGCTGAATCCTTCACCGTTCGCGCCTGCGTTTGCCGATCCACGTAGATCAACCCAAACTGTTCCAGGTACCCGGACGTGAACTCCCAGTTATCCAGCAGCGACCAGTGGAAGTACCCTCGCAGCGGCACTCCTTCGCGGCTGGCCCGCAGGTAAGCGCGTAAGTAGCTCTTGAGGAACGCGCTCCGCTCGGGATCATGCACCTTGCCATCCGGACCCGGCTTGCCAGGCAAAGACAACCCGTTCTCTGTCACCACTACCGGCTTGCCATATCGTTCATGCAGAAATCGCGGGGCCCAGTACAGCAGCTCCGGCGTAATCAGCCATCCGTAATGCGAGCGCGGCGCATCAGCAGGCTCCTGCACTTTTTCCGTCGCACCGCTCACACCCGCGCGGACATGCGGCCCAAAGTAAAGGTTGATCGCGCAATACTCAACCGGCTGGTGGATAACAGCCACGTCCTCGGCCGTTGCCAGCTTTTCAAGCGTCGGCACCGCCTTCAAAGCGCCCTCCGGGTAGTGTCCCAGGTAGATCGGGTCAAGCCACCAGCTGTTGCCAAGGAAGAGCAGCGGCGGAATGCCCGGCGCGCCCAGCTCCTGCTCCTGCACGGCAAAGCTGCTTTCCCGCGCCGCGGCTACATCCGGTGCGCTCTCGGTGGCCGGCAGGCTGAACTGCCCGGCAAATGGCAGCCCCACCTCGACCGGCCGCCTGGCTGCCGCGCGGATCGCCTGGGTTGCTCGCCCATGCGCCAGCAGAATGTGGTGTGCGCCTGTTGCGAGTTCTTCATGGCTCCGCTTGTGGAAGGGCGGCATCATCCCCGCCTCGCTTGAAAAGCTCCAGAAGATATTGGGCTCGTTGATCGTCAGCCAGTGCGTTACTCGGTCGCTGTAGCGGGCAGACAACAGGTGCGCGTAGTCGGCCAGCCACCGTGGCGAGTCGGCGTGCATCCACCCGCCGGCCTGCTCCAGCGCTTCTGGATAGTCGAAGTGGTACACCGTCACCCAGGGCGTGATGCCGGCGTGCAGCAGCCCGTCCAGCAGCTTGTCGTAATAATCGAGCGCCTTAGCGTTCGGTGTCCCGCGCCCTTCAGGCAGCACACGCGGCCAGCCGATCGACAGCCGGTAGCTATCGATGCCGATCTGCTTCATGAGCGGGATATCCTGCGCCCAGCGATGGTACGTATCGTCTGCGACCAGGTTGTTCGAGTGGTCCTTTACCTTGTCTGGCTCATTGTCCAGCACCGACCATACAGACCGCCCGCCGCCATCGGCATACGGGTAGCCTTCCACCTGCATCGCCGCAGTGGAGGCACCCCAGGCAAAGCCCGGCGGGAAGCGCGCCGTACCGGCAGCCTTGCCGCTGACGGTGCCGGCTCCTGCGCCGAGCGGCTGCCCAGCCATCGCCAGCAGCCGCTGCCCACTCGGGCTCAGGCTCGCACCCACCGCCGCCGCCTTGCCCGTCCTCGCGAGAAACTCTCTCCGGCTTAATCTCATCCCGTCCTTTTGCCCTGCACCCATGGTTACGCACCTTTCGACCAGCCGCCACTGTACCGGCGCCGCAGGGCCCCACGCAAATCAGCTCACGGCGCAGAATGTGGCTTGCGTCAGGCATGCCCCCGTCAAACAAGAAGAGAGCGGCAGTCCCGCATTCGATCCATGCCCAAGTACAGACGCATCTAGAAAGCAGCGCATCTAAAC
>CAXTPL010000037.1:0-5718 GCA_964246065.1 uncultured Acidobacteriaceae bacterium
ATCTCCGCCTGCGCGATAAACAGCGCGCCATCCTCGACCGGGATCAGCCGATCGCCGAACAACTGTTTACCTGCGCGACCCGGAACGGCGCTGCCGCGCTCGATGTACCCTCCGGCAGCTTCAAGCCCGGCCTCTTTGCCGACGCCTTTACCGTCGATCTCGACGAGGTTTCCATTGCAGGCCACTAGCCCTCGGACCTTCTTCCGCTGCTTGTCTTAGGCCTCAACCGCTCTGCAGTTCGAGATGTTCTCGTCAACGGACGGCTGGTCGTGCAGGATGGAAAGCACGCCCTCCAGAGCGAGATTGTCGCACGCTATCGGCAGCTGCATGCGCGGGTCTGGCACCCACACGCCGCCCCGGTGGCTGCGCGATGAACGCTGCCCTCGCCATGCTTGCCGATCTGGTGCGCATCCCTTCGCAGTCTTCCTTGTCCAACCGGCCCATCGTCGACTACGCGCGGTCAGTATTGGAGCCGGCGGGCTGGAAGATGCTCGAGTGGAACTATCGCGACCAGGCCGGCGTGGAGAAGGTCAACCTGATCGCCGCCCCGCCCGGCCAGGATCCGGGGGACCCGCTTGCGGAGCTTGCCTTGCTTTGCCATACCGACACTGTGCCGCCGGAGCCGGGCTGGGCTGCTGCACTCGAGCCGCGTCTTGAAGATGGACTTCTGCACGGGTGCGGCGCCTGCGATGTGAAAGGCTTTCTGGCCTGCCTGCTGAAAGCCGCCGGGCACACGCCTCCCGCCGGGTTCCGCCCAGGCTTGCGGCTCGCGCTTACCGCCGATGAGGAGGTTGGCTGCGTTGGAGCGCACCGGCTCTTCGCGGCCGGCCGGCTTCGCCCGCGAACCCTGCTCATCGGGGAGCCCACCTCTCTGCACCCGGCCATCGCAGGCAAAGGCTACTGCCTCGGCGAGATCGCGGTCTTCGGCGCCGCAGCCCACAGCGCGCATTCGGAGCAGGGCCACTCAGCCATCTTTGACGCCGCCCGTGTCCTTCAGGCCGTCGAGCAGCTGGGCATAGAGTTCGCCGCACAGACCCATCCGGGGGGATGGAGCCTCTTCAATCCGCCCGTGACCACCTGCAACATTGGACGGATCGAAGGGGGAACCGCAAAAAACGTTGTGCCAGCGGAGTGCAGGTTTCCCCTCGAATGGCGCCCCATGCCGGGCGCGTCGTTCCACGCCTTTCCAGGCCGGCTCCGTACCTTGCTTGCGGAGCTGCACCAGCGCCACCCCAGGCTGCGCTGCGAGTTCACTCTCCTGCGCGAGCAGCAAGGGTTTGCTACGCCGCCCGGGTCGCCGCTTGTCCGTGGCATCGTGCAGCATACCGGCAAAGCCCCTGCCGCCATCTCGTTCGGCTCAGAGGCCGGCGTGTTCGCCGAGACGGCGGAAGAGATCGTCGTCTTTGGTCCTGGAGAGATGCGCACGGCCCATAGTGCCCGCGAGTGTGTGCCCGTGGACGAACTGAGGGAAGCGTCTTGCTGCCTCAAAGCGCTCATGCAGGCTTGAGCCGCTGTTCGTCTCTCCGGAAGGGCGAGCAGCAATGGCAGTTCGGTGGCAGTCGCTTTCCGCACTCACCTTCGACGTTTCGGACCCCCTCACGCCGTTTCACGCTGTGGCTTGGCGCGCGGCTTCTGCGCCGGCAGCAGCTGTTGGCGCAGCAGCGGCAAAAAGGCAGTCATGGCCGGCGAGATCCACTTGTCCTTGTGCCAGGCCACAATGGTCTTCATCGTTAACCTGCTGCCATTCCAGGGGATCACGGCAAGCTTGCCGGCGGCGATCTCGTCCTCGACCACCAGCCTCGGCAGGCAAGCGACGCCCATGCCGAGGGCCGCACACTGCTTGATGGTTTCCACGCTGGAAAACTCCATGACAGCCGCCATCTCGACCGCTGCCTCGGCCAACGCGTGCTCGAGCTTTGTCCGGTACGTGCAGCCCACGTCGGTGAGCAGAAACGTCTGCCCGACAAGGTCCCTGGCGGTGATCCGCGCGCGCTTCAGCAAGGGGTGCGCCATCTGCGCGACCAGCACCATCGACTCCGGGCACAGCTGTTCAACATGGAGACGGGCATTCTTCAGGTCGTCATCGATGACCAGCCCGAGATCCAGGTCGCCCCGCTCCAGGTGCGTGATCAGCTCGGCCGAGCTTACACCGCGAAACACGAGGTCCACCTGCGGGTACCGGGCGCGAAACAGCTTAAGCACCGGAGGCAGCCTATAGGTGAGCACTGATTCGGGCGAGCCGATGACCAACGTGCCGCTTGGGTGATCGCCGCCCCGGGTGGCCGAGTTTGCCTCTTCAAGCAGGTGCAGCATGCGCTCGGCATAGGGCAGCAGCGAGGCGCCGTGGGCGGTAAGCCGGACCTGCTGGCCGAGCCTTTCAAAGAGCGGCACTCCCAGCTCCTGCTCCATGGCGCGGATCTGCACGCTGACGTTGGACTGCACGCAATGCGCTCGCCGGGCAGCCTTGGTGAAGTTGAGCTCGTGTGCCAGAATGCGAAAGATATTCAGCTGTCGGAATTCCATGAGAACCTGCATCCATTCAAATCACTCATGGCTTCTATCTCAACAATGCATTGGACAGATGGCAAAGGCTGCGTCATGGTAGCAGTATTCACGGCAAGCGCACCACGGGTCTCAAGGAAACCGACGCACTCCTCGCGCACTTCTCGGCGCCCCGCCCCCGGGGTCCCGGGTCAACCTGCTTTGAACGCCGGGAGCACCCTGGCGAAAGCTGAAAGCCCGTTTTCGCGCGCAGCACCCCGGCACACCCAACGCACGCTGCAGGCCGGCATGGCCGCCGTTTCTTTTTCTACTCGCCACCCCAGGAGGTTTCATGCAGCAACCGCAAGGTAACCGACCCAGGCAGTCCCAGCCGCAGCCGCAAAGCTCCCGGCGTGCACAAGCCCGCTCGCGCGAACTGCTCCGGACACACCTCTGCCTGCTTGCATGTGCGGTAATTGCGGCTGCTCTTGTTGCTGAGGCAAGCCATGCGCAGACCGCCGTGCCCACTGCTGTGGCGGGCGCGGCCGGGCAGGCGGGCCAAGGAGGCCAGCCCCTGCCGCCGTCGCAGAACCCGGCCATCAGCCCGGTGGTGCAGTCGGTGACCGTGACGGCCAACAACACGCTGTTGGAGCCTGAGGTTACCGGCAGCCGGCTTGGATTGACCCCGCTGGCAACACCGGCAGCTGTTTTTTCCATCACCCCGGACACGCTTGAACGCCGCGGCTATGCGCAGATTGAGGACGCTGTCGACAGCCTGCCGGGCGTAGTCTCCGGCGGCTCGCCGGCCGACCCTTCGCAGTTCATCGTGCGCGGCTTTGGCGGGAACTACGTTTCGTTGCTGCGCGACAACATCTATGTAGGCCCGGCAAACATGGTCACGCGTGCGGAGAACGCGTTCAACCTGCAGAGTGTGGACCTGCTTTCAGGACCGAGTTCGGTGCTGTACGGCCAGGGCGCAGTTGGCGGCACGGTCAATGTGCTCACCAAGAAGCCCGTATTTGCGCCCCTCGGCGTGGACGCGTATAGCTCCTATGGCAGCTTCAACACCCTTGAGGAAGGCCTGGGCGGTGGAGGTCAACTCGGTCCGCGAGGGGCCTTTCGCGGCGATGTGAGCTACTATCGCAGCGACGGGTACGTCCACAACTCCAACCCGCGAACCCTCAACGCGACGGGCTCGATCCTTTACGCACCGGCAAAGACGGTGAGCGTTCTGCTTGCTCTGGATGTTCTCAAGGACGACCTGCCGTCGTACTACGGAACGCCCTATGTTTCCGCGACTTTTGCAAGCGACCCGCTGCGCGGCGTGCTGACCTCGACAACCGGCCAGGTCATCGACGCGCGCATGCGCTACAACAACTACAACACTGCGGACTCGGTCCATAGCTCATCCAGCTATCAGCCGAACCTTACGCTGACCTGGCAGCCAAGCCCTCAACTTACCCTCTCCAACCAGACGTACTACTATCACGCGGAGCGGACCTGGCGAAACGCGGAAACCTATATCTTTGTCGCGGCCGGGGCGATCGACGGCAACGGCAATGTCGCGCCCGCCAATGAGATCGAGCGTGACCGCTTCCACGTGTACCACAACCAGCAGTTGCCCGGCGACAGCTTGAACGCCGTCTACGCGCACCCTGTCTTCGGCCGCAAAAATACCCTCTCCGTCGGCTATGAGTTCTACAACATCAGCTTCAACCGCCGGCGTGGCTTTCCTGATGCCAACTTCGCAGATTTCGTCGATCCGATCCACCCGGTGCAGGGGCTCTACGCCACCGGCGATGCGGGCGATTTTCCTTCGCGGGTGGCGCCCACCAAGATCACCGACAACGCCGTATATGCCGAAGATGCGCTCAACCTTACCTCCCGGCTGACCGTTGTCGGCGGCCTCCACTTTGAAAACTTCTACCTGGACCGGCTCAACTTCAGCCAGAGCGGTGCCGCGCAAACGGCGCTCGACTTCAGCGGCAACTATCACCCTTTCGATGGGCGCATCGGCGCTGTTTATACCCTGCTCAAAGGTCTGAACCTGTACGGCCAGTTCACCACGGCCAAGACGCCGCCCGGCAGCAATATCTTTCTGGTGAACGCTGCGCCCGCACCCACGCCGGCCTTTCAGCTTTCGGGCGCAAAGGAGGGTGAGGTGGGCCTCAAGCAGGATCTTCCGCGCAGCTATGGCGAGCTGACCCTGGCACTCTACGACATCAGCGTCAACAACATTCTCACTGCCAATGTCGGCAATGGCGCCACGCCGGCGGCCTCGAGCGATAACGGGCAGCAGAAGTCCCACGGCGTTGAGTTTTCCTCCATCCTGCACCCTTTGCCGCTGGTCGACGTGAACTTCAACACGGCATACACCTACGCGCGCTTCGGCTATTTTTCCGACCCAAATACGGGCCTGGTCGACACCGGCAACACGCCCGCCGACGTACCGGCAACCACATCCAATCTGTGGGCTGATCTTCGCCGCATCGGCAGCGTGCCGCTTGAGGTCGGAGCCGGGCTCCGCTTTGTGGGCCAGCGCTATGCCGATAATGCCAACCACATCTCGCTCGACAACTACGCAACGCTCGATCTTTATGCGACCTATCACCTCAAGGAGAAGTTTGACTTTTCGGCCCGGGGAAGAAACCTTACCAACAAGGCTTATGCGGACTTTGCAGACATCAACTATCCAAGCGAGGTCATCCTGGGCGCGCCGCGGTCGTACATGCTCTCTTTCAACGGGCATTTCTAATCGACGCCGCAGCTTGTACCATCGAGGCAAGACGGCCGGCCGCAGCGACTGACCAGGGCCCATGTGCCTGCCCCGGCGCGGGACGCGCCACGGAGAAGGCGCCATGAAAACGATGCTGGGAAGGCTCATGGTATGGCACCGCTTGCTGGCCTTGCCTTCCTGTTTCTTCTTTGGCGTCTGGTTTGTCAGCGGCATCGTGATGATGTACGCACGCATGCCGGAGCTGACCGAGTCGCAGCGCCTCGATCGCCTGCCGACGCTTGACCTTCGCCACGCCAAGCCGCTCACCCTTGCCCTGGGTCAGCTGCCGGAGCGGATCACGCTCGGCATGCTCAACGGCCGTCCCGTTTACCGTATCCTCGGCTCCGGCGGGTCCTGGTCTTGCGTCTACGCGGATACGGGATTGCCCGTCGGCGAGGTGAGCGCGGCGGGGGGCCCCGCGGCCGCCCCGGGGGTGCGCCGGGTTTGGGCCCGCGGCCGCC
>CAXTPL010000037.1:5728-21905 GCA_964246065.1 uncultured Acidobacteriaceae bacterium
CGCGCGGCGGCTGCCATCGAGGCAGCCGCTTCCTTCAGCGGCTTGTCGCCGCGCGACCTCCAGGCGGCGGGTGAGATCCACACGGTGGACCAATGGACCGTGTACCCGGCATCGAGGCCGTATCTTCCATTCCACCTGATCCGCGCAGACGACCCGCAACACTCCATCTACTACGTTTCGGCGGCGACCGGCGCGGTCTACCTCGCTACCACCAGGCGCAGCAGGTTTCTGGCCTGGTGCGGAGTCATCCCGCACTGGTGGTACATCACGGCGCTTCGCTCGCATAATTCCCTGTGGCACTGGGTGATGATCGCTGCCTCAGCTTGGGGACTGCTCATGTGCGTCTTCGGCATCGCCGCCGGAGCGTTGCGATACTCGCCCTCCAGGCGCTACCGGTTTCCCGGTCCACGCTACTCCTCGGTACCGCATGTTGGAACCAAGCGCTGGCACTACCTGCTTGGGTACATCTTCGGTGCGGTGACGTTTACCTGGATTTTGAGCGGGCTGTTCTCGATGAATCCAGGCTCGTGGAGTCCCGGCCCGGAGGCCTCGCTCGACGAGGTGCACGCCTTTGCGGGAGCGCCGCTTCGCGTTCAAGCCTTCCGCACCGCTCCGCTCGAAGCGTGGACGATCCTTCGGCAGTGCGTGCCGGTAAAGGAGCTGGAGCTGATCATGTTTCAAGGGGCGCCCTACTATCTAGCCCGGCACAGTGTGTCAGAGGTGCGCCTGCTGCCGGCAGCGGCCCCCGAGCCTTCCTGTATCTCGCAGATGCCGGTGGACTCGCTTGTGTCGGCGAGTCGGCAGCCGGTCGGGGGAGCTGCTGTTCTTTCCGCCGACTTGCTCACCGGCTACGACAGCTACTACTACGATCGCAACTCGCGCAAACCGCTCCCGGTGCTGCGCGTGCGGCTCAATGACCCCAGGCAAACCTGGCTCTATGTCAATCCGAAGACGGCGCTGATCGTGGCCCGCTACACGGCGCGAAGCCGGTGGGAGCGCTGGCTGTACAACGGGCTGCACAGCCTCGACTTTCCTTTTCTTGTGTATCGCCGTCCGCTGTGGGACATCGTCGTGGTCGTGCTCAGCGCCGGCGGCTTCACGCTCAGCGTTTCCGGCATCGTGCTTGCCCTGCGCTACATGCAAAAGCGCGCCAGAAAGCGGCTCCAGGCGTTGCAGCGCGCCTGATAAGGGAAACAGGAAAAGTAAGGGAGAGACAGGAAAAGCACTCGCTTTATCGGCGGCGGGAGAGCTTTAAACCCTGTTAAGTGATTCTGGAAAAGGATGGCGGAGAGAGAGGGATTCGAACCCCCGATACCCGTAAAGGTATGGCTGATTTCGAGTCAGCTGCATTCAACCGGGCTCTGCCATCTCTCCGCAAGGGCGCTTGCTGACGCGGTCCTGCTACTCAAATTACCACGCGAACCAGGCTACGTAAACAGCCAGGCGGGACGTCCCACGGTGGTGGTGTGCGAGGCAAGTGTCAGGCAACCCAGATGCTACTGGCAGCAGCGCGTCGAGGCTGCGCGCGAAAAGGCCGCTTCCATCCCGACCCGCCGGCCCGGAAAAAAATGTTGTTGCGGTTACGGATGGGTCCGTTTTTATTTGCGTCGCTGGCGTATGCGCATCCTATAGCTATTTTGCAATGCGAGGAAACAATGCCCCTTGGTTTTCGGCGGCCAGCCGCCTGTTTGTACCTTTTCTCTGCCCTGTTCTTCATTCTCGGTTGCCGCACCACCAACCATCCGGCAAGTACCGCCGCGGCCGACTCGCTCCACACCGGCATAGCAGCGCACCAGGTGCCCGATCTTCGGTGGCCAAATTTCGTCGACTATGCGCCGCTGGTCCAGACCTTTTACCAGAACAGGAACTGGAGCCTGGCCTGGGTAAGCGGCCACAAAGCGACTCCGCAAGCAGAGCAGCTTGTGTCGCTCTTTCGTGGCAGTGCTGCCAAAGGTTTACAGCCGGAGGACTATGACGCGTCGCGGTGGGAGGCGCGTCTTGCGCACCTCAGCAGCGCCTCTGATGCAGAGCAAGCGCAGTTTGACCTGGCCATGACAGTTACCGCCATGCGCTATATCTCTGACCTGCACGTCGGTCGCGTCAATCCGGGTCACTTTGCCTTTGGTGTCAATGTAGACGCCAAAAAGTACGATCTGCCGCAGTTTGTCGCGCAGGTTGCCGATGCCGGCAACGTAGCCAAACGTCTTGAATCTATTGAACCAGGTACGCAGCAGTATCGTGACACCCTGGCTGCGCTGGGGAAGTACCAGGCCATGGCCGCAAGCGAGAAGCAGCAGAACTGGCAGCCGCTTGCGCCTGTCAGTCGGACTGTGTTGCCTGGCAGCGCCTATAGCGCCACGCAGGCCTTGCGGCAGCGGCTGCAGTTGACGGGCGACCTCGCCGGCAGTTCTCCCACGGCTTCGGGCGGCTCCTACGATTCGCAGCTGGTAGACGCGGTAAAGCATTTTCAGCTACGCCACGGGCTGCCCAACGATGGCAAGCTGACGCCCCAAACCATTGTCGCGCTGAACGTGCCGATGGAGGTACGCGTCCATCAGCTTGAAGACTCGCTGGAGCGCTGGCGCTGGCTTTCTGACGAATATTTGAACGCGCCTATCCTAGTCAATATCCCGGAGTTTGCGCTGCGCGCTTATGGTGACGGCCACAAGGTCGACTTCATGATGAAGGTGGTGGTCGGGGACTCCGTAAAGGAAGACCACAAGACACCCGTGCTGACCCAGACCATGAAGTACGTGGTCATGCGTCCTTACTGGACCGTAACGACCAATATCCTCAAAAAAGAGATTATTCCGCACCTTTCAAAAAACCGCGGCTACCTTGAGGAGAAACACTTCGAGGTAGTGGATCGAGGCGGCAAGGTTGTCAGTAGTTGGAACCTGGACTCGCTTGACCACGGCGGCCTGACAGTACGCGAAAAGCCCGGCCCGCAAAACTCGCTGGGCTTGATCAAGTTCATGTTCCCCAACAAGTACGATATCTACCTCCACTCCACGCCGGCAGTGCAGTTATTTGACCGCAACAAGCGCGACTTCAGCCATGGATGTATCCGGCTGCAGGATCCGGAAAAGCTGGCTGACTGGGTATTGCGCGATGATCCCGACTGGACTCCGGAGAAGATCCACGATGCCATGGAAAACGGCCAGGACAATCATACTGTCCCATTGAAAAAACCTATCCCCGTCGTGATCTTTTATGCGACTGCCCTGGTTGTAGGCCAAGGGCCGGAGCAAGGCCAGGTGCATTTCTACGATGATATCTATGGGTATGACAAAGATATGGAAGGAGTGCTGGCACAAGGGATGCCTTACCCGGTAAAACCGGAGCCGAAGCCTCAGGATCCGGAAACGGAGTAGTGCCGATGTATAGATGAAGCTGCAGCCACCCGTAACCTTTTGATAGGCAGGCTACGGGCAAGCTGCCAGGGAGCGGCAACATGCTACATGAGCGTCCATTGCCGCACAGGACCTACATCTACATGCACGAATTGGGAGCGAGGATAGTATCCTACCCCGCCCTCGTGCAACGACAAGGCAACATCGCGCAGCCGTGCGGTTGAAACACCCGGCACACGGATGTCGATTGCCTTGGCAAGCATATGCTGCGAGTGTTCGGCGACACCACGGCCATGCGTACGCAGGTAGTGGTTGCTCCACGGCGTGCGGTAGCCGCAGACAATGTCGATTTCTCCGTCCGGCCTGCCGAGCTTAGCCATAAGCTCGTGCAGTACATCAAACTCATGCGGATCATAGGAACTTACATCGTTGGTGCGATGGTCGCGCAAAAAATGGTTCAGCATGGCAAGCGCGGAGGGTACATACCGGTCCCCTACCCGGTACACCACGTCGAGCGACTCACCCGTATGCAGATGGTGCATGCGCAGGTGATACTGCTCCGCCTGTGAAGGCTCAGGAGGTTGCTGGGCTGCGTAGCTCGGCGAGCAAGGCAGCGCCAGCAAGGCAGCGCACGCAAGCATGGATAAAGAGCGGCTCATGGGGATCATCTCCGTGGCAAGCAGGTGACTTGAAAGCTTGCGAGAGTGTGCGCCGGTGGTTCACGCCTCACCCTTATTGGAACACACTTCAGACCCGGAAGTTATCCGCACAAGGAGCTTTTCCCCCCCCCTTTGAAGCGCCTGCTCGCATCTCGTCAGTGAAAGTCGTGCGAACGGGTATCCATGCCTGCCATGGCCAGCGACGCGACACGCTCTGCCCGTACGTGGATCACGCTGTCGTCTTTCTGCAGGCGACCTTCAATCAGCAGGAACTTGCCACCCATGACAAGCAGCCGCTGCCGCTCATACAGTTCCGGATGGATAATGATGTTCGCAATTCCTGTTTCATCTTCAAGCGAAAGAAAGATAAAGCCGCTGGCGGTGCCGGGCCGCTGCCGCGCAATCACGCAACCAGCTGTCCGGATGTACGATCCTTCCCGGGCGCTTACCAGTTCTTGCGAAGAAAGAATCCGCTCGCGGCGGAGCTCTGCCCGACGATATGCCATGGGGTGCGGGCCAGTGGTCAGCCCGGTGCCCCCGAAATCCGCAACCAAACGCTCCTCGGTAGTCATGCGCGACAAAGGAGATTGGCCTGAACGCGACAAAGGAGACGGGTGCGGATCTGTTTCTTCAGACGCATCAAGTTGGCAATCGCCGACCCCGCGCAGCAGCGGGCCGGCCGGGCGGCCTGCCTGCTCCACCTGCCACAAGGCATCGCGCCGGTGCGCCACTGCACCCAGCGAGTTGAGCGCGCCGATCCGTGCAAGCTGTACCAGCTCTGCCTTGCTCACGCAGGAGGTTGTTTCCCTGCGGAGCCGCGCTTCAAGATCATCCACGCTGCTGTAGGGTCCGCGTGTATCGCGCTCGCGCACCACTGCGTCAGCAGCCTGAGCGCGGAATCCCTTGGCATACATCAAGCCCATGCGCAGCGACAGCGATCCATCCGGTTCCGGCTCAAGCGTGCACAGCCAAGAGGAGCGCTGCACATCGATCGGCCGGATGCGGAGCCCATGCCGCTGCGCATCCTTGACCAGCACGGCCGGCATATAAAATCCCATCGGCTGATTATTCAGGATCGCGCAGGTAAATGCGGCGAGATACCGCACCTTGAAGTAAGCCGAAGCATAAGCAATTAAAGCAAAGCTCGCGGCATGGCTTTCAGGAAAGCCGTAAAGCGCAAAGCTGGACACGCTTTGCACGATATGTTCCTGCGTCGCTTCATCGAGTCCGTTGGCTGTCATGCCCGCACGCAGCTTCACGACCAGCTCTTGCATGCGAGCCATCGAACGACGCATGCCCACCGCGCGGCGCAACTCTTCCGCTTCCGCGCCAGAAAAGCTTGCCACCGTCATGGCCATGCGCAGCAGCTGCTCCTGAAAGAGCGGCACCCCCAGGGTTCGCCGGAGCACAGGCTCCAGCGTTGGATGCGGATACGTCACGGCTTCCTTGCCCTGGCGCCTCCGCATATAAGGGTGCATCATTTTGCCAACGATGGGGCCAGGGCGAATAATTGCTACCTGTACGACAATGTCATAAAAGCGCCGCGGCATATTTCGCGGAAGCGAGGCCATCTGCGCCCGGCTTTCCACCTGGAACATGCCTACAGTATCTGCCTTGCAAAGGGTGTCATATACCTCAGGCACATCTTGTGGAAGAGCGCCCAGGTCGTACCGTTTTCCGTAGTGCTGACTTACCAGCTCGACGCAATCCTTCATAACAGCCATCATGCCCAGGCCTAGCAGGTCTACTTTTACCAGTCCCAGGTCGGCGCAGTCTTCCTTGTCCCATTGCACCACCGTGCGTCCGGGCATTGACGCCCGCTCGAGCGGCACAACTTTGTCGAGCAATCCCTGGCAGATCACCATGCCGCCCGAATGCTGTCCCAGATGACGGGGCAGGTCTTGTAAAGCCATGCATAGCTCGAGATACTTGGCAATTCGCGGGTGATTCAGATCAAAGCCTGCCTGCGAGAACTGGTTCGGCATGGTGTCGGTCTTTGCCTTCCACTCCCAGTGCCCTACCAGGCTCGCAAGCCTTGCCAGTGTTTCCTCATCAAAGCCGAGCGCCTTGCCGACCTCACGCGCAGCCGAGCGCCCGCGATAGGTAATCACATTGGCGGTCATGGCCGCACCTAACTCGCCATAACGCTGATACACATACTGGATCGCCTGCTCGCGTTTATCGCCCGAGGGCAGATCGAGATCGATGTCAGGCCACTCGCCGCGGCTTTCGCTTAAAAAGCGTTCAAAGAGCAGCTCCATGCCGACCGGGTCAACCGCTGTTATCTCCAGCGCGTAACATACAGCGGAGTTCGCCGCGCTGCCGCGTCCCTGGATTAATATGTCGTTCCTCTTACAAAAGCAGACGATATCCCATACGATAAGAAAGTAGCCCTCGAACCCTAGCTTCTCAATTAAAGCTAACTCGCGCTCTACCTGCTTGTATGCTTTTGCGAGCAGGGCTTTGTTGTGGTGGGCTCCATACCGGCGCCGCACACCCTCATCTACGCGCTTGCGAAGAAACGAGGCCATCGTTTCCCCTTCCGGCACCGGGTAGCGCGGAAACTCGTATCCCAGCTCATGAAGCCTGAAGGCGCACCGCTCGGAAACATCGATCGTGCGTTCAACAGCGTATGGTATATCGCAGAACAGCCGGTACATCTCAGCCGCCGACCGCAGATGCCGCTCATTGTTCCGCGCCAGCAGGCGCCCTGCGCTTGATAACTCCACATGATGACGAATGGCTGTAAACACATCGAGCAGCTGACGCTCGGGTGCACTGGCGTACCGTACTCCGTTGGTGGCAAGCACAGCCAGCTTATGCTTTTCTGCCAGCCGCAGTGCCGCCTGGTTGCGCCATTCTTCTTCCCGCTCATGGTGGCGCTGTAACTCTACATACACGTTGGCGCGTCCATAGAGAGCCGTGAGTTGATCAAGCAGCAAAGAGCCGGCCTGCTCGCCGCCGCGGTGCAAAGCGGAAGCAAGCGGGCCTTCGTCTCCCCCCGTAAGGCAGATCAGCCCGCCGGCGTGTTCGGCCAGATCGTCACAGGTTGCAGTACCTTCCTGCTTGTCTGGCGCTCTTAACTTATAGCTCGTGATCAACTGGCATAGATTCTGATACCCCGCACGCGACTCGCAGAGCAGCGTCAGGCGTGACGGCTCAGCCGGTTGCTTGTGCGGCAGATGCGTAGGGGGCGCTGCACGCATCCCCAGCGCATGGGTTGACACCTCGGCACCAATATGTGCGTCCGGCTTGCTTGCCGCTTCAGCAATGCTTGGTGACTGGGCGCGGCCGTGAAAGCGCGCCGCCCCATAAAGACCGTTGCGATCTGCAATCGCCATTGCCCGCAGACCCAGGGCTGCGGCCTGTTCGATGAGCCGCTCCGGGTTCGACCCTGCTTCAAGAAAGCTGAAAGCGCTTGCCGCGTGGAGTTCCGCGTATTGTTGTTTGTTTTTCATGTTATCTAGGGATCGAGCAGCGCACGAACCGGAGCGTGTACGTTAGAAATCATGCTGCGTTACTTAGAGCGAAACCCAAACCGAATGCAAGCCGATGCTTCATCGTTTTTGCTAGGAAAGCCAAGCCCAGGCAGCGGGTTCAAGTCAGCGTGCAACCAGCCTAGGCAGCACGCAGGGTTTAATCGTAAATAGCTTCCAACATCCATCGCTTATGGAATAAGTCATGTGTTACCAGGCAGCATAGCTGATCGGTGGTGGCAGAAGCTGCCCGGTTTGCCGGAGGCAAGCCTGCCTGGCTGCTGGCAAAAACATCCCATTGTTCGCAGGACCAGGCTGCCGGGCTCCACCAGTCGCCGCTGCTGCGCCATGGGCCATACGCAGCGACCACCTGGTACTGCCGCTCGGCATACCAGAAGCCCGCGGGCGTAGCCTCATCGAGGCGCATGGCCAGCGGCGTTGGCGGCCGCACACGGCGCAGCATCGGCGCCAGAGGGGATCGGTCCGGTTCGGCCGTGACTCGTTGTAAAACAAAGCGGGTTACCGCAAAAGCATCGGGCGCGTGTGTATCCTGCAAGTGCGGCGAACCGACATGTGCCTCACCCACAAGTGCGCGCAGGCGGGCCAGGGTTACATCCAGCCGCGAAGACTCCGGCAGCTGCGGCATAAACAAGCCAAGCTGCACCTTGCTTTCGCTACCCGGCTCCGCAGCAAGTGTAAGTGCCAGCACAGCCGCGGCCGGCGGATGCGCATCGAGCTCAAGCTGCAGCAGCTTCAACAGTAGTTTGCGGTCAGCTGCAGGCAAGGCCGGGCGCACGGTGCGTATGTGTTCCCGGGCTGCGGGCTTGCTCGCTGCACCAATCGCTTTCCCAGTCGCTTTCCCAGTCGCTTTCCCTGCTGCTTCCTCTCCTGCTTCCTCTCCTGCTTCCAGGTGCAGCACAACGGTCAAGGAGGCGAGCGCGAGCGCCCGCTCACGCGCACGCAGCAGTAACTGGTCCAGCATGGGCGAAAGCACAAACAAGAGTGACTCAAGCACCGTTACCGGCGAGTCAAACTCATAACTTTCGCGCAGGGTAAAGCCGGGCTCGGCTGCTTGAAACAGGTGCGGATGCTCGCCGCGCGCAAGCGCACGCAGCTGCTTGCCGGCCTGGCCCAGGCGGGCTACCAGCGCCTTCTCAGGCAGGGCAGCCAGGCCGCCCAGCGTGCGGATACCCCAGAGCGCCAGGGTTTCCTCCTGCTGGGCCGTAAGCGGAAGCACCTGCAGCAGCAAGGGTGCGAGCGCCTGCTGCTCCTCGCCCTGCGCCACGCGTGTAACCCCCGGACCGGAACGAGCAAGCGCAACCGCTGTATGAAAGTTTGCACTCAACGCGATGGCTGCATGGATGCCAAAGCCGGAAAGCTCCTCAGCGAGCCGTTGTGCCAGCGCGAGCGGCTCGCCAAAGAGCCGCTCTGTCCCTGCCAGGTCCAGGACGCAGACCGCTTCTCGCTCCGTGCTCCGATCTTCAATGGCAGGGGTGTACTTGCCTGCGCAGGCCAGCATCGCTGCGCGTGCTTCAGCTTCTTCGCGCTCGCTCCGGCGCAGCAGAGCGACTGTCCCAAACGATTCAGCCTCAACCCGGGTCATGCCATCGGAGATTCCCTCCCGCCGCCCTGCTGCATTGGCGGCACACACCCGCTCCTGCGGCGCCTGGCCTGCAAGCACGGCCACCGCGCGCGTGCGCAAGCCGTGGCGCAGCCGCAACAAGGCTTGCGCCGGAAACTCGGCAGCATACAAGCATGCATACAAAGGCTCTCTCACAAGGACCCTCCTTGTGCATGTTGAGAACGGGGAGCAGGATAGGAGCTTGTTTGCCATGTCGCTTTTGGCGGTTTGCGACTCCATTCCCTTTCCTGCGAAGAAAACCTGACTCCTGCTGAAGTTGAGCGCTGCCGAAACGGTTCTGCCTGGCAATGGAGGCTTTCAAGCACAGTGCCGCCGCTTGCTCCCGCAGCCAACGGGCTCAACTGCACCACCAGCCCAGCGCTTGAGCGGGCACAGCTGACCTGGGTAAGCGCCAGCAGAACAGTGCGCGCATGGTCGGCTGCCGCACGAAAGCGGAACCAGGTGGCCAAAGGAATTTTTAACGCCTGCGCAGGTGCAATGCCGCCCAGGTCAAGCACCAATACGCGGAAGCCACCCCCTTGCAGCA
Source organism: uncultured Acidobacteriaceae bacterium (assembly GCA_964246065.1). GTDB lineage: Bacteria > Acidobacteriota > Terriglobia > Terriglobales > Acidobacteriaceae > EB88. The sequence continues at coordinate 15,385 of CAXTPL010000037.1, forward strand.
GCAGGTCGGCCGCACGCAGAGCTTGGTCCAGTCTTGTCCACTGGTTTGCAGACTGCGGCCGAAGCCTGGCTGCGGGTGCCGCGGGTACGGCTGCCTGCCCTGGTGCGGATGAGTGCTCCGCCACGCCGGCAGGATTGCCTCCGCGTCCGCGCCGGGGCTGCCGGTCCGAGCTCACCTGCTCTTCGCGCTTTACCGGCCCAAACCGGCGCGCGTCGGTCGCCTCCGGCGGGCAGCAACGCGGACCCTCCACTGCAGATAACGCACGGTTGAGAGCGCCGGGCGTGCCGATCGACCGGTTCCGCGACAATGGGGCAGGCTGGCGCAACAGATCGCCCACAGCATGATCCAGCCCGCGTACCTCATCCCTGGGGTGCTGCCCGGCACGCGCTGGGCCATAGCTCGCCGCAGGCCGGCTTTGCGCCGCACTGTGGACTCGGGCCGCAGCCGCCGGCAGGGGCGGCTCTACGCCGCACCGGACCCAAAGCAGCTGCTCCAGACAGACCCCGTTTGCCGCTGCCGACGCAGGGTCAAACGCATCACTTGCATCCACCCAGGCGCACAGGTTGCCTTGACGCATAGCGGCCGCAACCGTGCGCACGGCAACGCCGGTGCGGCCGGAGCTGAGCGGACCGACCAGCTCGGTGATCGCGCCCAGCGGCAGGCCGCCGCCCAGCAGCTCATCCAGCGCGGCAATCCCGGCAGGCATTGTCTCCTGTTCTGTGCGCGGCAAGGGCGAGAGCGCCCCGGCAAACCGGTCGCTGAGGGCCAGCTCAACCTGGGCACGCACCAGCTGGGCACGTGTGGCGGCCTGCATGGGGCCGGGCAAGTGTGCAGGAGCAGTGGACATAGGGGGCGTCTCCTTTGAGGGACCGAAGCAATGAGCGGCGGAAGGAAAGGGGAAGCAGGGAGGGTCGTACGACCCGCCTTCTTCGCCTTTTCTTCGCTAAGAATGCTGCTTTTGCCCCCTTGCTGTCAAAGAGGAAATCCATGCTGCCCACACTTTGGTGCACTTGTTTCAAGCACATGCACCATGCTTGGGGCAGACCGTATGCACCGATTTTGTTGCACCCCGGCTACCTCAAAGCAGCCTGCCCTCCCCCTTTGTCGTACAACACCAAAGCGCGCCGCGCCAAGGGCAGACAACTTCCTCGACGCATGTCACCCGGTTGCCGCCACATGCATCCAGATAAGTGCACGCACAAGCAGGCTGAGGATGCGGAGTGCCCGCTGATGCGAGGCGACAGTTGATTTGCGGTGTGCGGCGCATGATGGAATCATAGAAAGACGCGAGTGGTTGAATCAGAAAGGATGTTGCATGGAGCAGATAGTGTCGGACGCGCTGGTTTTTTTCGGTGCAACGGGTGACCTTGCCTACAAGCAGATCTTCCCGTCGCTCCAGCGGTTGGCCAAGCGTGGCCAGCTGCGAGGACCAGTGGTGGGGGTAGCCAAGGCCGGCTGGACCCTGGACGACCTGAAGGCGCGCGCCCGGGACAGCATTGAGAAGCATGGCGGCGTCGATCCTGAAGGCATAGACATCCTGCTCAACAAGCTGTGCTACGTAGATGGCGACTACAACGATGCGGCTACCTTTGCCGAGGTGCGCAAGCAGCTGGGCGAGGCCAAGTACCCGCTGCACTACCTGGCCATTCCGCCATCGTTGTTTGTGCGCGTGGTCCAGCAGCTCAAGGCCTCAGGCAATGCTGAATACGGCGCACGCATCGTGGTAGAAAAACCGTTCGGCCACAATGTCGAGTCGGCAGCCGCGCTCAACCATGCCATCCCCGAAGTATTTCCTGAAGAATGTATTTTCCGCATCGATCATTATCTTGGCAAGAACTCGGTACAGAACCTGATCTTTTTCCGTTTTGCCAACTCTTTCCTGGAGCCTATCTGGAACCGCCAATATGTAGAGAGCGTGCAGATCACCATGGCCGAAAGCTTCGGCATTCAGGGTCGCGGCGGCTTTTACGATAGCGTCGGTGCGCTGCGCGCCGTAGTGCAGAACCACCTCATGCAGTTGCTCTCAAACATTGCCATGGAGCCGCCCCCGTGCCCGGATGTGGAGAGCCTGCGTGATGAACGCGTCAAGGTGCTCAAAAGCGTCAAGCCGATTACCGCTGACGACGTAGTGCTCGGCCAATTCGAGGGCTACCTGGACGAGCCCGGCGTCAAGCCGGAGTCCAACGTAGAAACTTTTGCCGCGCTCAAGTTGAATGTGAACAGCTGGCGGTGGCGGGATGTGCCTTTTTTTATTCGCACCGGCAAGCTGCTCAACAAGAGCGCGACAGAAATTATTGCTAAGCTGCGCCAAACCCCTGCTGTATTTTCAGAAAAACTCACGCCGCAAAACTATGTCCGCTTTCGCCTGAGCGGCGAACCCGTGGTCGCCATCGGCGGCTCCGTCAAGGAGGCAGGCGATACCTTGCGCGGCTCCATGGTCGAGCTGAAAGCCTCGCAGCAGTCCGGCAGCAACGACGTGCTGCCCTATGAAGAGCTGCTGGAAGATGCCATGCATGGCAACCCGGTCTGGTTTGCGCGTGAAGATTATGTTGAGGAAAGCTGGCGCGTCATGGATCCGCTCCTGCGCGATCTGCCCAAAGTACATACCTACAAGCCCGGCACGTGGGGACCGGAACAGGCCAACGACCTTACCCGCGCGATCGGCGGCTGGTGGAACCCGCAGTAAGCCACAGACCCCCACGTGCAGCTCCGCAGGCGGTGTGTGTGTACATCCAGACACCACCGCTTCACAAGCCTTACCGTTTCCGCATCACCCTTGTACCCAAAACGTTTCCAGCGTAGCTGGGTAGCGATTGCGGCCGCGATCCGGGTCAATCCACAGCGTGAGTATTGAAACCGCCGATAAGTCCACCGTGTAGTTTTCTTCTTCTTCCGTCGAGCCGCCCGGGCTGAAGCTCCATTGCTGACGCACTACCTCCTGCGTGTGACCGTTGCGCAGGGTGGCCGACAGGCTGAACTCCTGCATGCGCTCATGCTGCTGCTCGCGAAACCGCAGCAGCACCCGGCAAACGGTCTGGGGTGCGTCAAACCGCAGGCGGAGGACCTGCGGTCCGGTTGCGCCTGCTTTCCAGCCCCCGGGCGCTCCTTCTGCCAAAACAGCTCCGGGTGCGCTTGTTGCAAAGGCCTGCTCTGCCGGATATTCGGGATCTTCCGAGGTCATATCCACCTGCGCCAGTGTTTGGAGGTCGAGCCAGGGCCCGCCGGCGGGTTTGATCCCTTCTGCGACGAGGCCGTAACCGTTGCTTGCGATGATGGTTTTGCGCATCGTTTGTTCTCCGGGCCGCGCAGGCGTTTGCAGTAGTGAGATGCGCCCCTGTTCCAGCTGCTGCCGCCCCATTTGTTCGGCTGCGGCAGACGCACGGCGCGCGCCCTCGCTAAAATCTTATGGAAGATGAGTATGCCGCAAGTTTGCGGAGCAAGGTGCAGGTATTTGTGACGCTGACCGGAGAGATGTTGCTGGGGAATGAGGCGGTGCGCGGCGCCGGGGTAGAGTTTTACGCTGCCAACCCGGCGGATGGAACAACACTCGAGCCCGGCTTTGCCGCCGGCAGCGCGGCCGATGTGGACGCAGCATGTGCGCTGGCGGCTGCTGCGTTCGATCGGTATCGAGAGACCGGCATGGAGGAGCGCGCGGCATTTCTGGAGACGATTGCGGAAGAGTTGCTGTCGCTCGGCGACACGCTGCTGGACCGCGCAGGGGCCGAGTCTGGCTTGCCGCGCGCGCGGCTTGAAAATGAACGGGCACGGACCGTGTTTCAGCTTCGCCTTTACGCCGGCGTCGTCCGTTCCGGCGACTGGCTGCGCGCGGCGATCGATTTGCCGCTGCCCGACCGGAAACCGCTGCCTCGCGTCGATGTACGGCGCCGCCATATTCCCCTGGGTCCGGTTGCTGTTTTTGGCGCCAGCAACTTTCCGTTTGCCTACTCGGTCGCCGGCGGGGATACGGCATCGGCACTTGCGGCCGGCTGCCCGGTGGTGGCTAAGTCGCACCCGGCTCATCCAGGTACATCGGAGCTCGCGGGCCGCGCCATCCAGGCTGCCGTGCGGCGCTGCGGGCTCCATCCCGGTGTTTTTTCGCTGGTACTGGGGGACGGGAACGCTGTGGGCGAAGCGCTGGTAAGCCATCCAGCGATCCAGGCCGTGGGCTTCACAGGTTCGCGACGCGGCGGCCTTGCCCTGGCGAGGCGGTGCGCCGATCGGCCGCAACCGATTCCAATCTATGCCGAGATGAGCTCGGTCAATCCCATCTTTCTGCTGCCGGGCGCGCTCCAGGCGCGGGCTGAGGCGCTGGGGCGCGCATTTGTCGACTCGCTCACCCTTGGCGTAGGCCAGTTCTGCACCAATCCGGGACTGGTCTTCGGCATCGCCGGCGCGGCCTGGGAACAGTTTGCACACACGGCAGCCGGGGCGCTTACAACCAGGCCTGCCGGCACCATGCTCCACTCCGGCATCGCTCAGGCCTATGCCGCCGGGTGCGCCGAGCTGGCAAGCTCCGGCAACACCGCGTTGCTGGCTCAAGGAGCCGCCGGCGACGCGCCGTGCCTGGGGCGCCCGGCGCTCTTTCGCACCACCGCAGATGCCTTTCTTGCCGATGCCCAGCTCCGCAAGGAGGTCTTCGGGCCGGTTTCGCTGCTTGTCACCTGCGCCGACGCCGGCCAACTGCTCGCCCTGGCTGAAGATCTGGAAGGCCAGCTCACAGCGACACTCCACCTCGACGAAAGCCGAGCCGAAGATCTCCTGCAGGCGGGCACGCTGCTGCCAGTGCTTGAGCGCAAGGCCGGACGGCTGGTGATCAACGGCTTCCCGACCGGGGTTGAGGTGTGCGAGGCGATCGTGCATGGCGGCCCCTACCCTGCCACCACCGACGCACGAACCACCTCGGTCGGCACACGCGCCATTGAGCGCTGGCTGCGCCCGGTCTGCTACCAGAGCTTTCCGCCTGCGCTTCTGCCGGTCGCGCTCCAAACCGGGAATCCACTCAACATACCGCAGCTGGTCAACGGAGTGAGGCACCCGCACGTCTAAACCTTTGAACGGCAACGCACCCGCAACACACCCTTAGTAACGTGAAGCCGAGACCGGTCCCCGGTAAGCTGCATCTTGAACAGATAGGCTTAGGAAAGAGATATGTGGCTCACGATATGCCAAGCACATTGACCAGATACGAACATCCGGCAACAGAACCGGCGCCCGCTGCCCGCGCAAAAAGCAGTGCGAGAGCAAACAGTGGCAAGCCGCCAAAGCCTGAGCACGGCAGCAGCGTGATCATTGCGTTCCAGCAAATCCGCGAGCTGATTGTGCATGGGCGGCTTTCGCCCGGCAGCTGGATCGTTGAGGGCGATCTGGCCGAGCGGCTCAACATCAGCCGCACCCCTGTGCGCGCCGCCCTGCACTGGCTGCAGCGCGATGGCTATGTGCATGAGCATCGCACCGCCAACAAGAGCCGCATCGTTGTCGCTCCCCTTACCAAGGAGGACGCCGGCGAGCTTTACAGCATCATCGGCCATGTTGAGGGAATGGCAGGGCGAAACATTGCCTCGATGCCCAAGCCGGAGCGTGCCGCGCTTGCACACAAGCTCAAGGCCTTGAACCAGGAGCTCAGTGTGGTCGCCGCCAGCACCACCGGTACCGGCTCCATCTTTGACATCGATCATCGCTTCCATGCCGAGGTAGTTGAAGCAGGCGCAGGCCCGCGGCTCAAGGCACTGCATAAAGCCGTCGAGCCACAGGCAGAACGCTATTGGCGACTCTACGCGAGCTCTATCCTGCACGATCTGCACTTTTCTTTTATCGAGCATAATGCAATCATCCGCAGCGTTACAACCGGCAACGCTGATGAGCTTGAACGCACCCTCCAGGCGAACTGGACGCACGGATGCGAGCGGCTGGGTAAGGTAATCGACGTATTTGGAGAGCGGGGAAGCTGGTAGACGGCTGCGCATGCGTCCCGCAGCTGCAAGCCTGGCGGCCCAGGGAAGCCTACGCGGCGGGCCAGCGCAGATCGAGCAGATCGAGTTCGCGCTCCAGCTTGCGCAGCGTTTCTCCGCCGATCGCTCCTTCTTCCTGCAGGCGCATCAGCTCGGTACGCTCCACGCGACGCAGTTGAGCGGTAATCTCCGCGTGCAAACGCACCTGCTCCCGCGCATCTCCGGCGCGCTCCTCCTGCTGCAGTCCGTCGAGTCTTTGGCGGTAATACCGCTCGATCAGCTCCGTCGTCACCTCGGCCTCAGCCGGGCTTTGCTGGCGAAGACTTTCAAGCATACGTAAGGCTGCTTTGATCAGCACGCGCCGCGCCCGGCGCTCTTCCTCCAGCATCCCTGGCGCGCCGCATACGCCGAGCTTGCGGATGATCCATGGCAGCGGAAGACCCTGGCCGGTGAGGCTCACCAGGATGGATGAAAACGCCAGAAAGATGATGGCCGCGCGGTGCGGGAACGGCGCGCCGCTTTCTGTGGTTTGCGGCACAGACAAGGCGGCGGCCAGGGTGAGCACGCCCCGCA
>CAXTPL010000038.1:0-1294 GCA_964246065.1 uncultured Acidobacteriaceae bacterium
CCTGCCGGTTGCCCGTCGCGCAAGACCAGTGCGACGTTAGTAAAGATCGTGTTCTTTTTAAGTGTCGCCATCGCGTTTGGATTCGTCTTCTCGCTCGTGCCCGGCGCTACGCCGAAGAAGCCTGCCTCAGGATTGATCGCGCGCAACTGCCCTGTCGCGTCCGGCCGAATCCATGCAATGTCGTCGCCTACTGTCCAAACCTTCCAGCCTCCAAAGCCTGCCGGCGGCACCAGCATCGCAAAATTCGTCTTGCCGCACGCAGAAGGAAATGCAGCGGCAACATAGGTCTTTTCTGTATGGCCTTCGCTGTCGGGCGGACTTTCCACGCCGACAATCAGCATATGCTCCGCCATCCACCCTTCATCGCGCGCGATGTTTGAAGCAATGCGCAGGGCAAAACATTTCTTCCCAAGCAATGCGTTGCCGCCATAGCCTGAGCCGTAGGACCATATCTCGCGCGTCTCAGGAAAATGCACGATGTACTTCAAGTTATTCTGCGGCCAGGGTACATCCTTCTGCCCCGGCGCAAGCGGGGCTCCTACGGAGTGGAGACAAGGCACCACCCGCTTTTCTCCTCGGTCGATCACCGCATACACTGGTGCGCCAATACGCGCCATAATGCGCATGTTCACGACAGCATACGCTGAGTCAGTCAGCTGTACGCCTATCTGCGACATGGGCGAACCTACCGGTCCCATGGAGAAAGGCATGACATACATCACGCGTCCGCGCATCGATCCGCGGAACAGCTGCTTCAGCCGCTTCCGCATGACAAAAGGATCTTCCCAGTTATTGGTGGGCCCGGCAGAGTCCTTAGATAAAGAGCATATGTACGTTCGATCTTCTACGCGAGCCACGTCGTTCGGGCTCGATCTTGCATAGTAGCAGCCGGGCCAGGTGGCGGCAGGCAGCGGAGTGAACGTGCCCGCTTCCACAAGCTGGGCACACAGCCGCTCGTTTTCCTCCTCCGATCCATCGATCCAATGGATGCGATCCGGCTGGCATAACTCAGCCATCTTTTCTACCCAACGGATCAGGTGCCTGTTGGTTGTTGGCGCCCCTGTAGCTTCCATCTTTATCCCCATCGTTGTTGGTACGGTGCAAGCGAGGCCCGTCCGTACCGGTTCTTATGCCGGCAGCCCTGCAAAGTGCGCCTAGGTCATTGGCCGGAAACAGCCCTGAAGCTGCGCCCGCGCTTTTCCGGTCCCAAGCCAAAGATAAACATGAGCAGCACGATCACCGTTACTTCAAACAGAGTAAGTGCCGCCGGGTAGCCGAGATGATCCCGTAACAG
>CAXTPL010000038.1:1304-21742 GCA_964246065.1 uncultured Acidobacteriaceae bacterium
GTAACAGGTACTCCAGGCGTACCGCCGGAGAAGATATCAGCACCCCTAACTGGTATACGAATCCTGGAAACAGGCTGCGCACCGCGTCGGGCGACAGTTCGTTGAGGTGCGCCGGGATGACGCCGAAGGCGCCTTGCACCCCGGTCTGCATCAGGTACGATCCGCACGTGAGCACCAGGATCGATCCACCGAACGCCCACGCAGGTATCGACATCAGGCACACGCACAAGGCCGCCATGATGGCATATCTCCGACCGATTCTTTCAGACAAGTACCCGAAGAAGAGTGCCCCAACAATGGCGCCTATGTTGTAGATGATCGGGATTCCATAGAGCGGCTTCATGCCCAGCACGAGCGAGTGCGTCACCCCAGGCACGCTCTTGAGAAAATCGGGATACAGATCTTGCGTGCCATGCGACAGGCAAGACATCATAACCATGACTAAGAGCAAGTAGGAAAAGGACCGCATGTGCTCAAACAGGGTCTTGAAGATCGTCACCAGGGATCCCATCCGGTGCATCTTCCAGGCTTCTGATTCAGGCGAAAGAGCGGTAAGCGTGATAATGACGCCGGCCAGCAAGGAACCTACCAGAAACATGGCGCGCCAGCCGAAGGCAGGCGCAAGCGTCAGCATGCCGATAGACGCCAGCAGGTAGCCGAACGGATAGCCGCCCTGCATCATGCCGGACAGGAGGCCGCGGAGCCGCCTTGGTGCATTCTCCATGGCATACGATGCGCCAATGCCCCAGTAGCCGCCCATGCCGATGCCGTAAAGCGCGCGTAAGCCCAGAAAGATACCGTAGTTGGGGGAAAACCCGCTCAAGATGGTGATGAGCGAGAAGTACGCCACACACACCATGAGCGGCTTTTTACGCCCGAATCGGTCCGCGAGTGCCCCAAAAATCAGTGCACCCACCGGCCGCATGGCCAGGGTGGCCGAGATCGTCCAGACAATGGCACTCTTCTTCACCTGAAAGTGCGCAGCCAGGGTGTCAAACAGAAAGATGATCACAAAGAAATCAAAAGCATCCAATACCCAGCCTAAAATACCGGAGGCCACCGCGAGCCGCCATCCAGGTGTCATGGTTTCAACTCCCACTCCACCGGCCTCCTCATCGAAATGCATGCTTGTCTCCAATCCCGCTCGCACAGGTAAGTAGAACAGGGCACCCGCATGCTTGCGCATGTCAGCCCGGGTGGCAACTCACGGCTCCAGCGATTCGGCCTAGCCTGTGGCGACCACAGGCTAGAAAAGGATCTTCACGCCGAATTGTATCTGTCGGGAGGAGGTGGAGGTTTGATTCAGCTGCGTAAACAAGCTGCTGCCGTCGTAGTCGTACACAGAATTATCCTGGCCGCCGTTGTTCAGGAAGCCCGGCGTAAGGAAGTTCGTGTGGTTGAGAATGTTGAAGAACTCTGCGCGCAGTTGTATGTTGAACGCCTCTGAAATCGCCGGGACCCGGACGTTCTTGAAAGCGGACATGTCTAACTGGAAAAGGTTCGGGCCGATAAACGCGTTGCGTCCGGAGTTCCCAACTACGTTGGAGCAGAACTGCCTGCCGGCGGCTGGGGCAGGACCGGTGTAATGCTGGTAATAGGTCGTCGGCGAGTAGCCCGGAGCGCACCCATAAAGGTTGGTCGCGCTTGCCGGTGCCAGCGAGGCGGGTGCCGTCGGCGGAGTAAAGCAGTTGGTGTTTATATAGTTGACGCCCTTGCCTCCTACAGCTTTGCAATGAGGCAGAACATCCGCGAAATCCATGGAGTAGTCCCCGTTGAAACCGGTGCCCAGCGGGTCGTTGCCCCCTCCAAAGGTTACCGTAAAGGGCGATCCTGTCTCTTCAGTAAGGATGCTGCCTAACTCCCAGCCTTGCACGAGGAGCTTTGCGGCAGAGGAGGACAGGTGCGGCGTGGGAATGGTCCAGATGATGTCGCCTGTGGCCACCTGGCGGACGTCAAAGTCGCAAGGACCTACCCGCGCCGATTTCTGCATCAGCAGTGGTACTGCAATTGAGTTCAAGTAGGTATCGCCAGTTACAGGCGCCGAGCTGCGATCGTAGCAGTGGCTGAACGTATAGGAAAGCTGCCCCTGCACGCCATGCGATTGCTCCTTCCTTACCTGAGCCTGCAGGCCATTGTAGGACGAGGTACCGTCAAAGATCACAGGACGAATGCCGGCGCCGCCGCCCCAGTTGGAATCGGTGCGCGGGACGGTGGTGTTCGACGCGCAATTGCCATTGGCCGGGTTGCAAGGGACCACAATGCCGACCCCGGCCACAGCGGTGTAGGGCGTGAGGTTGATGTCGTCAGCAGCCGCTGAAAGATGAGTAGAATGCGAGCCGACATAACCAATCGTGGTCGTGAAACCCTTTCCAAGGTCACGTTGAGCGTCGATGCTCCAGTTATAAACGGCTGCCCGCTGGGGGTTCTGCTGGATATAGCGATTGCGAATCGCCTGTTCATTGAAGTTCACGTTTGGGTCTGTGGCGCCCGTGCCGAGGGTGGCATGAGCATCGGCGCCGATGATTTGAAATGGAGCCGTTGCGGCCGTGTTCAAGCCGAATTCATAGGGAAGCGGCAAGACGTCAAACATGCCGAAAGCTCCGCGTATCGCCGTCTTGCCGTCACCGATCGGATCATAGGCGAAGCCAAGCCGAGGCTCAAAGTCAAACAAGGTCGGATTGCTTGCGATCGGGCTGCTGGTGCCTACCGGACCGCACGCAGTCGCGCTCGCGCCGCAATTGCTTAAAGTAGTGATCTGCTGGAACCCCGCAGCCGCGACTTGATACCCATTTACCGTGTACGCCGGCAGGGTGTTCGCGTCCGAAGGGCGCGTAGTCGCCTCATACCGCAGACCCATGTTCAGGGTCAACTTCTTTGAAGCATGCCAGTCATCCTGAAGGTACAAGGCAAAAAGGCTTTCGCGCAGACCCACCTCGTGCGAGCCGTTGATTGCCAACGCATTCAGCTGGTGAGGGGCATTCGATAGGAAGTCGGTGAGCGAGTAGTTATTCATGCGTCCGTTTGGACTGAGCAGCTCGAGCACGTTGTACTGCATGCGCTCAAACGCAAAACCTGCCTTGATCGAGTGAGTGTCGATCGTGATAAATGCGTCGTCATCGAACTGAATCGACGTGTAAGCGTGATTGAACCGATTGAATCCGCCCAGGCCGTATGCGGTCGTCAGACCGGACACCGGCGTTTGCGGCGGTGCCTTGGCTCCAGGAGCAATCGCCAGGGAGGCGTCCGTAGCCACGCTATCGCCGGAGACCGGCGCATTGATCAGGCCGATGACGCGACTCACGCCGCCGCGCGCCGTGTTTACCAGGGCCGGGCTGAAGATATGTGTTTCTTCAGCCGAGTACAGCTGCCGACGTGAAAACACCTGATGCGTGGCATTGCCTAGCGGATCGATCTGCGTTTGGGGTCCGGAGTCGAAAAAGTAGGTCGCATCGAGCGAGTCCGCCGTGCTGAACTTCTGGTCAAAGCGCGTGATGAAGTAGTTTTCGCTCGCTATGGTTGCTCGCGAAACATTGAAGCTTTGCGCGCCGATGCCGCCTGGTGCCGTATCCGGCGAGCCGGCGGGCGCCACCGGCCAGAGCGCAAGATAGGGCTGGATCGCGGCGACTGCCGCCGCCCTGGCGCCGGCGTTGGGTACATTAATCGTGCTCGAAATAGGCTGGTTCTGCCGGATCCCTTCGTAGTCCGCAAAGATAAAGCTCTTATCCTTGCGAATGGGAGCGCCTGCGGCCAGGCCGAACTGTATCTTCCGGAAAGGCGGAATCTTTGGCCCGTCGAAGAAGTTTCGCGCGTCGAAGATGCTGTCTCGATCAAAAAAGTAGGCACTGCCATGCAGAGCATTGGTGCCGGACTTGGTGATAGCGTTGATGACGGCGCCCGACGTACGGCCGTACTCTGCGGTGTAGCTGCTCGTCAGCACTGAGAACTGATCGATCGCATCGACGCCAAGGTTGACGCCCGTCGCTCCGCCTGGCGCGGCGTTCGAGTAGTCGTTGATGACCATGCCGTTGACACGGTAGGTGTTCTCATTTGCCCGGTGGCCGCCATCGGTCAGTTGGTTGCCAAAGCCGCGATTGCCTTTGTTGGCAGAAAAGCCGGTCGTCGCCTGCGTAGATACGCTGATGACGCCAGGCTCCAAGGTGGCCAGCGAAGTCCAGTCGCGGCCGTTCAAAGGGAGCTCGCGCACCGTCGACCCGTCTACTGTTGCACTGAGCGTGGAAGAGGAGGTCTCAATATCGGGCGGCAGGTCGCTCACCGTAACAACCTCCTGTACCGCGCCTACGGCTAAGGATGGATTAAAGGTGATCTCCGCGCCGACGGTCAGCACGACGCTCTTCTGCAGGAGACTCGAAAAGCCCCGCGCTGTCGTTTTAACCTCGTAGCTGCCCGGCGTCAGGTTGGGCGCCGTGTAAAAGCCATCCTTGTTGGAAAGCACCGTGCGCGTTTCGCCGGTGGCTGTATCGCGAATAGCCACCGTTGCGCCAGCCACGGACGCGCCCGTTGCGTCCGTTACCTGCCCGGAAAGGACCGCGCCTGCCACCTGGGCCCTGGCTGGGACACTTGCTCCGCAGTTCCAGAGCAGGATGGCGGTCGCTATCAAGAGTGCCAGCGGTACCCAGCGTAAGCCGTTCCTGCGATTCTCTGACTTCATGGAACCTCCAAAATATCGTTCAACTCTGCCGGGGTGTCGTCGGTCGAGGCGCGATCTGCCTTCGCCTACGACGCAAAGCCTCACGCAACGGGCACGCGACTCGCAAGTGCTGGAGCATCAATTGAAAGGATTCTGCAGATAACTCGTCAAGCTCTTTGTCATGCGTAAGTTAGCGTGGCAGGTCACCGATTGGGAACGGATTGACAGCCGGATAACGGCTGCTTATACTTCGCGCTGTCGGCTCACCTCCCATGCCGCGCACCCAGGGTCGTCTATGGCCGCATCTCCCGTCCGTGTTTTGTCTAGGCTGGTCAGCTTCGGCATCTTTGAGGTTGACCTGGAAGCCTGCGAGCTGCGCCGGCGGGGCGTTCGGGTCAAGCTGCAGGAGCAATCGCACCACTTACTTCGCATCCTGCTTGAGCACGCCGGCGACATTGTGACGCGTGAGGAGCTTCGCTCCCGTCTTTGGCAGCCGAACACCTTTGTCGACTTCGATCACAGCCTCAATACCGCAATGATGAGACTGCGCGAGGTGCTAGGCGACTCGTCGGACAATCCTCGCTTCATTGAAACGATCCCGCGCAAAGGGTACCGCTTTATAGCGCCTGTTCAGCAGCTGGGAACCGACAAGCAGGGTGACGCCGGCCCAGCGCCGTTGTCCCCGGCTGAAGGTCCTGCGGTCGGAACCCCCGACCAGGCCTTGGGTCGGCAAGCCGCGATGCCGGCACAGGTCGGCAGCGCCGATGCGGCAGATGCGGCGAAGGCGCGCGACCGCCGTACCGCTATCTTGATCATCGCGGCTGTCTGGATTGTTCTCTCCATCGCCTTTCTGCTGGCGGCCCGTATGCGCGCCAGGCTTGGCCTGGTTGCGCCCGGCCCCAAACCGATTACAGCGCTTGTTGTACTGCCGATGGAAAATCTTGCCGGCGATACCAGCCAACAGTACTTTGCTGACGGCATGACAGACGAGTTGATAGCCAGCCTGGCTCGTATCAGTTCCATCCGAGTGCTTTCGCGCACCACATCGATGGGCTACAAGGGCACCCATGACTCGCTGAGCAAGATTGCACGCGATCTGAACGTGGATGCGGTGGTCGAGGGAACAGTTCTCCGCTCGGGCAACCGCGTGCGCATCACAGCGGAGCTGATCCAGGTCTCCACCGATCGTCATCTGTGGGCCAACACATACGAAAGCTCGCTCACCGATGTGCTCGCGTTGCAAAACCGAGTCGCCTCGGCAATCGTGGACCAGATACGCATCCAGCTCACGCCGCAAGACAAGCTGCGCCTCGCAAGTACACCTCTTATCAGTTCTGACGCTTATGAGGATTATCTGAAAGGGCTTTTCTACTGGAACAAGCGATCGGCTGAGGGTCTGACCAAGGCGATCTCCTACTTCCAGGCGGCTACGGCGAAGGACCCGCAATATGCACTGGCTTACGCCGGGCTTGCCGACTGTTACGGCATCCTGGGAGCGGCCATCGTCGGGACGGTTCCGGTCAAGCAGGTGGCTCACGAGGCTGAAGCCGCCGCGACGCGCGCAGTCGGGCTGGATGATAGTCTCGCCGAAACACAAACTGCGCTGGCTACGGTCGAGTTCAACTACAACTGGAACTGGAAAAACGCAGAGACCGGCTTTCGGCGCGCACTCGCACTCAATCCTAACTACGCCACGGCACATCAGCGATACTCGCTTTACCTCATCGCCATGAATCGCCAAAGCGAAAGCGTGGCGGAGATGGAGCGCGCCCGCTCTCTCGACCCGCTTTCTGTCAGTGTCAACTTCAGCCTCGGCTGGCGGCTCTATATGGCAAGGCAATACGAGCGTGCAGTCGCTCAACTTACCAATACCGTCGAAATGGATCCTGCATTTCTTCTCCCTCATATCGTGCTGGGCGAATGCTACGAACAGCAGGGAGACTTCCCGAAAGCTATTGCGGTGCTGCAGCAGGCGGCCCTCTTATCCAGGCACAGCGCCCCGGTCCTGGGCGCACTCGGCCATGCCTATGCGCTCGCGGGGAAAAGAGCGGAAGCTTTCAAGGTTCTTGAAGAGCTTCATGCGGTAAGCACTACCCAGTATGTGTCGCCTTATTATGTGGCGCTTGTCTTCGCCGGATTAAAGGACCATGCGAAAGCGAACGAATGGCTGGAGCGAGCTTATGAAGATCGCTCCAACCCACTCGTCTTTGCCAACGTCGATCCCCAGCTCGATGAGTTGCGACAGGACCCACGGTTCAACGCGCTGCTGCGACGCATGGGATTCCCGATGAGCGGCGCCCTGCTCTAGGATTTGCAGCAAGAAAAGATAATCCTTGGCACACGGGGGTTTTCGCCGGGACCTTCCGGGCCGTTCACCGCGCGCTCACATCGCCGCTGCGAACAGTAGGCCGGGGTCAGGCCGAGGCCGTCAGGCACCGAGCTCCCCGTGGCGACGCATAGAACTCGAAGCCTGGTCTCCGCGCCCACCCGTCGCGCATGCGTGCCTTAAAGGACGTGCGCCTGGTTGGCGACCACGGCGCCGCGAGGGCCGATCTGCCTGCGCCGCACCAGCCACCGCACCAGCAGTCCGTTGGACAGCGCCAGGCTGCCGTCCGTCACCAGGCTGGCCAGCGCGGCACCCTGCCACGACCAGCGAGGAATCAGCCACAGGTTCAAGCTCAGGTTCAGCAAGGCTGCGCCTGCCTGGGTCCCCGTGCGCAACCACTGCGACGAAGAAGCCGTAATGGTCGATCCCCATGCATACTGTAGCCCGCGGATCACCGGCAAAAGGCAGAGCCAGCGAAGCGCGCTCACAGATCCGGCAAAGCTCCGGCCAAAGGCAAGCGGCAGCGCAGGAGCGAGCCACGCCAGGCCGAGCGCTGCCGCCAACCCAAACGGAACCACCCAATGCAGCATCCGCCGCGAAAAACTGCTGGCGGCGGCCACCCCATTGGCGCCTTCGCGGAAGAACTGCGGCATCGCCGCCGCATACAGGCTGTAGATAGGCGTGGTCAGCACATCGACAACTCGATAAGCAGCCGCGTAGATCCCGGCTGCATAGCTTTGGCCCATACCCACCAGCAGAGTCTTGTCCAGGTCGTTGTAGACCGAGATTGCAGAACTGGAAAAGGAAAAGCTGATGCCCTCGCGCAGTTCGCACCAGCCAAACCGCCGGAAACACGGCCAGCCCAGGATGCGGGTCACCAGCACTGCGCCGACCACGGCTACGGCGAACGATGCAAGCCAGTACACGTGCACCCACGTCAACGCGGAGCCATGCCGGTGCGTGTGGACACAAAAGCTCAGCAGCAAAGCCGCGACCACTGCGCGGGCGCCATTGGTAAGTGCGGTAAGTCGTGCGCTCCATGCCGCCTGGTCGGCTCCCTGCAGCGCGCGGCTCGCAAGCTGCGCAAGCTTGCCGAGCAGTCCGTCAGAGACCGCAACCCAGGGGACCAGCGATCTCAGTCCGGGTGGAAGGAAGCACCTCGCGTACACCACAGACACCGCAAACAAAAAGGCGAAGCCGATGCCGCTCACTATGAGAGCACGCCCCCAGGTGCCGGCAAAGCTGCTCCTGTCTCGGCTGATATTGCGCAGCAAGATCATCTCCATGCCAAGCGAGGAGAACTGGCTCAGTACATTGACCAGCGCGACCACACCGGCCAGCGCGCCATACTCAGCGCTGCCCAGCAGTCGACCGATGACGATGAAGTAAAAGGCCTGGAACAGCACCGCGACCCCATTGCCGGAGATCATCCAGGCAGCCTGATGGCGCAGGCGCTGCGGCGGCTGATTTGGCCTTTGTGTGAGGATCACGGTACGACCACTCCGCTCGGGCAAGCTTGCTCCAACACCTCCGGCAAGGCCTCGTTCATATCGACCAGGCAGCCTGTGTCAGCCCTTTCCGCTGCGGCTGCCAAGGTAGGCAGCTCCAGGCCATGTTGTTGCTGTGGATGCTGTGGATGCTGTGCATGCTGCCGCCGGAGAACGGCGCCATGGCGCGCAGTAAGCAGCTCAGCGTAGATTGCCTCTAACACGCGTGTCTGCGCATGCAGTTCATAGTGGTCTTCGAGTCGTCTTCGCCCCGCGGCAACGAGCCGGGTCGCGAGCGCGTCGTCCTGGCAGAGACGCACCAGGTTCCGCGCCAGCGCCTCCTCGTCGCGCTCGTCTGCAAGCAGACCCTCGACCCCGTCCCGCACCAACTCCGGAATGCCGGCGCTCCGGAAAGCAGCTACCGGTAGGCCCAGGCTCAGCGCTTCCCCCAGCACCGTAGGCAGGCCCTCCGCATCGCCGTCGCTTGCGGTTACGCTGGGTACTGCCAGTACCCGGGCCTGCGACATCCATCGGGTCACCTCGGTCTTGCTCTGTGCTCCCAGAAACTGCGCATGGATCGATTCGGCCTGAGTCTGCTGCTGCAACGGTGTGCGCTCGGGCCCTTCACCAAGAACCACGAGACGCGCGGCCGGCAGGATGGCCTGCACCTGCTTCATCGCGCGCAACAGGTACCGGCAGCCTTTTTTCTCGACCAGCCGGCCGACAAACAGGATGATCGGGCTGGCAGGCAAGCTGGACGGCGGCGGCCCCGCACAAAGCGCCGCGCCGATGGCATGCACATGCAGCTTGTGAGGCGGAAAGCCCCTCTCCAGGGCACGCCGCCGGATGGCATCGGATACACAAAGAAAAAGATCGGCGCGGGCGAACAGTTCTTCCCGGCGAGCCAGGTACGCCCGTCCACGAGCCGTCTTGCGGTGCGCCGCGTCATGGGCCATGACGTCGTACCCGTGCAGCGTGGTCACGAAAGGCACCTTGAGCAGGCGTACCAGAGGCAAAGCCTCCGCAGCGTCGGTCGCAAAGTGTGCGTGAAGTAACGCGGGGTTCCAGGCACGGATCGCCCGGTACCATCCCGAGGCAACGCCCATTCGCCGAAACATCCACCGCCGTGCCCTTGCCGGCATACCTAGCCCTTCAGCCAGCACCCAGCAAGGTTGCGGGGGATGGATGCCATCGCGCACGCGCCGCAGACCTGCAAACGCGGGAAGAAAGGAAGCCATCGCCCCAGCCTGCGCGGCGATAAAGGTCTCTGAGTAGGGCAGCAGCTCGCTCCGGTAGATAAGAACGCGCGGCGTCATGCCTGCCTCGAAGGAACAAGGGTAAAGCGGCGCTTTAACCTCAAGAATGGCTTCTCCCACCACTCATACGAGGCGAACGCAAGCGCTGCTGTGCAAGCGAGCGAACACAGCTTGTTGGTTGCCAAAGCAATTGCCCAGTGCTGGTGCGTGACGGTCGCAAAACGATCCGCTCCGGCATAGCGAAGAAGCAAACGCTCCAAGGCGTCAGTCAAGAAAAAGCCAAGCTCATGAAATACATACAGTCCGAAAGAAATTTGGCCGAGCTTTACGGCCCAGGCGGGAGCCAGCCGGGGAGAAAGGCCCAAAACTGCCACGAACAACAGCGCACACCCCAGCCCAACCAGCAGGTACCCGCACGAGAGCGAAACCGCGGTGTGGAACGGCGTTGGCCGCTTTACTCCGCAGGTGCCGGCAGCCACCAGCATCGCGGCTGCCGCGCCCGCGAGCAGAGCGCATCGCAAGGATGTCGGCACTTGAACCGAACGGCCGCCCAGGGCGAGAGCAGCCAGGGCTCCAATTGCAAAGTATTGGAATTGCACAAAGCTGTTGACCCAGGCCGTTACATGCAACTGTTGAGGGTTGGTGTGGTGAACCAGCCAAACGAGCGTTGCATAGCTGAGACCTGGGAGCGCGATGCACGCCGCCACAACAACTCGGGGTCGCGCCCAGCGCACAAGCACCGGCCAGCCTAGATAAAACTGCTCTTCTACCGAAATGCTCCACAACGCACGCATGGGGGTGAGGATGGTGGGATGGAGAGCGATGTACCAGTTACCCGCCAGCAGCACCGAAGCGAGC
Source organism: uncultured Acidobacteriaceae bacterium (assembly GCA_964246065.1). Lineage (GTDB taxonomy): Bacteria > Acidobacteriota > Terriglobia > Terriglobales > Acidobacteriaceae > EB88. The sequence continues at coordinate 11,880 of CAXTPL010000038.1, forward strand.
AAGCGGCCAGGCTCAATACGGAAGCCGTGGAAGCGCAATCCAAGCACCGCATACGCTCCGAGAATGCCGAGGTACAGCGGCCAGATCCGGAGAATCCGGCGTACATAGAAAGCTCGCAGCCGGATGGTGCCGGTGGCAGCCCGCTCGCGTCGTAGCAACTCGGTGATGAGGTAAGCGCTAAGGAAGAAGAAGACGCACACGCCGAAGTTCCCTGCGTCCTTGACTGCCTCGATGCAGGGAGCAAGAGGCGCGGGGATGCCCAGCGACGCTGCTTCTTTTGCGCCCGGCAAGCTGTGCGCAAGCCAGACCATGAAGAATGCGCCAAGACGCAAGAGGTCGAGTTCGGGTCGGTAAAACGGCTTGCCGCTGCCTGCCTGCGAGCCTGCTTCCAGGGGGCGCTCGCGCCGGGCTTGCCGCGTGTCGGCCAACCGGCAAGCGGCGCCTTGCGAGGCTGGCTCCTCGGCGCGCGGCCTTGCCTCAGGAAGCGTCGCTAGAACCATGCAGGCTGCTCAGTTTGAGAAGGAATGTGTCCGGTAGGCCTGGCAAAAAGTCCGGAGGCTTGCCCCGCAATCGCCGTAGCTTCTTCATCGATCCCGCCGCCAAACCACAGCCCCGCGCAACTCTGGTCGAGGTGGTCGCTGGCTCGAGGACAAGACACTTCTCGGGGTTGTTGCAAGGAGACCAGTGCGTGCACATACAACACCCAGAAGAGGCCGTTGAAGCTGAGAAGCGTGTTTTCGTCGAGATCGTAGGCGAGCACCAGAAAGAGCATGAACAGCGGCCATGCGGCGTAAAGCGTGCCACGATCCTCGCTCCTGGACCAGAGCGAGCGCTGAAGATGCCGGCAACCCACCGCGTAGCTCAGCACAAAAAGAAGCAGGCCGGCCGCGCCCAGTTCCAGCAAAATTTCGAGAAAGCCGTTGTGCGCGTGAAAAAGAATAAACTTGAGCGCTACCACGACCTCAAAGGACGCTCCCTTGGTGCCCCGCCAGAAGGCAGAAAAGCCGTAGCCTAGCCACGGGCGTTTCAGAATCTCGATCCAAACCTGGGCCCAGATGCTGGTACGTCCGGTCAGGGTGGGAGCGCGGCCAAGGATCTGGACCAGCCGCGCAAAGCACAGGCGTCCGAGGACGATAGAAAGCACGCTGAGCGCAATTGTTGCCGCAACAAGCCATCGCCGTGGTTTGGCGTCGAAGCGCGCCAGCAGCCCGTACACCGCAGCAAGCGCAAGCAGACCGGCTTCGATCGCCCATGCTCCGCGCGACCCGCTCAAGATGAGTACGGTGGAGAAAAGCAGCAGAGAGGATACGCGGCGGAGGTTGAGCCGGCCCTGAGCGAGCACGACCGCAGACGCAAACACCATGGCCCGACCGCAAGCATTCTTTTGCGTGAACACGCCCTGCCAGTTACCCGCGTGCCCCGTCGATGCATCGAGCCCAAGCCTGGGGAAGCCGAGCGCAAGTACAGCGGAGCCAAGCGCGAGCAGAAGAAATGTACGCTCGAAAAGAACCAGCTGCCGCTCCAGGGTGCCCAGGCTAGCTAAAAACAAAGCAAACAGCGTTGCGAGAAGGAACGGAATGCGACCACAGCGCGGAGAGAACCGCAAAGACGGCGAGCGCACCCGCAAAGTGCAGACATCCAAGATGCCGAACCAGAGAGCGGGGACGTTGCAACAGCAAAGCTGCGATAGTTGCATTGATCAGCAGCTGCGAACCGATGCCCGTAGCAAACATGAGCCCGCTTGCCGGAGCGCCTGTCATCTCGTTTGCCTGGTTGGGCGCAACACCGGGAATGGCGCCCGCCATGCCGAAAAACAGCAGGATAAGAAGGCTTGCTCCCGCCTGGACTACGGATGCGCTCCTTTCCACACTCATCTTTAGTGGACCGCATAGACAGCAGCCGAGCTGGCCGAGGCCACAATCGAAGTCGCGCCGAGCGCGATGTTCTTCATGACGCTAAAGGGGACAAACACAATATCGTCTGCTTGCAGCTGCGGATCGGGGAGCCTCCCTCTCTCAATCGCCTTAAGCGAAAGCGGCTGCTCGATCATCGCGCCGTTGACCTTCCGCAGCAGGCGCGCTTGGTTTTCAGCAGCGGTCTTGTTGGCTCCCGAGGCCAGCGAAATAGCTTGCAGCAGGCTCAGTCGCGAGTCGTCCTGCATCACGAAGCCACCCGGCCGCCCCACATCCCCAAGCACGTAGACCACTCCTGCTTTGGGCACAAGGACGGTGTCGCCAGGTTGCACCAGAACGTCAGCTTCGGCCAAGGCTTGGTCCGGCTTGTTTGAAAGAAAAACAGTGGTCGCCGATACTCCCGGCCGCCGTATCGTGATGTGGCGGTCTGCGATCGTGGTCAGGCCGCCCGCTTCAGAAATCACATCGAGCAGGCTCCGTGAACTGGTGAGAGGAACCAGCCCAGGGTGCTCGACCTCGCCAAGCACAGCAGCCCTTTGCGTCACCGACTCCTCTACAAAGACGGACACTTCGGGTTGGTTTAGGAAGCCGTCATCCTTGTAAAGCTTGGCTATCTTTTCTGCCGCCTCCCCGGGCGAAAGGCCTTTCAACTGGACGGCTCCGATCAATTGCAGCTTGGCCTCGCCGGAATCCTTCACGCGCACCCGCTGCTCCAGGTTGTCCTCTCGGAAAAAAGTGATATGGAGCAGATCCCCCGGTCCGATCAAGAGACTTTCCGCAGTTCGGGCCGCAGAACCCGGAAGATCAGCCGATTGAGCCTGGCATCCCGGTCCGGCTACTCCTAAAAGGAACGCCATGAGAAGCCATCGCACTTTACGCATTGGCATTCTGCTCCGCATAGAGTTCCCCCTGGTAGCCGAAATACTCGTAGAAATCTCCGGAGCCTTTCGACACTCCGTTGAGAACCGCACCCAGCGCGGCCTGACCCGGGTGCTGGCGGCGCAACATCTCGGCTCCCCGGCAGAGCGCGCGCTGGGTCGTTTGCCCATGACGTGCTACGAGCAGCGTTGCATCGCTGATCTGCGATAGAAGAATGGCGTCGGTGACAGGGAGCACAGGAGGGCTGTCGAGCAGGATGAAGTCATACTCCTCGCGCCATGTGCCAAGCAGGCTGCGCATACGCGACGAACTCAGAAGCTCGGAGGGGAAAGGCGCGACCTCCTCACCGCACAGAACATGAAAGTTCGGCATCTCGGCAATCGGCTGCTGCACCGCAGGCGTCGTTTCGCTCGCCAAGGCTGAAGCCAAACCAGGGATGGGACCCGACCCGATCCGAAGCGCAACGCCGGGTTTGCGAAGATCCGCGTCAACGAGCAGAACCCGCGAACCGCCTTGCGCAAACAAGGCTGCAAGGTTCAAAGCCAGGGTGGTCTTTCCTTCCGCCTTCAGGCAGCTTGTGATCAGCACGACCTGCGGAGGGCGACCGCTGCGCGAAAGCAGAAGGGCGGTACGCAGTGACCGCAGTCCCTCTGCGAATGTAGAAGGCTGGCGATCAAGAGCTGCCAATTTCAGGGGTGGCAGCGGCTCGCCCATCAGGCTTGCCGGCTGCTCATCGGCGGCGCGGCCAAAGAGTCCCCTAGGTCGGCGCTTGTTTCGCCGCGCGTGTTCAAAGACAGGCAGCACGGCGATGAGCGGGATACCTACCGATCGTTCAAGACCTTCCAGGGAACGTACTTTGTTGTCCATCAGCTCCGCACACCCCGCCACTGCTCCGCCCAGCAGGAGACCGGCGGCAAGAGCGGCGGCGAACACCACGAGGTACCGAGGAGAGCTGGGGTGATCGGGTGGCGGAACCTGCGCCAATGCCACTATCGTGATGTTGCTGGCTTTGAGTCCCTGCAGCACGCCTGCCTGCTTGAGCTTGGCCAGCAGCGTCTCGTAGATGTCGCGGCTGCTGTCAGCCTCCTGCTTTGCCAGACCATAGGCGAGCATGGAGTCGTTCAAACGTTCCGCGGCCTGCTTTTGCGCGTTGAAAGCGGCCCTGGCGCCGTCTTCCTCGCGCATCGCGATCAGGTAGTCGCTGTGAGCGCGCTCGCCCAGCCGATGCACCTCATCCTCGATCGACCGGCCCACACCCCGAAGCTGCGCCTGGAGTTCGCCTTGTCGCGGATACGCCGGTCCGTAGCGAACCGAATCCTGCGCCAGCTCCGCGCGCAGCGACGCCTCCTGTGCGCGCAGGTTCTGGATCAGCGTAAGCGTATTTGTCATGGAAGCCACAGCGCCGACGCTAGAATTTCCGCTCAAACTTGAGATCAGCTCGGGATTGCCGCTTGCCGCGACCTGATCGATAGCCTGCTTGAGGATGCGGTTGGATTCGGCTTCCGTGAGCGTCTGGTTCAGGCTGGCGAGTCGCTCCAGGACGACGTTGCGAGACGCATCGCTTCCAAACATCCCTGTGTCGCGCTGCAAAGCGATCTCTCTGCTTTGCAGAGTTTGCATCTGCTGCTTCAGCTCAGCCAGCTGTCCGGTCAGCCAGGAGGAGCCTTGCTGGGTCGCGGTGAAGCGCTGGCGAAACGTAAAGTCCCCAAGCTCCGCGATAAGCCTGTTTACCACTGCCGAGGCCCGCTGCGGATCAGGATCGGCATAGCTGACATCGATCAGTCGAGTGCCTGTGACCGGCTGCACAGTCAGGTGCGAAGCAAAGATTTTCAAAGCCTCGTACCGCCGGTTCGGCGAGTCTTCCAAGGGAACCGTCAACGGCTCCAGCGGCTTACGCCAAAAGAGGATCGACTGCAGCACCCGGTTCATCCGTGCGGCCGCCGAATCTTCAGGGTGTTGAGGAAAATAGTCGTGCGTCGGTTCCAGATGCAGGTCCCGGATGACGACCAGCGCAAGCGCGGGGGATTGCAGGATGCCCGCTTCGGTCTGCAGCATGATGTTGTAGTCAAGCGAGTCCGACGAAACACTGTTGTCGTCCCGTCCCATCACGCTGCTTTCCAGGCCGAACTCGCCGGATGCTTCTTTTTGCACCTGGATCTGCCCGGTGGCCTTGTAGCGGCGCGTCGCAACGGTACAGTAGAAGCTACCCAGCAGCACGCACGCGATCAAAGGCCGCAGAACAAGGGCTCGTCGCCGGCGCAGCGCGGCTGCCAAGCTCGCGGCCGTCCACTCGGCCGGCTCCTTCGATCGTTGCGCGGCATTGCTGTTGATAGCGGTCTGCGTCATCGTTTGCACATGCCACGCAACCCCACGGCACACTCGGCTCACAAGAGCATCCGCGCGCGGCTAAGTCGATCTACCTGCCAGAAATAGTAGGTACACGCTAGCACCGTATCTATTCCCACAGCAGATTACGGAAGTTTTTGCTGTGTTCGGTGCGAAGCCAAACGCCACGCTTACTCCAGTTAGAGTGAAGTCAAGAAACTCTCAATAAAGAGCAATCAACGGATGCCGGAATTTCCTTCGGTCATGCCGCGCGTGGAGGCGTATTGTGTCGCAAGACCGAAGCCGGGCCGACCTGCTTACCATAGGCCTGCCCGTTCACAATGCCATGCCTTTTCTTCCTGAAGCGGTGGAGAGCCTGCTCTCGCAATCGCTGCAGGAGTTCCGCATCGTGGCCATCGTTGACGGCTCTTCAGACGGGAGCGCGCAGTATCTTCGCTCCATTCGCGACGAGCGTTTGCGCGTTCTGGAACAACCGCACAGAGGCATCACCTTTACGCTGAACAGGATGCTTCGCGAAGCGGAAACGCCCTGGCTGGTGCGCCAGGACGCGGATGATATCTCCGCGCCCACGCGCCTCAAAGAGATCGCGAGCGCCATCGCCGCATACCCCGATGCAGGGATGTTTTACTCTGACGCCGCGTATCACCCGGCACGCAAAAGCGTCGGCCTATATCGCTGCACACGCGGTACGCCGGAGCAGATCCGCGCCGTGGCCCGGGCCGGCTATGTGCCCGCCATCTGCCACCCAAGCGCGGTGCTCCACGTGGAGAAGACCCTGACCCTGGGCGGGTATCGAGCAGGGCTCCAGTGCGAAGACGCGGACCTGTGGTGGCGCATGGCGCTAGCCTATGACGTGCGCTACATACCAAAAGTGCTGCTGCACTTCCGTCAGAGTGCAGGCAGCCTGACGACGCGCAACCTGAAGGAACAGGCCCTGCATGGACTTTACGTTCAGTATCTTCTGCTTTCCAAGCTGGAAGGTCGCCACGCAGCCAATCTTTCCGCAGTGGAAGAAGAGCTCGACCGCATGCTTGACGGATCTTCGCTTCTGGCCAAGGAGCAGCTGCGGCTCTTCAATATTCATCTGGGACGAGGCTCGATCTTCAAGGCTGCTGCTTCTTTTCTCTACGCGTTCACTGTTTCGCCCGGCTATGTTGCCGGGCGCCTGCGCGATGAGTGCTTTCCATCCGAGTCACTGGCAAACGGGCTGCCGCCTGAGCTCTACAGAAGGCGAAAGGATGTCCTATGGCCGGCTCAGCAGGCGAGCTAGATCGCGGAGCAACAAGCCCAGCGGCGGTACTTACGGCGATGCTGCGCTCCAGGCTCGCGCAGGCAAAAAAGCAGCCCATCGGCACGCGCGAGATTGCCGGGCCCAAGGTCTGGTTCGGTAACGCACCCGTGCACAGTGTCACCATGGACCGTGCCACCGGATGGCTGATGCGGGAGCTCGCCGCGGCACGCGCCACGCCTCACCTGATCATGGGCCCAAACGCGTTCCTCGTCACGCTAGCGCAAAAAGACGCTCGCTTTGCCGAAGCTTTGCGCAGAGCCTCGCTTTGCCTTCCGGATGGCATGTCGGTGGTCTGGGGTTCGCGGCTGCTGGGCAAACCTATTCCCGAGCGCGTGCCCGGCGGTGAGTTCATGGAGAGGGTCTGCGCGCTGCTCGCGGCCGAAGGGCGGAGCGTCTACTTTCTGGGCGGCCTGCCCGGCGCCGCAGCAGGCGCCGCTGCAAGCCTGGTAGCCCGCTACCCTGGCCTGGTGATCGCCGGCACGGATTGCCCCGCAATGGGCTTTGAACAAAATCCGGCCGCCCACGAAGCGGTGCTGCAGCGGATCCGTTCGGCGCGGCCGGACCTGCTTTGCGTGGCCTTCGGAGCGCCTAAGCAGGAGATATGGATGCTTGACCACTGCCTCACCCTGCCGATTGGCGCAGCCTTGTCCGTAGGCGCGGCTCTTGACACGCAGGCAGGGCTGCGGAAGCGCGCGCCTCGTTGGACGCACGGCATTGGAGTTGAGTGGCTGTACCGCCTGGTCATGGAGCCGCGGCGACTCTGGCGCCGCTACCTGCTCGGCAACGCCAGCTTCGGCAGTGTCGTTTTCAAGCAGTGGTACCTTCAACGGAAGCAACAGGCTACCGCCCGGCTGCTGCATCCTGCGGCAGTTGAGTCCCGCGGACCCGGCAGCCGAAACGCGGCCACGCATGGAGGCGCTTCTGTCGCTCCCGGCAAGGCATCGAGCCCGGCAGAGGTTTAAAGCATCCTTGTCGCCCCGGCGTGACTTGGGCGGCAGGGATGGTTCCACTTCGGCTTCGTTCCATCCTGAAGAAGATCTCAGGGCGTGAGCAGCAAGAAAGCCACTACTTCGCCTGCAAAGCAGCAGGAGACCTGCCGGGGAGGTACGCAGCCCATGTGCGCAGTGCATCGCGCACAGCGCGCCGCCATGGCTGCGGTACCAGCAGAAAGCTCAAGCAGACGAGAAACAACCGGAGGCTGGGCGATCCCTGCTGTACCACCTCGCGGAGCAAGCCGGCCCGCTCCCGCAAGGCCGCTCCGCACTGCGCGGCTTGAGGAGCGCACTCGGTTGCCAGAAAGCCGGCAAAAGCTCGCGGCGTAAAGAGTGCTCGGCGCTCCTCAGCCCATGCGCGAGAAAAGCGCCAGTCCGGCAATCGCCCGACGCTTGAACGGTTTCCTTCCACATGAAAGATAGCCAGCGGCTCCGGCACCTGCACAACCCGCACGTTCGATTCCGCGCTCACCCGCAGCAGCCAGTCCCAATCCTGATGCTTGCGCAGCCCGGCAGCGAAGGGCACTCGCAGCAGCAAGCTGCGCGGCGCGAGCAGGGTCGAGGTTTGCAGCAGCGCCCCGCCAAAGGTCCATTCCTGGCGGCAGAACAGATACTCCGCCATCGAGGAGCCGGTGGCATACAAGCGCCGCGGCCAGATGGCGTCGGCCCGCGGGCTACGCGCAAACACTGAGGCAGCCACTACCGGTTCAGGCGCCGGGCATTGCTCTGCAGTTCGCAGCTGCACCGCCAGTTTATGGGGCACCCATACATCGTCATCATCGAGAAAGGCAATCCAGCCCGCGCGTGCGTGTCGTACCCCCAGGTTGCGCGCCTCCGCACCCCCAACCGCATACGGCAGCGGCAAGATGCGAAGTCGCCCGTCGCGCGCCTCCCCGGCGAAGCCTGCCAGCGTCGCTTCCGTTTCAGGGTCGGGCCCATCTACAACCACGATGACCTCAACCAGACCGGCGGTCTGCGCCAGCGCACTCTGCACCGCACGCAGCACCATCTCCGGGCGGCCTCTGGTCGGGATCACGGCGGCGACTGTGGGTTCTATCCTGTGCGGCATTGCCCTTCAGCATACTGCTGCGTTCTGCCCGCGCAGGAGGCGGCGGCCGAGTTGCGTAGCACCAAAGTAAGCAGCATGGGAATTGCCTGCGCCCATGCTGCCGTCCGCCGGCTCGCCTACACTGGAGCCGTGATTACGCGTCCCTTTGCCCTTGTTTCGGCTCCCCTGCCCGAAGCGCGAACCCGTCCGCGCTCTCCCGCTGGCGCTTCCAGCGCCACACTGTGAGCCGGCAAGCGTCGGTAGTGGGCTCCGGACCCAACGGCCTTGCTGCCGCCGTCACGCTTGCGCAGGCCGGGCTCCGCGTCTCCGTCTTTGAGGCGCAGCCCACTGCAGGCGGCGCGTCGCGCACCCTGCCCCTTACCCTGCCCGGTTTCCTCCATGATTTCGGCTCGGCCGTTCACCCTCTCGCCGCAGGGTCGCCCTTCTTTCGCACCCTGCCGCTTGCGGAGCACGGTCTCCGCTGGATCCATCACCCTACCCCGCTCGCGCACCCGCTCGACGACGGAACCGCTGTCACCCTTGAGCGTGACTTGGACCAGGCATGCGAAGCACTGGGCACCGATGGACCTGCCTGGCGGCGGCTCCTTGAGCCTTTCTCGCTCGACTGGGACGGCTTTACAGCCGAAATCCTCGGGCCGCCGATCCACTGGCCGCGCAGCCCGCTGCTGCTGGCCCGCTTTGGAGCGCAGGCTTTTTTGCCCGCCGCGGCACTTGCCCGCATGCTCTTTCGCAGCCCGCGGACTCGGGCCCTCTTCGCAGGCCTCGCCGGACACTCCTTTCTGAACCTGGACGCACCCCTCAGCGCCGCCGTCGGCATCGTGCTCGGTGCGGCTACCCACGCCGTCGGCTGGCCCATTCCACAGGGCGGCGCGCAGTCCATCACCGATGCGCTGGCCGGTGTGCTGGGCTCGCTCGGCGGCGCGCTCCACATCGCCTCCCCGGTGCAATCGCTTGGGGGCAGCAGCGACCGCTTCGCCGAGGATGCCGTGACTCTTTGCGATGTTGCGCCCGCACAGTTGCTGCAGCTTGCAGGCGGCCGGCTTCCGGAAGGGTATCGCCGACGGCTCGGGCGCTTCCATCCCGGGCCGGCCGCCTTTAAGGTCGATTACGCGCTTTCCGACCCGATTCCCTGGCGCGCAGAAGCCTGCCGACGCGCTTCCACCCTGCATCTTGGAGGCACCTTCGAGGAGATCGCGCTTTCTGAGGCGCAGATGGCGAGTGGCCGCGTGCCCGACCGACCTTTCGTGCTGCTCGCCCAGCCGACGCTCGCCGACCCCACCCGCGCCCCGGCCGGCAAACACCTCGCCTGGGCTTACTGCCCCCTGCCAAACAGTTCCCCCGTCGCCGCAGCAGCCCCCCTTGACGCACAGATC
>CAXTPL010000039.1:0-7121 GCA_964246065.1 uncultured Acidobacteriaceae bacterium
GGATCAAAGTCGGGGTCAGGGTCATCACCCGGCAGCGACCCTGGAATGGGAGTCGGAAGCGGCCCGGGATCAATGCCCGGAATCGTGTCAAGGAAGAAGGGAAACGCCGCGTAAGGGGTAGGAGCAGGGGTCCGCTGCATCAGCATGGATACTGGGAGCGGCCGTACGCGAATGTGGTTGCCCTCGGGGCTATCCCTTCCTTGGCTGAAAGGGAGATGCAAGGAGCCCGGGGAGGTTTGCCGGCGTGCCGGTGAGCTGCCAGGTAGAGCTGGTCAACAAACCGCGGAGAGAGTGCTCTTCATAAACAAGCGAGAACCCGGCATTGGTCAGCGCCTGCCGCCAGGCTGGCAGTTGCCGCACCTGCAGCCCGGTGAGAAGGCGGAAAAGAAGGTAGAGCGTCGCGACCAGGAGGCGCGCCCAGGCCGTCGGCGCGGCGAACTCTGAGACGACCCACAGCGCATCCTTTGCCAGGCAAGGGCGTACTGCGAGCGCGAGTCTGTTTACTTCCGCCGTGCTCAGGCAGTCGAGAAAGAAGTGCGAAGCGACGAGGTGGAACGGGTCTCCCGTCGCATAGGCAAGAAACGCAGCGCTTTGAACAGAAGCAACAGCTTCGCCGGCCAGCGGTACGACCCGGTCGTCGGAGCCGCAGCGCTGCGCACGGCGGACCAGCAATTGGAGCATGGCAGGGCTGCTGTCCACGGCAACCACCCGGAGACGGGGGACGGCCTGAAGCAATGCCGAGGTAAAGCGGCCGTCACCGTCGCCGAGCACCAGGGCGCGGCAGGCGCCGGTAAGCTTGGGTAGCTGCGCCACGCGGCATCGCTGCAGGGCGCGGCCAAAGGTGAGGTACTCCATGGTGCGGTAAGGGCGCGCCAGGCGATCGAAGCCGCTCACCAGGTGCCTGCTACGGGCTCGCTCGACGCCAGGGTCGGCACGGCTCAACGGCCGCCGACCAGCGGCAGCACGAGCAGCGGAGTAAGCAGCGCCAGATCTGCAACGACTCTGACCCTGCGTGCACTGCACGGGACCCCTTGAGCGTCGCGGCTGACCAGCAAAGCAAGCAGCAGCAGGGAAGAAAGCAGGCAAGCGAGGCAGGCGGCGCCTCCGGCGGTTCCTCGGTATACGGCGTGATCCGCGCCTGCTTGCAAGGCGCGGCAAGCGGCCGCGCATGCAAGGCAGGCCAGCGCGGAGGCTGCAAGGGTGAGCCGGTGGCGACCGGCAGCGCCAGCAGCAAGTACGTGCGTACCAAAGGGAAGGGCAGATGCGCAGCCAGCAAGGCGAGCACGACGGCTGCCGCACCTGCCCCAATCAGCAAAACGCGCCGATGTTTCCGGTGGAAGCGATGCCGGTCGCGCAGTTTGCCTGCCTCCCCGTTGCCGCGCTGAGGCAAGGCATCCAGCAGGCGGTCCAGTACGTAGACGATCCAGGCGCCAAGCGCCAGCAGCCCCAACTGCTCCGCCCGGACGGGCACCCCGGCCACCTTGCCCAGTGTGGCGCACCACAAAACAGCGATGGTCGGCGCATCCAAGCTGCAAAGGTGCCAGAACAACAGAGCACCTCGTATGGCTGCGCGTCCGGAGAGCCTTTGACTTTGAGCCGGGGCGGCTACGGTGGCCATAGCTTTGATTGTAGAAGCGTCCGGGCACAAGGGCAGTAGGAAAGCCTCGCTTGCCAGCGGCTTGCACGCTGGATCTTACGGGCTCCCTGCGCTTTGGGTGCAACCAAGCGAGCGGGTCGCTCGTCAGTAAGGGTGCCGAGCGATGATTGGCCTAACGCGCGCATACCGATCAAGCGAAGGCCTGTTGCAGCGGAAGTCAAGAGGCGCTTGCGCCTTCCGTTAGGATAGAACTATCGATAGTGTGAGCTGGCGCTGCCGATTGCTGACCCTTTTCTCAGCAGTCGGCCTCGGCGCTCGACCCATCCAAACCCCTTCTTATCGGGCTTACCTGCCTCAAGGTTAAGAAGAGATGACAACGCAAAGCGTGAAGGCAAACCGAGACTGATGGAACAGCAACCACCCGTTGCACCCCTGCTGGCGCCAAGCCCTGCGAGCCCCCATGCGGCACCGGCAGCGCACCCGCGGCGCAAAAAGCATCGCTGGGTCTGGATTCTTTTGCTGGTCTTGTTTGCGCTGGCCTTTGTGCTGGTGTGGCGGCACAAGCCGGTAGCGTCAAGCCAGGGTCCGCCCGGCGGAGGCCGGCGAAATCAAGGGCCGGTCACCATTAACGTGGCCACGGCCGGCCGCGGGGAAATGTCGGTCAAGCTGGACGCGATCGGCACGGTCACCCCCACCTTTACGGCCACCATCAACAGCCAGGTGAGCGGGCAGGTGGTGGCAGTGCACTACCGCGAAGGGCAGACCGTGCAGAAGGGCACCCCTCTGCTGGATATCGACCCCAGGCCTTACCAGGCTACGCTCGATACGGCGCTGGGAGCGTTGGCACGGGACCGGGGCGTGCTTGCGCAGGCGGCCATGGACCTGCAGCGCTACCAGGCGGCATGGTCGCGCAACGCCATCGCCAAGCAGCAGCTGGACGACCAGGAAAAGCTGGTTGAGCAGGACAAAGGGCTAGTACAAGCCGACGAAGGCACGGTAGAAACCGACCGCGTGCAGCTTGGCTTCTGCCATATCGTCTCGCCTATCTCGGGCCGGGTCGGCCTCCGACTTGTGGACCCCGGCAACATAGTGACGGCAAACAGTACGACACCCCTGGTTGTCGTTACGCAGGTGCAGCCCATCACGGTGGTCTTCACCATCCCTGAGGACAGCCTGCCGCAGGTGGAGCAGGCCATGCGGAAAAACCGCGGGCTGACTACCGAGGCCTTCGATCGTTCGAACGAGCACCGGCTCGGCGTCGGCAAGCTGGGCAGCATCGACAACCAGATCGACACCACCACGGGCACAATCAAGCTGCGGGCGACCTTTGAAAATCGCGACATGGCGCTCTACCCCAACCAGTTTGTAAACACGCGCCTGCTGACCGACGTGCTCGAAAACCAGGTCATGCTGCCGACAGCAACAATCCAGCGCAATGCCCAGCAGGCATTTGTCTACCGCATCACCAACAACGACGCCACCATCGTGAAAGTGAAGACAGGGGTAAGCGACGGGCCGATGACCGCGGTGCAAGGCATCCATCAAGGCGACCAGGTTGCCGACAGCAGCTTTGAAAAACTCCAGAACCACTCCAAGGTACGCGTGCTGAAGCAGAAGATCGGCACCTCTGAGGATGAGGAGAGCGAAACGCCGTGAGCCTGTCGCGACCGTTTATCTTGCGACCGGTAGCCACTGCGCTGCTCATGGTGGCCATCCTGCTGGTTGGCGGTGTGGCCTACTTCCAGCTGCCTGTCTCGGCGCTGCCGCAGGTCGATTATCCAACCATCCAGGTGCTTACGTTTTATCCGGGCGCTGCGCCGGATGTGATGGCGACCACGGTGACCGCGCCGCTCGAGCGGCAGTTCGGGCAGCTGCAGGGCTTGAGCCAGATGACCTCTACCAGCGCGGGCGGCGTGTCGGTGGTGGTGCTCCAGTTCTCGCTCGCTCTGCAGATCGACGTTGCCGAAGAAGAAGTGCAGTCGGCGATCAATGCGGCGCAGAGCTTTCTGCCCTCCGACCTGCCGACGCCGCCTGTGTACTCAAAGACCAACCCGGCCGACGCGCCCGTGTTGACCCTTGCGATTACGTCGAAGACGATCCCGCTGCCGCAGGTGGAAGATCTGGTCGACACGCGGCTGGCTCCCAAGCTTTCGCAATTAAATGGCGTTGGGCTGGTATCGATATCGGGCGGCCAAAAGCCTGCAGTCCGCATCCAGGTCAATCCAACCTCGCTTGCCTCCTATGGGCTGAACATGGAGGACGTACGCACAGCTCTTGCCACCACCAGCGTCAATTCCGCAAAAGGCAGCTTTGACGGAGCGCGGCAGGACTACCAGATCGACGCGAACGACCAGCTGCAAACCACCGGCGACTACCAGGATGTAGTGGTGGCGTACCGGAACCAGGCGCCGGTGTTCCTCAAAAATGTGGCGCACATCGTCAACGGGGTTGAAAATACGCAGCAGGCCGCGTGGATGAACCAGACGCCGGCGGTGATCTTGAACGTACAGCGCCAGCCGGGCGCGAACACGATCAACGTAGTCAAGGCGATCAAGAACCTGCTGCCGCAGCTTGAGACTACGTTGCCCGCCGGGCTGCAGATCACCACGCTGACCGACCTGACCACCAGCATCCAGGCTTCGGTCGATGATGTGGAGTTCGAGTTGATGCTTACCATCGCGCTGGTGGTGATGGTCATCTTTCTCTTCCTGCGCTCGCTGGCTGCAACCATCATCCCCAGCGTGGCTGTGCCGCTTTCGCTGGTTGGCACTTTTGGCGCCATGTATGCGCTCGGCTACTCGCTTGACAACCTGTCGCTGATGGCCTTGACCATCTCAACAGGTTTTGTTGTCGATGACGCCATTGTGATGATTGAGAACATCGCCCGCTACCTGGAAGAGGGTGACCCACCCATGGAGGCCGCGCTGAAAGGTGCCGGGCAGATCGGCTTTACGATTCTGTCGCTCACCATCTCGTTGATTGCCGTACTGATCCCGCTGCTCTTTATGGGCGATGTTGTCGGCCGGCTCTTCCGGGAGTTTGCCGTTACGCTTGCGGTCACCATCGTGATCTCAGCCGTTGTTTCGCTCACGCTCACGCCCATGATGTGTGCCCGCATCCTCAAGCATGATCCCGAGGCGCAGCAGGGCCGCTTTTATCGCGCGTCAGAGCGTGTGTTTGAAAGCATGATTGCCTTTTACGGGCGGACGCTCAGCTTTGTGCTGCGCTTTCAAACGGTGGCGCTGCTGGTTGCCGTGGCTACCCTTGCACTGACTATTTTTCTTTATATCGTCATCCCGAAGGGCTTCTTCCCGGTGCAGGATACGGGCGTGATCCAGGGTATTTCGCAGGCGCCGGAGACAATTTCGTTTGCCGCCATGGCGGCCCTCCAAAAGCAGGTGGCGGCAGTGATCCTGGCCGAGCCGGCGGTTCAGCGCCTGTCCTCCTTTAGCGGCCCGGACGGAACCAACACGACGCTGAACAGCGGGCGATTTTCTATCAACCTCAAGCCGCTCGCGCAGCGCGACCGCAGCGCCTCAGACGTCATTCGGCGATTGCAGACGAGCCTTGCCAAGGTAGAAGGCATGCACCTTTACATGCAGGCCGTGCAGGATATTACGGTGGACGATCGCGCCACACGCACCCAATACCAGTACACGCTGGAAGACCCGAGCGCGGATGAGCTGAACAAGTGGACCGCCCGCTTTGTCGCCAAGCTCAAGCAACTGCCTGACCTGGAAGACGTGGCCACCGACCAGCAGACGGGCGGCCTGGCCACCTCGCTGTTTATCGATCGCGTAACTGCCTCACGCCTCGGCATCGCTCCCACTACGGTTGATAACACGCTGTACGATGCCTTTGGCCAGCGGCAGGTTTCGACGATGTACACGCAGCTGAATCAATACCACGTCATTCTGGAGTCGCAGCCTGAGTTCCAGCTTGATCCGCGACACCTGAACGAGATTTATATCCAGGCTAATGCCTCGGCCAACGCGACCGGTTCGGGAGCGACCTCGTCGTTTTCTGCTTCAAGCTCGGCGTCGGCCGGTTCTGCGGCGCTTACTTCGAGCGTGCTTTATACCCCGTCGTCCGGCGTTTTTACGGCACCGGCCAACGCCCTGTCGCTTACGGGTACCGGCACAACCTCGACCAACACCGGCTCGAACCTTATCAGCACCGGGGCGCAGCCGCGTCCGATTCCCTTAACGGCCTTTGCGCATATCACCGAGACCCATGAGCCTTTATCGATCAATCACCAGGGGCAGTTTCCTGCAGTGACTGTTTCCTTTAACCTGGCGCCGAACGCGGCGCTCGGCAATGCCATTACGGAGATCGACAAGGTTTCAAAAGACATGCATTTTCCTGCGAGCCTGCAGGCGGACTTCCAGGGCACCGCGGCAAGCTTCCGCAATTCGTTATCGAATGAAGCCTTGCTGATTCTTGCGGCCCTGGTGACGGTCTACATCGTGCTGGGCGTCTTGTATGAGAGCTTTATCCATCCCATCACCATTCTTTCCACGCTGCCCTCGGCCGGGGTAGGCGCACTGCTCGCTCTGACCTTGTTTGGCCAGGATCTGAGCGTGGTCGCGATCATCGGCATCATCCTGCTGATCGGCATCGTGAAGAAGAACGGCATCATGATTGTCGATTTTGCGCTTGAAGCCGAGCGGGTGCACGGCAAAAACTCGACCGATGCCATCTACGAGGCAAGCCTGCTGCGCTTTCGCCCCATCATGATGACGACCATGGCGGCGCTGCTGGGGGCGCTGCCGCTGGCCTTTGGTCACGGTATCGGGTCCGAGCTGCGCCGGCCGCTCGGCATTGTCATGGTGGGTGGTCTGCTGGTTTCGCAGGTGCTTACGCTTTACACCACGCCCGTCATTTATATCTTTTTCGATACTCTGGCCAAGCGCTTCAGCCGCAGTCCTCGCGAGGCGCGCACCGGCAACGAGCCGCAAAACAGTTCGCCCGCGCCGCAGGTTGCCGGCGTATGAGTATATCCTCGCCGTTCATCCACCGCCCTGTCGCAACCACCCTGCTGACCATCGCTATCGCCATTGCCGGCATCGTCGGGTACACCGTGCTGCCGGTTTCGCCATTGCCCCAGGTAGATTTTCCAACCATCCAGGTCCAGGGCAGCCTGCCCGGCGCCAGCGCGGAGATTATGGCGTCCTCGGTCGCGACGCCGCTTGAGCGCCAGTTTGCGCACATCGCCGGAGTGACGGAGATGACCTCCTCCAGCTCGCTCGGGTCAGCCAACGTGACGCTGCAGTTTGATCTAAGCCGCGACATCAACGGCGCGGCCCGCGACGTCGAAGCCGCGATCAATGCCGCGCGCACCTATCTGCCCGCGAACCTGCCGGCCAATCCCTTTTATCGCAAGATCAATCCGGCCGATGCGCCGATCATGATCCTCGGGCTTACCTCGGATAAGTATGACCCGGCGAAGTTGTACGACGTCGCTTCCACAGTGATCCAGCAAAAGCTTTCGCAGATCGAGGGTGTGGGGCAGGTGGGCGTGGGC
>CAXTPL010000039.1:7131-18862 GCA_964246065.1 uncultured Acidobacteriaceae bacterium
AGACGCCGATCCTACCCAGCTGGAGCAGTACGGATTGACGCTGGCCAACGTGCAGGCGGCACTTAGCCTGCAGAACTCGGACCACCCGCGCGGACACTTTGAGAACAACCTTTACCGCACAGACATTGTTACCAATGGGCAGATCTCGCACGCCGAAGAGTACAAGCCGCTGATCGTTGGCTACCACAATGGGGCAGCCATTCGGCTTGAAGATGTTGCCAATGTGCAGGACGCAACGCAGAACGTGCGGGCGGCCGGGTATCTAAACGGCGTCCGCTCGATCACCGTGTTTGTCACGCGCCAGCCCGGCGCAAACATCATCGAAACCAACGACCGAATACGCGCCGCGCTGCCGGGCATCAAGGCGTCGATCCCCCAGGGAATCAACAGCACCATCGTGCTCGATCGCACGACCACCATCCGCGCCTCGGTCAACGATGTAGAGCGCACGCTGATCCTCTCGATCTTTCTGGTCATCGGCGTTGTGTTCGTTTTTCTGCGGAACCCTCGTGCCACCTTGATCCCGACTGTGGCGGTGCCTGTTTCACTCATCGGCACCTTTGCCGTCATGTATCTGCTCGGCTACTCGCTCGATAACCTGTCGCTGATGGCGCTTACCATTGCGACCGGCTTTGTTGTCGATGACGCTATCGTGGTGATGGAAAATATCTCGCGCTTCATCGAAATGGGCTTTACGCCTGTGGCGGCAGCCCTGAAGGGCGCGGAGGAGATAGGCTCCACTGTATTTACAATCAGCATCTCGCTGATTGCGGTGTTTATCCCCATCCTGATGATGGGGGGCATCGTCGGCCGCATCTTCCGCGAGTTCGCCGTCGTGCTATCGACCGCCATCCTGGTGTCAATGGTCGTTTCACTTACGACGACGCCGATGATGTGCGCGCACCTGCTCAAGCACCAGCCCGCTGAAAGCACGCCGCACAACTGGATGTATCGTGCGAGTGAAAAAGGCTTCGACTTCATCCTCAAGGTTTACCGGGTAAGCCTGGTGTGGGTGCTTGAGAATCCGGGTATCACCATCGTCGTGCTCATCCTGACCGTCGCGTTGAACGTGATGCTGTTTGTGCGCGTGCCGAAGGGCTTCTTTCCGCAGCAGGATACGGGCGCTGTCCTTGGCGGGCTGCAGGGTCCGCAGGATTCTTCCTTCAAGCAGATGAATGCTTCTGTGCTGCAGGTGGTCAAGATCATCACGGCTGATCCTGCGGTGGCCAATGTGAATGCCTACTCGGGCGGCAACGGCGCGCAGAATGGCGGCTTTGTGTACGTGGCGCTCAAGCCGCTGAGCGAACGCAAGGTGGATGCGATGGAGGTAATCAGTCGACTGCGCCCCAAGTTTGCGGCTTTGCCCGTTGCGTCTGTGTTTCTGCAGCCGGCGCAGGATATCCGGGTAGGCGGCCGTGGGGGCAATGCGCTTTACCAATACACCATTCAAGCCGACTCGCTGCCGCTGCTGTTCAAGTGGGGACCGATCCTGCTGAGCAATATGAAGAAGATGCCGCAGTTGGCCGACGTCAATTCCGATGCCGAAAGCGCCGGGCTGACCGAGTTTCTCGACTATGATCGACAAACCGCGGCGCGGCTTGGCTTTACGCCGCAGACTATCGACTCGGCCCTTTACGGCGCCTTCGGGCAGTCGGAAGTTTCACTCATCTATACGCAGCTCAATCAGTACTATGTCGTGCTTGAAGTAGATCCACAGTACTACCAGTCGCCTGCCGGGCTGAACGGCATTTACCTTAAGGGCGCGAACAACACAAGTGCGGTCCCGCTGAGCGCGTTTACCAAGCGCCAGGTGACGACGACGCCGATCTCGCTCAACCACACGGGACTTTTCCCTTCGGTCACGGTGTCATTCAACCTGGCGCCGGGCGTAGCTCTGAGCGATGCGACCAGGCTGATCCAGGAGATGCAGGAGCGGCTGGGAACGCCTGCGCGCGTACGTGGCTTCTTTTCCGGCACTCTCCAGGCTTTTCAGGACTCGCTGAAATCGGAGCCCATCCTGATCATCACAGCGCTGCTGGCTGTCTATGTCGTGCTCGGTATCCTGTATGAGAGCCTGGTCCATCCGATCACGATCATCTCCACGCTGCCTTCGGCCAGCGTCGGCGCGCTGCTGGCCTTGATGCTGACCGGCACAGACCTGAGTGTGATCGCCATTATCGGCATTGTGCTGCTGATCGGGATCGTGAAAAAGAATGCGATCATGATGATCGACTTCGCCCTGCAGGCGGAGCGCGAGCACGGCAAGTCGACCTCGGACGCAATCTTTGAGGCCTGCATGCTGCGCTTCCGGCCCATCCTGATGACGACCATGGCGGCACTGTTTGGCGCGCTGCCGCTGGCTTTCGGCACAGGCACCGGCTCAGAGCTGCGGCGCCCGCTCGGTATCTCGATCGTCGGCGGGCTGCTGGTCTCGCAACTGCTTACGCTGTACACGACGCCGGTCATCTATTTGTATATGGACCGGTTACGCATTCGACTTTCAGGGAAAAAGGTGGAAGACACCTTCCACCCGCCCGAACTGGAGCACGCCTCATGAGCAGGCAGGCAAGTATGAGCAATGGAGTGGAGTGTGTTCGCGGTGCGGCAGGCAGACGCGCACTGCTGCTGGCCTTGGCGGCAGCCGTGATCGGCTCTGCTGCCGGGTGCAACGTCGGCCCAAAATATCACGTGCCCGCGGCAGCCATGCCCACGGCGCCGGCGTACAAAGAGGCCCGCGCAGCCAACAGTGCGCCTGCCCCTGCAAACCCGTATGCGGTCACAAGCCCGCTGGCGGCGGATAGCACCTGGAAGGTAGCGCAGCCAAGCGATGCCATGCTGCGCGGCAAGTGGTGGCAGGTCTTTGGCGACTCGGAACTGAACGGGCTGGAAGATCAGCTCGAGATCAACAACGAAACCATCAAGTTGTATTTTGAGAACTTTCTAGCGGCGCGCGCGTTGATCCGCGAGGCGCGTTCGCAGTTTTACCCTACGGTGGGGATTGGACCGTCGTTCAACCGATCGAAATCGTCTGGCAACCTGCGCAACGCCACTGCGGTCACCGGCGCTACGGGCACGGCAGCGGGCAGCGGCACCACGGGCACGGCCATTGTGACCAACCAGGGCCAGCAAAGCACCTTGTGGAATGCGCCCCTCGACATAAGCTGGGAGCCCGATCTTTGGGGGCGGATACGCAATACCGTGCGCACCGACCAGTATGCCGCGCAGGTGAGTGCCGCGGATCTTGAAAACCAGCGGCTGCTGGAAGAGGCAACCCTGGCGCAGGCTTTTTTTGAACTGCGAGGCGAGGACGCGCTGCAGCAGGTTCTCAACGAGGTCGTGAAAGAAGACCGCAGCTCGTACGACCTGACGCAGGCGCAGTATCAGACCGGGATCGCGGACCGGATCGCGGTGGTGCAGGCGGAGACGACCCTGCGCAGCGCCGAGGCAGCGGCGATCAACGTAGGGGTTGCGCGTTCCCAATATGAGCATGCCATTGCCACGCTGATCGGCAAGCCGGCGACCGATTTCTCTCTGCCTTTTCGGGCAGTGACAGCAGCGCCCCCGGCACTGCCGGTAGGCGTACCCTCGCAGCTGCTGGAGCGGCGCCCCGATGTTGCGGCCGCTGAGCGGGCCATGGCCGAGGCGAATGCGCTGATCGGCGTAGAAACAGCAGCCTATTACCCCGCACTAACCTTGAGCGCGAGCGGCGGCTTTGACAGCTCTACGTTTAAGCACTGGTTTGACTGGCCCAGCCGCTTCTGGGCAGTCGGGCCGACCTTTTCTGAGACTATCTATGACGCCGGGCTTCGACGCGCTACGATCCAGCAGTACACCGCGACGTACAACGCCGATGTTGCCAGCTATCGGCAAACGGTCCTGACGGCATTCCAGCAAGTGGAGGATTACCTGGCACAGGTCCGCGTCCTTTCAGAACAGATTGAAAAGCAGCGAGAAGCCACGGCAGCCGCACAGACCTATGCCGATCTTGCTCTGGACCGTTATCGCACCGGCCTTGATCCGTTTATCAACGTGATGACTGCGCAAACCACTTTGTTGAGCGATCAGCAGGCGCTGGTCACCTTGCAGATTCAGCAGATGACCTCTGCCGTCAGTCTGGTGGAGGCCCTGGGCGGAGGATGGGAGCAGGGCGACCTGCCGACCGTCAAGCAGGTAAGCGCAAACCTGAAGAAAAACGAAGCAGCAAAGGTGCCGTAGGTGCCGTAGGTGCCGCAGCCGGAGCCGCGGTCGGCAACAGCAAAAAGCAAGGGCGCCCGTTGAGGCGCCCTTGCTGCTTCTGGGTAACCAAGCGTGCGCTAAGGCAGGTAGTAGCGGATGTTGGTTTCGATCACGTCGTCGATGGCCTTGGGCGAGGTCCCTGTCGAACCGGACCAGAGTGCGCGCTCAACCCAGCTGTACTGAAGCCCGGTACGGAAGCGGCCTGCCGGACCTTTGTAGAAGTAGTAGTCGTAGCCGATGGTTCCCTCGGTCACGTCCTTGTTGGAGCCGGCGCAGTTACCCGCCCCACCCGGCTCAAAGCCGATTGGCGCCGGTGGATACACGCCGCCGGTGGTCGGCGGAGCCAGGTTCTCCGTGTAGCAGCCGGTGTTGTTGGCGGTGCGCAAGCCATAGCCTTCAAAGCCGGCGCCGTCGGCGAAGATGCGGCGACCCGCTTCTTCGTAGCCCCAATCCGCGTACACATCGAGGCGCGAGGTGGCGTGTGCAAATACCTCTCCCAGTGCAGCGGAGTTATGCAGCAGTGCCAGCTGACCGTCCGGACGCAGGGTGGTATCCGGCAGCTGCGCCGAGGCGTAGCGTGCCGTGCCATCGCCATAAAGGCCATGGAGCGCCAGTTCAACGCGCTTGTTCATGGCATAGGTGCGGAAGCCGCCGCCTACGCCGCCTCCAAAGGTGGTGTCGTTATAGGGCGTGCGGCCTACGCCGGGGTACACTCGGTCGCGGAAGAAGCGACCGATGGTAAAGAGTTCAAAGTGCCCCCAGCTGGGCTCGTAGGCGATCTTGGCGATCACGTCGGGCGCAAGGTTGGCAGAGTAGGTCGCGGTCGGGTTGTACAGGCCGCCGCCGGCACCGACGCTGCCGATGACATAGTTGGTCGGGCAGGCCGCTGCCGTGGTGCCGGCCAGAACGCCGGTCGCGATGCAGCTTGGGGTGAGGGTCTGCGCAGCTTCAAACGAGGCGCCGGCCCAGAACTTGTTCTTGAAGTTTTGTACGACGCGCAGGCTTGGCTGCCGCGCCCATACAAAGCCCACGTTATAGTTCGGGTCGATGGTGTCGGGCAGAACCTCGGTTTTTTCGTCTAAACCGTGTCGCGTCTCGGTGGCAAGCGTCCACTGCTGGCCGCCGGTGATGGTCAGGCCGCTGTTCAATG
The DNA here is from genome assembly GCA_964246065.1 of uncultured Acidobacteriaceae bacterium. Classification (GTDB taxonomy): domain Bacteria; phylum Acidobacteriota; class Terriglobia; order Terriglobales; family Acidobacteriaceae; genus EB88. The sequence goes on from CAXTPL010000039.1 coordinate 12,518, forward strand.
CAGCTTGCGCCCAGAGTTGACGCTCACGCATGACGTAGCTGTTGGACTGGTTGTTGTTCGAGGTGATGCCGGTGCCGAGCCAGTCCAGCTCGTAGTAAGCCTGCAGCGTTGCGGCATCGATCTTGCCGATTGCGGAGATAGCCAGGCGCGACTGGCGGCCGGTTGCGTAGAACTCGCTCAAGTGTGCAGCATCGGAGCCCGCAATCGGAATCGCCAGAAAGAGCGTCGGGATGTCCGAGCCTGTCGATTTTGTGCGGTCTACCGTTGCGAATTCGATAAACGAGTTGGTAAAGCCGAGCCCGACACCTTTGAAGTGCACCTGGTCTGGAGTGTTGATCGCCTTCTGGGTAGCCGCCTGGTCGGCCTGCATGCTGCTGGCGATCGACTGCGTATTCGAGGTCAAGTCAGTCACTGCGCTCTGCAGCGTGCTCACCGCCTGCGTGTTCTGGCTGATGGCGTTCTGCTGGCCTGCCATCGCATCCTGTGCCTGCTGCATGGCCGACTGCGCGGCCTGCTGGGCCTGGGTCAGCTGCGCCTGGCTTGCTGCCAGCTGCTGCTGGAGCGTATCGATCTGCGACTTCTGCGTAGCCAGTTCGCTTTGTGTCTCCTGGCGCAGCGCTTCAATCTGCTGCTGCACTGTCGGCTTCGTTGCTTTGACGACCCGTACGTGCTTGCCCTTGCGTGCTGCAGCTTTGTACATGGGCGGCTCGCCCGCCGGCGCCGCCGTCTGCGCGTGGCCGGCCAGTGCCGATACCAGGACCAGACTTGCCAGCGCTTGAAGATTGGTTTTCATTAGGCCTCTCTGTGGTGCAGATTCCGTCCGTCGTTCCCGAGAAACGCGCAAAGCTTTGCAGATCTGCGCAACAGTGCGGAGGTTGCTACCCTCGCATGGTTGCACTCCCTTGTTACAGAGACGCAAATATACGGAAAACGAACAGCCTGCTCGCGGAAGTCACCGGCGATCCGCAAACCGGGGCTTCTTCGTTGCCCGCGATTCCCTTTTGCGGCCGTTTTCCGCCCTTCGATCATAGAGCGCGCAGGCACTCCCTACGCCAAACCGAGGTAACCCAGGAGTTAGGGGAGTAAGCGGCGACACCCGGCGATGCAGTCGTTCAGCGGCTCGGATGGCCGGCACTGAGCAGGTTGGCCAGCAGGCGCCACGATCCTGGTACCCCTTCAGGCAGCTGGCGATAGAGCGCAAACGCAACGTAAATATATTGGCCCTTGCCGTAGGAGGCACGCAGCAGGCCGCCGCGCTGCGGATCCTGGCCGGGATCGCCGGTCTCCGTGATCGCCGTGTAGTGGGCATCCCAGGTGTCCGCAAAGCCGTGTCCGCGCTCCTCCAGCCATCCGGCAAAGTCCTGGGGAGCCAGTCGGTTGGGCGTGGTGAGCAGGGGATCGTCAGGCGCGAGCAGCGTGACCGGAGCCTGCTCATCGATGACCCGCTCACTGCCGACCGAGAGAGGAAACGGCGCGAAGCCTTGGTTGAACTGCGCATCCTGGTACTGGACGACCAGGGTACCGCCCGCCTTGACCCAGGCAAGGAGCCGCGGGTTCGCCTCCGCCAAAATGCCCTGGGCCGTGTATGTGCGTACGCCGAGCACAATTGTGTCGTAGCGGCTCAGGTCGCCGCGCAGCAGTTCGGCCGCATCCAGCAGGCGCGGTGTCGCGCCGAGCTGCGCAATGGCGCGCGGAACTTCATCGCCGGTGCCCATTACGTAGCCGATGCGGAGCGACGGAGCCAGGTGCACGTCGATGCGCCGCACGGTCACCGCGGCAGAGCGGTACAAGGCGTAGGGCCGCAGCCCTTCATACCCGACCGACTGGAAGCCACGCGTGTACACGCTGTTGCCGCTGCTGAGCGATGCATGCACAACGCCTTCACCTTTGCCGCCCGTGGGCAAAGTCAGGGTGAACTGCTGCGTTTGCTGCTCCCCTGGGGCCAGGTTAAGCAGGCTTGTGCCCGGGTCCACTCGCCACCCTGCAGGCAGAGACAGTGAAAGCGTGCCCGTGGCTGTGACACTTTGCTCATTGGTCACCGTCACGGTAATAGGCAGCGAAGGCTGATTGGAAGGAAGCACTGCGACCGCTTCGGCTACAGACACCGAGAACGCCGGGGCAACGACCAGCGGCTGATACAACATACCGAGCCCGTGCACCCGATGTGCAGTCTGCGCCACCTGCCCCAGGCGCACCGGCACGCCGCCATAGTCGAAGTCCGCCCACCCGCTCACCGGGTAGGGCGCGAAAGACTGGCTCAGCTGCTCGGGCCTTTGCACGGTGTACACCGCTTCCTTGATCGAGCCCCGGGTAAAGTACGGCTCCGTAGGCGCGGCGTTGGCTGGAACCTGCGTCCGGTACCAGGCATCCTCGACCATGCCTGCGCGGTCGACCCCATCGCTGCTCGGCACAGGCTCAACTGCCCAGTGTTCATCGCCGGGGGTGCTGACCCGGGTGCGCACGAGTTGGAGTACCGGGGCCGCACCTGCGCGCGCGTTTCCACGGCTCCAGGCATGCGCAGCGGTCACGTGCACCCTTACGGCAAAAGCCTCGCCTGGAGTTACGTGCGAGGGGGTCGGTGAGGGAGAAAGCCCGGAATCGTGCATCCTCGCGATCTCTGCGGCCGGCGCAGCCAGCACATGGACTTGCAGCCCAAGCGCCTCGGCAAGCGCAGTGTTGCATTGCGCCAGCTTGATCGACAGCTCGTGGTCGAGATCGGCTTTCTCGTCCGCAGTCAGACTGCTCGCAGCTACAGCCGTTTGCAGCGCTTTCACCTGGAGGTAGAAGTGGCGGAGATCGGGAGCGATCGCCTCCGGCGCGTCTGGCACATAGGCGTGCAGAGCCTGCGCGGCGGTGCGGTCCAAGGCTGAGAGCGCTTCGGCAAGAAAAGGTGGACGGCTAGGCGCAAGCAGGATCAACCCCGGCAAGCTGGTGTCGATCCCGGTGAAGAACGAGCTGCGTGAGGGGTCGGCGGAGGAGCTCTGCACAAGCGACCCGAAGCGATGGTAGGACACATCGGCTGGGCCCGGCAGAGGGGGTGTGCCGCCGCCGTACTGCGAGCGCTGCTGGCCCCAGCCTTCCCGCGCCATCTGCAGATAGGACCGCCCGAGGATCGGATCGTAGCTTCCTTCAGCAATGGTGACGTCGGGCGTGAGGGGGCTTGCCGACCACTGCTTGCTCACATAGTTATAGAACCGCACGGGCGCCCATTTGCCCGTCGCGTAGTCGAACATGCCGCGGCTGGTGACGGGCGCAAACGGGGTGCGCCCGTAGACGGCAAGAGGCTTCCACGGGCGCAGGCCGGATGCGATCTGATCAGGAAAGACGGCAGGGTCGCCGGCGGCGAGAAAGGCTTCCTGCGCCATCTCGCCCGAAACCTGGTGATGGCCATGGCCGTCGGTGATGCCGCCCACGAATACGGAGGTGAGCACCAGGGGGCGCACCGTGCGGACTGCGCGCACGACGTCGTAAAGCACTCGATCGTGTCCCCACTGCTCCAGGGCTTCTTCTTTTGTTTTGGAGAAGCCGTAATCGGCAAAGTGGCCCCACATCTGCTCGGTGCCGGAGTACTGATCGGCGCGCAGCAGCTCGCTTGTGCGGATCAGCCCCAGCGCATCGTAGGTTTCGCTCGACATGGCATTCTGGCCGCCTTCGCCCCGGGTCAGCGTAAACAGGGTGGTGCGGGTGCCGAGACCGCGCGACTCATAGGTCATCATGCCGCCGTCTTCGTCGTCGGGGTGCGCGACGACCATCATCAGGCTGGCCCAGGTGCGAAGCTTTTTCAGGGTCTGCGCCAGGCCATCGGCACCGCGATCCTCCGGCAGGGTTTCCGCGTCCGGGCTCGGCGTAATTGCCGTAGCCCAGGGCACGGCCTGCGCACCGGCAGTTAGCGAGGCGAGGCACGCAAGGAGGGCAGCGGCAGAAGCCCGGCAAGCCATGCTGCGGCGGCGCGGAGCGACAGGCGGCGGGGCGCCGGGTGTGATGGAGGGCATAGGCATGAGTGTACAATCCTCAGACGCATGCCCCAACCAGCGCAGGCTTCCGGGTCCCCACCTGCGCTTCAGCGCTCACTCGGGCTTGGGAGCGCAATCGCGCTCAACCTGATGAACATGATCGGCGTGGGGCCCTTCATCACTCTGCCTCTGGTAGTGGCGGCAATGGGCGGCCCGCAGGCCATCCTGGGCTGGGTGCTGGGCGCGCTAATCGCCGTCTGCGACGGGCTGGTGTGGGCCGAGCTAGGAGCAGCGCTGCCGCGCGCCGGGGGCTCGTATGCGTTTCTGCGTGAGATGTACAAGCGCGAAGACCCTGAAGGGAAGCGAGCGGACCCGGGACGCTTTCTTTCTTTTCTCTATATCTGGCAGCTTAGTTTTACTGCGCCGTTGTCGATCGCATCAGGATGCATCGGGCTTGCGCAGTATGCGGCCTACCTGTGGCCGGGCCTTCACGGGCGCGTCTTCGCAGGCCACCTGGCTCCTCGGTGGAGCAGCCTGTTCGCAGCCGCGGTGTGCGCCGGCACGGTGCTCCTGCTGTACCGCGGCGTGGCGGCGATGACGCGGGTGGCTGGAGTGCTGGTAGGGGGCGTGCTCGTCACCCTGCTGGCGATCATTGTGGCGGGCTTCTCACATATGCAACCGCAGCTGTTACGTGTGCCTCCGCACGCATTTGCCTGGAGCCGCAGCTTTTTCGACGGTCTCGGACTGGCCACCCTGGTTGCCACTTACGACTATTGGGGCTACTACAACGTCTGCTTCCTGGGTGCGGAGGTGCGCGATCCGGCGCGCACCATTCCGCGTGCTGTTCTGTGGTCGATCGCGGTAGTCGCCGCGCTTTACCTCGCCATGCACATCGCCGTGCTCGGCGTGATCCCCTGGCGTGAGCTTGCGCGGGGCGGCGGGGCACAGGCTGCCGCCGCCATGCTGATGGAGCGCACCGTGGGCCACTGGGCCGCTATCGCGATCAGCCTGCTCATCATGTGGACCGCCTTTGCCTCAGTCGCCGCGCTGCTGCTGGGCTACTCGCGCGCGCCCTATGCGGCAGCCATAGACGGGAATTACTTCAGAGCTTTCGCCAGGCTGCATCCGCGCCACGGCTTTCCGCACGTTTCGCTGCTGGCGCTGGGGGCCATGGCCATGGTGTTCTGCTTCTTTGACCTGGCGCAGGTCATCTCTGCACTGGTAGCTGTGCGGATCGTATTGCAGTACCTGCTGCAGCAGGTCGGGGTCATAGTGCTGCGCTCCCGGCAGCCGGAACTGACGCGGCCCTTTCGCCTGTGGTGGTACCCGCTGCCGCCATTGATCGCGCTTGCCGGGTTCCTCTTTTTGCTGGTGTCTCGCAAGGGCGCAGGCCGTGAGCTGCTTTTTGCCGGAGCGGTCGCGCTGACGGGGAGCCTGCTCTTTGTGGTGCGCGAACGGCTGCGTTCGGCCCGCGCCTAGCTGTTGCGGGGCCACTCGCGTCTCTGAAGGCTACTCAAAAGAAACAGCCACCGTGCCGAAATGCGCGAAGCTGACCTGTACCGACGATCCGGGCCTGGCGTAGAGCTTTCCTGTCCAGCTGCCGGTGGTGATCCAGTCGCCGCGCTTCAGGCCGCCCGTGCGGAACTGGCCTTCGTTGGCCAGCCAGGTGACCAGCCGGAGCAGGTCGGGCCCGGCTGTGTTGGACATGCCGGTTTCGCAGCGGACGGCCCCGTCGATGACAACTTCGACAGTTTCCTGCGCCAGATCGATCGATTCCCAGCCGGCAACCGGCGGCCCGTAGACAAAGCCGCCGTTTACCTGAAGATCGCCGATCATCGAAAGGTGGTCGGCGGCGTCGGGCGCGGCAAAGGCCGACTCGAGGATCTCTATAGCCGGATGAGCGCTTGCGATAGCCGCTGTCACGTCGTTGCGGGTGTAAGGCTCGTGCCTCGCCGGGAGATCGTCCCGGAGCAGAAAGGCGACCTCGGCTTCTACCCCGCGCAGGCGCGAATAGGTGTTGGCCAGTCGCTCGCCGCTCTTCATAAAGCCGCCCCACAGCGCCAAGGGAGCGAAGATCGGCGTAGCCTCCGGGGAAGGAGCACCGATCTTCCACCCACCGAGGGGCTGAAGTGCTTCGGCGACGACATCCTGCAAGGCATAGGCTTCTGCCAGGTCGTGGGGGCGCAGGTCTGGCGGCAGGTTGTCGATGGGTGCGCGGTTGCGGCGTGCGGCCAGCAGCAGTTCAGCTGCGTCACGCATCCTGTCTACGGCAGCGGTATCGAGCTTGGCCGGGTCAAAGGACATCAGGCTTGCCTCCAGTGAGAGAGTCGCATGCCGGAGCGTGCGCGATGTAACCTTTGCTTCGATGCAGAATCAAATAGAGAGCAAAGTG
>CAXTPL010000039.1:18872-21247 GCA_964246065.1 uncultured Acidobacteriaceae bacterium
CTCTGCCATGGAGGTTGTTCGATGTTGATCCGCAAGCCTGCTGCTATTCCGAGCTCAGAGATTACCTCTGAGGCCGACTACCGCAACCGTCGGCAATTTCTTGCCGGCGCGGCCGCTGCCGGAGCCGTGGCGCTCGCGGGCGATCGATTGCTGCGCCTGGCCTCGCCGGAGCGGGTGGCCGCGGCAACCAGGCTCGACACCGTCAAGAGTCCGCTTTCTACCACCGGGGTGACTCCGACTACCTACCAGGACATCACCAGCTACAACAACTTTTATGAGTTCGGTACGGATAAGAGCGATCCGGCACGCAACGCCGGCAAGCTCAAGACCTATCCATGGACTGTTGCGGTAGAAGGTCTGGTCAAGAAGCCAAAGACCTTTGACATTGATCAACTTGTGAAGCTGCGGCCGCAGGAGGAGCGAATCTACCGCTTTCGCTGCGTCGAGGCCTGGAGCATGGTCATTCCCTGGGTCGGCTATTCGCTTTCCGAGTTCATCAAGCAGTGCGATCCGCTGCCAAGCGCCAAGTATGTGCAGTTTCTTTCGCTTGCCGACCCCAAACAGATGCCGGAGCTGGGCGAGTCCTCGATCCACTGGCCGTACTCAGAGGGGCTGCGCATGGATGAAGCGATGCACCCTCTAACCCTGCTTACCTTTGGGCTGTATGGGCAAACACTGCCGAACCAGGACGGAGCACCGGTCCGCGTGGTGATCCCCTGGAAGTACGGCTTCAAGTCGGCCAAGTCTATCGTGAAGATCCGTTTCGTAGACAAGCAGCCGCCGACTACCTGGAACGAGCTGGCTTCAAACGAGTACGGGTTTTACTCCAACGTGAACCCCAATGTGGATCATCCGCGCTGGAGCCAGCACACCGAAAGGGTAATCGGCGCTCCGATCTTCAAGCAGCGCCAGCAAACGCTCATTTTCAACGGGTACGGAGACCAGGTGGCAAGCCTTTATAACGGGATGGACCTGAAAAAGTATTACTGATGGTCTGCGGCACCCTGCGGCAGGTCCGTAGAATCGAGCGCAAGGGTTTCTTTGGCTTGCTCGATCCCGTGCCGCCCCTCGCTGCGTCGCGCGCGGGCGCGCGGACTACGCAATCTGGATCATGCCTGGCGCATAGTTTTCAGCTCTCGCTGCGTCGCGCGCGGGCGCGCGGACTACGCGCGGACGATGAGCGGAGTACGAGCGGGTACGAGCGGAGTACGGAGCCTGATCGAAGCCCCAAGCCGCGCAAGAAACCCGGCCCTGGATTGGAGTTGCACGCCTTGTCGAACCGTTCGATTGTGACGCTCAAGGTGCTGGTGCACGCGGTGTGCCTCGCTCCGCTTGCCTGGCTCGCCTGGGGGCTCTTTCATACCACCCTAGGACCCGACCCGACACACACGGTCACCTATTGGACCGGCCGCGGCACGCTACGCATCCTGATTCTTTCGCTCGGGATTACGCCGGTGCGCAAGCTGCTGCCGCGTTTGTCCTGGCTCATCCGCTTTCGCCGCGTGCTCGGGCTGTACGCGTTTTTCTACGCCTCTCTCCATCTGCTCACCTACCTGGGGCTGTATGCGGGCTTCAGCTGGGCTGCCATTGCAGACGACCTGGCCAAGCGCCCCTACATCTGGGCGGGCTTTACCAGCTGGACGCTGTTGGTTCCTCTGGCTCTTACCTCCACCGCCTGGTCTATCCGTGCGCTGGGCGGCAAGCGCTGGCAGTGGCTGCACAGGCTGGTCTACGTGTCGGCCATTGCCGGGGTGACCCACTACTGGTGGATCGTCAAGACCGGCGTCCGCTCGCCTATGCCCATTACGCTGGTGCTGGCGGTGCTGCTGTTGGCGCGGCCGGCGCTTGCGGCGCTGAAAGGCCGGCGCAAGGCGATGCCTCCGGCGCGGGCGGCAGCAGGCTAAGCTAACACGCTGCTTATCGCGCCCGCCTTGCTCAGCCCGCTCGCTGAAGCAGCTCCAGCGGGAGCATTCCGCCCGGAAGGCGAAAGCGCACTTTGCGCCCGGCCCGCGCAACTTTGCAAGCCTGGCCTCGTTTCTATGAGCAGGAAACGGAGCGCAGGCGCGATGGCAAAGACGATGCAAGCATCTTTGGAGTTCAAACGAAAGGCCTGGCCGCGCTTGATGCTCAAACGGCGTCGCCGCGCAGCAGCAGCGTGGATGCTATCCACCCTGCTGGCGGCGGGGCCGCTCCTGGCGTCCTCGGCACCGCGGACCGCCGCTCATGCGAGCCACGCGGAGGGCCGCAGACCTGAGGCCGCGCCGCCGCCCGCGCCGCCGCTTACACCCACCGAGCAGGCAGCCCAGGTGCTGGATCGGCTTTCCTTTGGACCGCGCCCGGGGGAAGTAGAGCAGGTAGCTCGCATGGGCTGGGAA
>CAXTPL010000040.1:0-11754 GCA_964246065.1 uncultured Acidobacteriaceae bacterium
GTCGGCGGAATGGGCTACACCGCGGGGCAGATCATCCACGACCTGGCAGCCAGTCCCCAGGCCACAATCTGGCCGTATCTGCTGCTCGGCGTGGCTCTGCTCATCGCGCTCGGCTTTGAGTTCGTCAATGGCTTCCACGACACCGCAAACGCGGTTGCCACCGTCATCTACACCCATGCCATGGAGCCGAACATCGCCGTGGTCTGGTCGGGTATGTGGAACCTGATCGGCGTGCTGACCTCCTCCGGCGCGGTCGCTTACACCATTGTTTCGCTGCTGCCTGTCGAGTTGATTCTGCAGGTCGGCTCCGGCGCGGGCTTCGCCATGATCTTTGCGCTGCTGATCGCAGCCATTCTTTGGAACCTGAGCACCTGGGCACTGGGGCTGCCGGTGTCGAGCTCCCATACCTTGATCGGCTCCATCATCGGGGTAGGGCTCGCCAACCAGTACCTGCACGGACACAATGGCACCAGCGGCGTGGACTGGTCGCAGGCCGCGAGCGTCTTTCGTGCATTGATCGTTTCGCCGCTGGTCGGCTTTGGCGGAGCGTTTCTGTTGCTGCTCCTGCTCAAAGCAGTGGTCAAGCGACCGGAGCTCTACCAGGCTCCAAAGGGCAACGAGCCGCCACCCTTCTGGATCCGCTGCCTGCTTATCCTCACCTGCACGGGGGTCAGCTTCGGCCACGGATCGAACGACGGGCAGAAAGGCATGGGCCTGATCATGCTCATCCTGATCGGCACCGTTCCTACGGCGTACGCGCTTAACCATGCTGTGGGCTATTCGCAGGTGCAGACCTTTGCCGCCATCTCTGAGCAGGCGGCGCGCGTTTTTAACGCCCACACTGACCCGCAGGCGGTGATGAGCGACGAGCGGAACGACTTGACTGAATATATCCGCGACAAGCAGTTCACGCCCACCACGATGCTGGCGCTCCGGCAGATGTCGATCGATATCGAGCAGGAGCTGACTCAGTACAAGTCGCTGGCAGCCGTGCCGCCCTCGCAGCAGCGCAACGTGCGCAATGATATGTACCTGCAAAGCGAAACTCTGCGGCTGGTCGGTAAGGCCAAGCAGGGCGGCTTCTCCCCGGCTGAGGAGAGCATCCTCAAGAACTATCGGTCGCAGCTCGATACGGCAACCAAGTTCATCCCGCTCTGGGTCAAGATCTCGCTCGCACTGCCGCTCGGCCTCGGTACCATGGTCGGCTGGAAGCGCATTGTGATTACGGTGGGCGAAAAGATCGGCAAAACCCACCTGACCTATGCGCAGGGTGCTTCGGCCGAGATTGTGGCGGCTATCACGATCATTGCTGCCGACCAGTATCACCTTCCGGTTTCGACCACCCATGTGCTGAGTTCAGCCGTGGCTGGGACCATGATGGCAAACGGAAGCGGGCTGCAGATGGCCACCATTCGCAACATCGTGCTCGCCTGGGTTGTCACGCTGCCAGCCGCAGCCTTGTTGGCCGGGGTGCTCTTCTGGGGCATCAGCCTGGCCATCGTGCACTGAGGGGGTAGCCGCGAGGCCGCTAATCGCCTCCGTTCCCCCTTGCCCTCAGCTTTCTCCCCGAAAACTGCTCTGCGCTTCGATAGAGTAGGAACTGGGGGGCGAGCCTGCGGCCGCGCCCCAACGAGGAGAGCGCCGGAGCCGATGAGCGTACGAGGAAAGATCGAAGCGGTCATCTACGCGGCAGAGGAGCCGGTAACGCTTGCACAGCTGGCAGCGCTCTTTGGTGCTGAAGCGCTTGCCGAGAGCGCCCAGCAGGGCAGCGCGGCCCAGCCGCCCGATGCGGCCGGCGCCGGCCCCGAGTTCCCTTTTGCCGATGCCGAGGCCGCAGCAGACGAGCGCGCGCAAGCCATGCCCTCAGACGCTGCGATCGCCGAGGCCGTCGAGCACCCTGAGCAGGTAGCCGCCACGCAGCCGGATGGATTTGCGGCCGAGCCCGACGGCGCGCGCGCAGACAAAGCCACTGAGGAGCTCGACCTTGAAGAGCGCCGGCTGGCCAGGCAGAAGGAGCGCGAAGGCCGGGAAGCCGTTCGCCGGCTGCTCGCACAATTGATCAAGGACTACGACAGCAGGGATCGCGGCGTAGAAATCCGCGAGATTGCGGGAGGCTACCGGGTGGCGACTCGCCCGGAGTACCATGACGCCGTTCGTTCCTTCATCAAGAGCCTGAAGCCGGTCATGAAGCTGTCTCTCCAGGCGCTGGAAACGCTGGCCGTGATCGCCTACAAGCAGCCTGTCACCGCTCCTGAAGTGTCAGAGATTCGCGGTGTGGACTCAGGCGGTGTGCTGGGCTCGCTGATCAGCCGCAAGCTGGTAACAACAGCCGGGCGCAAGCAGGTGATCGGGCGACCGATTCTCTACAAGACGACGAAGGAGTTTCTGCTACGCTTCGGACTCAAGGACCTGAACGAGCTGCCCTCTATGGAAGAGTTTGAAAAGATGGCGGGCGAACTGGTGGAAACCGAGCAGCCATCGCAGCTTGCTTTGCCGGCCGGGCAAAGCCCATCGCCCGCGCACGACACGAGCCAGGAGGAGCGAGCCATGCAGGCATCGCAGCAGGGAGACAAGCAGAAGCGCGAGCCGTATGCGGCCTCCCAGGCGTTTCCGGAGGAGCCGGCAGCCGCGGCCGACGTCCAGGCGGCGCCCGAGTTTGCAGAAGAGCTTGAAGACGAAGATCTGGCCGCCAGGGCGCGTGCCAGTGTGCAGATCGACGACGAAACCGGACAAGGCGACGACCTGCCCGGCGTGACGCGCGACACTGCGGGCACGGTCAATATCGACAGCAGCGCGCGTATCCCGTCGAACGGCCGCCGCGAAGAGGATGAGTAAACCGTGGAAGAGCGTTTACAAAAGATTATTGCGTCCGCGGGTGTGACCTCGCGCCGCAAGGCCGAGGAACTGATCGCTGAAGGTCGCGTACAGGTCAACGGTGAGATTGTCACCGAGCTCGGCACAAAAGCGGATCTGGCACGCGATCATATCCGCGTAGACGGCAAGCTGCTGCAGGGCGCGGAGCCGCAAAAGTACTACATGCTCAATAAGCCGAAAGGCTATGTCACCACCGTCAGCGACCCCGAAGGACGGCCGACGGTGATGAGCTTCTTCGAGCGCATCAAGAAAGCGGGACGAGTGTACCCGGTAGGCCGCCTGGACTATCTCAGCGAGGGCCTGCTGCTGATGACCAACGATGGTGCGCTCGCCAATCTGCTTACCAAAGCCTCGACCGGGATTGAAAAGACGTATCTCGTCAAGGTAAGCGGTAAGCCGGCCGAGGCAGCCATTGACCAGCTGCGCTCCGGCGTGATGATTGAGAAAGGGAGACACGGGGCGCGGGAAGGCCGCGTGATGACGGCTCCCGCGCAGATCAAGCTGGTCAAGGACGCGGAAAATCCCTGGTACGAGATGGTGCTCATCGAGGGTCGCAACCGCGAGCTCCGCAAGATGTTTGAAGAGGTGGGCCACCACGTCGAAAAGATCCGGCGGGTCGGGTTTGGGCCGCTGATCCTGGATATCCCGCCCGGGGAGCTGCGCGAGCTGGACGAGAAGGAAGTGCTTGCGCTGCAGCGCGCCGTACGACCCGGCGCCCGGCGTGGCGTGCTGGCGCACAAGGTAGTCGGCGCCGGTCCGGGAGACATGTTGCCGGGGCGCGTGCCAAAGGCCAAGCGCCCGGCGGCGAGCCGGGTAGGCGGGGCATCGAAGCGCTCCAGTCGAAAACGCAGCAGCTAGGGGCGTTGCGATGCGAGACCGCGGCGCTGCGAGTGGTGCGGAATACCGTTCGCGCTGCGTTCGCGGAAAGCGTTCGCGCCTGTCTCCAGCCTCGCTTGCGGAACACGCCCGGGCAGTCTTGTTCTTATCGAACGGAGTTACCCCTTCCATACAAACCCTCGGCGCCGGCCGCGCTCTTAGTGAGAGTTTGCAATGGAGGAAGCTATGGCGACAAAGAAGAGCTCTGGTAAGGCCGATACAAAGACCTCCCGCTGCTGGCCTGGGTTTGAGCCGGTACCCGGCAAGAGTGAGCACGAACAAGGCAGCTGCCGTAAAAAGCCTGCAAGCCGCAATGGAGGCAAGGAGCCTGATCGCGAAACCTCACGCAAGAAGCAGATTGCGCAGGGTGGCAAGCGCGCTGAGCAGGCGAAAGCCAAGTCCCCCAGCGCGGCCGAGCGTCGGACGGCAAGCAAGACGGCGAAAAAGCCTGCTGCCAAGAAGGCCAGCGCAACGAAATCTCCTAAGGGGAAAACCGCCGCGAAAAAGACTTCCGCGGCTAAGAAGGCGGCCTGACGTACCCGCAGGACTCAGCAGGGCAGTCCAGAGCCGCCATTTGTTTTGGTACCGTCCCTGCAGAGAGCATGACCTAAGTCACTGAAGCGGCGACAAATACGTCCGGCGCAGCTGGAACCCACCGTTGTTTCTGCCGATAGAGGTTTTGACGAAATCAAAACCTGAAACACCGATCGGAGAAGCGCCGTGCTTTGTTTGAAGCTGCTCTGCGCTGTTGCGTTTTCGCTTTGCAGCTCCCTCTGCGTGGCTCAGGACTTGGCTCGGAATGGGCCCGCTGCGCCGCCGTCCCCCGCTACGGTGCCCGTAGCGTCCACGCTGGCTGAGCGTCCGCTGAGTGGCCCGCCGCCTACCCTGCCGCCTTGGGAGACTACCTTCAATCGCTGGGTAGACCTGCGCCAGTGGGACTTTCCCCTGCGCTACCGCGGTGTTTTCGACTCCAACAATGCGCACGAGTACAGCCAGGCGCAGCAGCGCAGCATCCTCGACGGTCGCTTCAAGTTTGATGAGCACGGCAAATACGGCATTGTCTTTCATGGCTCGACGGGCAAGTACTTCAACTGGGCCTACGCCGACTTTATGGGCGGCGGCAACGAGGAGGGCCTGCAGAAGGAGTATGCGAAAGCCACGCCGCTCCAGCTCGCCGCCATCAATGCCTATCTTCCGGGCGCGGAGCCGTCCGGTGGCTGGTCGTTCTATATTCGCCGGCTCTACCTTGACCTTGAGCCCGTGCAAGGGGTGGAGTTGCAGTACGGCAGCCTGGATATCAACCGCGGCGCCGCCGGCGAAATCACCACCTATGACAACGATGGCTATATCACCGGCGAACGCATCCTGATCAAGCGTCCGCAGACCCTCTTTTTTGACGAAGCTTCGATTACCTACGCCTACTTCGGCGATCTTTATACGCCTAATTTTTTTGCACGCGGCGAGCGCCTCCGCCAGTCCAACTACCACCAGTTTCTCCTGCGCAGGCATGTGGGCAAGCGCATCGACGCTTCCTTTGACTACACCTGGCAGGATGCTTCCAACACGTACCGGGAAGATGCTCGCTTTGTCATACCGGAAAGCAAGGTCCTCGACAGCGTGCGAGCCGAGTTCTACGAGCGTTCAAACGAGATTGCCTTTCGCAATGTGGACGATCTCGCTCCCGGTGGCAAAGGGTTTGCTCTTACAGGGGTCAAGAAACTCAACAATCGCCTCCTGATGGAGGGCGGCATCGCGGAGATCGATCCTCACCAGGGTGTGCTGACGCAGCTTGAAAGCTCGGCCACGCTTTGCATGGGCGTCAACGGCGACGCGTACGGCTTAGGCAAGCGCTACTTCGCGCATCCGACGATCCGGATCACGCCTTACCTTGATCTCACTGGCTTTTACACGCATGAGTTCGGCACCTTTTCCGTACATGACCAGATTGTCTGGAACCGGGAGGCTCTTAACGCCGGCTTCATCTTCGACGTAAAAAAGGTCTTGTTTCCCCAGCGGCAGGCGCAATAGCTCATCGCTTCCTCGATGCCGGCAGGTTTGCTTCGCGACTCGGCCGGCAGCGTGGAGCGTTCAGGGTTTACCAACCCTGCCATGCACCACTGTACCCGCGCTTGGCTCAGCAAAAGAGCGAGCCCCGCCGCGCGCGGGGGGGCGGGACACCCGGGGCCCCGCGCGCCTCGACCCTTACTTCCCGACCACCTCAAGCAGCCTGGTATTCGCCCCATCCCAAAGCTTGGCTCCCTCCTGTGTCAGCTTCCCTGCGGCGTCGTCCCAGTGCAGTGTGGTGATCTGATGCTGGCCATGTTCATACGCATAACTCACTCCGTCGTCGTTGTAGAGGGTGAACTCTGCATCGGCTCCGGGATAAACCCTGAGCTTGGCTATCTTCTGCTCGTCGCGCGTAGTCTCGATCTCGGTCCCGTAGGGCAGGATCGAGCCTGCCTTGACAAAGATGGGCAGAGTGTCGATCGGAGCGTTGACCGTGAGTACCTGGCCGCCATGCACGCGCTCGCTGGTCCAGTAGTTGTACCAGTCAGTGCCCGCAGGCAGATACACCTTGCGGCTCGTCATCCCCTGGTCGACCACAGGCGCAATCAACAGCGAAGGCCCGTACATGTACTCGTACCGCAGCAGCTCCGCAATATTCGCGTCAGAAGGGTTGTTCACGTTCGGATCGGCCCCGAAATCCATAAACAGCGCCCGGACAAAGGGAGCGCCAGTCTCGTGCGTGTACCAGCCAAGCGAGTAAGTGTAAGGCAGCAGGGCGTAGCGCAGCTTAAGGTATTTCTCCAGGATCGGCTCGGCCTGCTTGCCGTAGCTCCAGACCTCGTTGTGTTCGCGTGTTCCATGCGTGCGGAAGTTCGGCTCAAAGGCGCCGTATTCGTACCAGCGCACATATAGCTCCGGGTAATCCTCGTTGTGGTGCACGGTCTCGCGAGCATCCGAAGGATCAATCAACACGGGCCGCGCGGGCGTGTGCTGGTAAGGCAAAAACTGCCATCCGCCGATGTCGTTGCCGTTGTACGCGATGCCGGAAGCAGCAACATCGAGCATGGTGGGGATCTGCCGCTTCATCGCGTCCCATTGCGGGTAGATATCCGACGACCAGAAAAGCGTGCCGTTCCGCTGCGCGCCGATGTAGGCATCGCGAGAAAGAATTGCAACGCGCTTGGTCTCGCCATTCGGCAGTTTTTCGTCGCGCCGATAGCCGTCGTAAATGGAGGCGGTGTGGAAGAGCGGATACACGTTGAAGAACTCGGTGCCTGGCCCGACGTGGAAGTACGCTCCAGCTGGCGGCAGGTCGGGCTCGGTTTCGTCGGTCCAAAGCGCGTCAAAGCCCTTGCTGATGATGTTATCGCGCGTAATCTGCCAGTAAAAGCGGGCTGCATCGGGATTGGTTGTGTCGATGTCCGAGCCTGCCTTGTCATAAGGCAGGCCGTTGACCGGGGTGCCATCGGCCAGGTGCTCAAACCAGCCTGCCTTGAGGATCTGGTCGTAGAACCGCGCGTCCGGCGTAAAGCGGGGCCAGATGCTGATCATGGTCTCGATACCCATGGCGTGCAGTTCTTTATTCATCGCCGCGGGGTCGGGCCAGTCGTAAGGTTTAAAGTCGAACTGGCCCATTTTCGTGTAGTAGAACCAGTCTACGACCAGCATATCGAGAGGCAGATGCCGCTCGCGGTAACCCTTGGCGACGGCCAGCACCTCGGCCTGCGTCGAGTAGCGCTGCTTGCACTGGATCAGCCCATAGGCAGCCTTGGGCAGCATCGGGGTCACGCCTGAAAGCAGCCGGTAGCCGCCATAGATCTCGTCCGTGGTCTTGCCCGCAATGACAAAGTAGGAGACGCGCTGGCCGACTTTGGAGATCCAGCTGGTGTGTTCGTTGAAGCCGGGTTCGATCACGGTGGAGGAAGGATTGTCCCACAAGATGCCGTAGCCCTTGTTGGTCACCAGGAACGGCACACACCAACTGGCGCCGCCGGGCGCCAGGTAGTTGGCCTCGCAGGTGACAGGCTGCTGGCGATGATCAAGCAGGCCGTCTTGATTCTGCCCCAGTCCGTAGTAATGCTCATCGGGCGGCGCGGAAAAGCTGGCGCTGACGGTATAAAACGGGGGATCCTCCGGCCTGCGGTCGGCGAGGATTCCGGCAGTCATGTCTTTATAGTTAGGCACGGCCATTCCCCAGCCCTGCATGCGGGTCAGTTCCCGTCCATCCGCTGTTTGGAACCGGATACCGACGCCCGGCACGGAGCCGCCGAAGTAGTTGGCCGTGTCCGGCAGCTTGTCGCCCGGTCTGCGAGGGTGTTGCGGAGGCGTCACGGTCACCGTCATGCGGTCCGACGCGTAGACGTCCGCGCCCTCCCATGTCGTTGTATGTGTCCAGCCGGTCTCGCTCGGCGTCGCGACAATGCCGTACCCGGGCTTCGACTTGGCATAGTCGGGCAGCGTGGAAAGCGTGACCCTTATGACGTTCGGAGCATAGGCCTCAAGGACAACCGTTTGCCCGTTTCGATCCAGTACCAGCGAAGTGCCGGCTTGTGCGAAGAGCGGAGCGCCGGCGGCAAGCAGGAAGGATGCAACGGCGCAGGCGCGGCGCAGGGTGCTGGTAGAGGAAACAGGCAACATACGCGTGGAGGTCTCCGGCAAAAGATTCGTTCGGGTCTTGATCGCTAGAGGCGCCCGATCCATTTACGAGAGCAATACCAAATCAGGCTCTGCTTCGTCACGCGAGCTGCCCGCCTTACCACGCGGGCAGCCCGTCTCTCGTCACGCAGGCTGCACGCCTCGCTACGCGAACGACGCCCGAGAGGGGTGGCAAAGGTGGATGCGCGCTAGCGCACCCCGCGTCGCTGCTTCTGCCGCGCCCGGGCAAACGAACTGCCGGCAAAATAAGCGAAGAGCAGGCATAAAGCGAGGTAAAGCAGGAAGCGCCGATGGTCCGGGCCTCCTCGCCAGGCATGGCGCAACTCATACAGATGCTGCACAAAGAACAGCTCAAAGAGGGCGAAGAACAGTCCGGCTACTTCCAGCCAGAGAACCCCGGCGGCGACCGCGAACGGGTTCCACACCGCTCGGCCGAAGCTCCTCGTGCCTCGATGGAGGTTGCGCGTCCCCTTGCCCAGCCCGGTGCCGACAGTGCGGCCCCGCTTCCCGGCTTGATGAAGGGCGTGTATCCGCGCCTGGTCGGCGGCGCGAGCGGCTTCGGGAGTGGGGGGCGCCTTGTCCGCCAGCAAAGCCTTGCCCGCCATGCGTACCCCTATGCCCAGGGCACGTCCAAATGTATTGGGCCGCATCTCCCAGAGTTTACATCTCAACGAGCGAGGAACCGGCGGCGGGACGCGAAAAGGAGCGAGAGGCTGATCCAAATTGCTGCCCTCCGTCATCACACGTAAGGTAGAGAAAATCACAGGGTCGGGCAAGGCATGGGCGCCGGCAGGAACCGAGGCAACAGGTTGAACCAAAAACTGCGTCAGCTGGTCCAGCAACTGGGAGAAGCCATCCATGAGAGCGTTTCGGAGTCCGAGCAGATTGCGGGCGTCGTCCAGGACATCCGGCGCCAGGGCTTTGATGTGCTGTTGATGCTTGAAGCCACGATCGGCTTAAACGAGGTGGAAGGACAGCCAGAGGCGACCGGCCATGGCGAACTCGACGAAGACGGCGCACCCTTCACCGCCCAGGATGTGAACTTCCTTCGCTCCTTGCGCATCGCCATCGAGGGCGACCGGGGGGAGGCTGAAGATGAAAGCGAAAGCTCGCGCGAATGAGTCGCCGGGTTGGATCGGCATGCCTCCAGGCATGTTGAGCGAGCCAAACGCGGCGAGTGGTAGTATCGGCCTTCAAAGCAATTGACCTCGACGGGCAGCGCCCGCGAACCACGAGGGTAAGGCGGCAAGCGACGGTATGAAAGATACGCTGGGTGTACTGCTGGCAGGCGGGGCAGGCGAGCGCCTTTTCCCACTTACGCGCGACAGGGCCAAGCCGGCTGTTCCCTTCGGCGGGCACTACCGCATCATCGACATCACTCTGTCCAACTGCATCAACTCCGACCTGCGCCGAGTTTACATTCTTACTCAGTACAAGGCGCTCTCGCTCAACCGCCATATCCGCGAGGGCTGGTCAGGCTCGGTCGCGCAGGAGCTGGGTGAGTTTATCGAGATCCTTCCACCCATGCAGCGCGTCGGGAAAAACTGGTACATGGGCACAGCCGATGCCGTGTATCAAAATATCTACTCGATCGGCGCCGAGCAGCCCAAGCACGTACTCATCTTGTCCGGGGATCACATCTACAAGATGGACTACGGCAAGATGCTGCAGCAGCACAAGGACTCCGGCGCGGACGTCACCCTGGCCACCCTGCCCATCAACCCGGCCGAGTGCAAAAGCTTCGGCATCGTTGAGGTCGGTCGCGCGGGTGAGGTGATCTCCTTTCTCGAGAAACCGAAGACCACCACTCTGCGCTCGCCCTTCAATCCCAACATGGTCGATGCTTCGATGGGCATCTACATTTTCAATACCGATGTGCTGCTGCCTGCCCTGATGCGCGACGCCGAGGAAGCCAATTCCAAGCATGATTTCGGCTACAACATCCTGCCGGCCATGCTGGGTAAGTACAAGATGATGGCCTTCAACTTTGTCGACGAGAACAAGCAGGAGGCTCTCTACTGGCGCGACGTGGGCACGCTCGACGCCTACTATGACGCCAACATGGATGTGGCTTCGGTGTCGCCGACCTTTAACTTATACGACCGCGCGTGGCCCATGCGGACGCGGGTACGACAGTATCCGCCGGCCAAGTTCGTCTTTGGCGAGCCGGGCCGCACAGGCGAAGCGATCAATTCGGTGATCTCCGGCGGCTGCATCGTGTCCGGTTCTACGGTGCGCAACAGCGTCTTTTCGCAGGATGTGCGTGTAAACTCCTACTGCCAGATCGAAGGCTCGATCGTCTTTTCGCATGTCAACATTGGCCGCCACTGTCGCATCAAGCGCGCCATCATTGATCGCGACGTCCAGATCCCGGAGGGCACCGTGATCGGCTACGACAAGGAAGAAGACAGTCGCAACTACTTCGTCACCGATTCCGGTCTGACAGTCGTTACACGCGACCACTCGCTCTACGAGAATCCGATTGGGCAGACGCTAGTCGGGGAGCAGACTTAGGCTGGTGCGGCGGCGGTTGATCGAGAACGAGTCCGGTGACGCCGTATATCCGTCAGGCGCGTCGCTCTGCAAGTGCGGAGCGGGCGCTTTCCCTGTCAGTCAAAGCCATCCGCATCACCAGCTCCGTCAAGATCGACTCGCGCTCCAGACCTTCGCTGATGGAATAGGCGTGAAGTTGATTCCTGATCCGATCCATCTTCAAGCCGGCCAGGTTCATAATCTGCAGGTAGTCCTCGGTGAGTGCCTCGGGATCGGCCTTGTAGATCGGACGCAGTTCGCCCGCGACCCAACGTGCGGCCTTTCGTTTCAAGAGCGCGCGCCGAAGAGCAGCGTCCTTAAGGGCTGCCGCCCTGAAGCGAGCGACCAGTTGCTCAACATCGATCACCTTCTGCCCGGCAAACTGCAACGTGAAGCTTTGCAGGACCGAGTAAACCCCGATTGTGGATAGAAGCTGCACCGTCGCAACAGCAAGATGAGGAGCGTGTACGAGCGCTCGCACGTGATCGAGCGAACTCGCATAGAGCAGGCTGAAAGCAATGGAGTTTAAGAAGCCAAAAACCAGCGCAAGGATCCAGAAGGCCGGCGTGGTGAGGATCGCCTGCAGGGAACTTACCTGCGGGTAGAAGTCGAAGACCAGGTACACCAGGCTCATGGCCCAGAGTCCCAGGTAGGGCAAGTCTCTAAGCAACCAGTCGCCAGCCTGTCGCAAATGGATCCACCCTCAACGACAACGATAGGGAGCGAGTCGGATTGAAGAGCCGCGCTAGATGGCGAGCGAGCCCATGCGGAAGCCTACATCCGACAAGAAAATGTAAGCGTCCATCAACG
>CAXTPL010000040.1:11764-17263 GCA_964246065.1 uncultured Acidobacteriaceae bacterium
TATCGGCCTGGATCAGGCCCTGGGCCCGCAAGTCGCCCAGAATCGGCTCAAGCTCATCCGGATCGATGGTCAGGTTCTTTGCAAGCGACCAGCCGGAGACCGTCTGTTCGCGCGCAATCGCGTCGAAAACCTGTCGGGCGGGCGGATGGGTCTTGAGGAACTCGGCAGCCGAGAAAACGTTGGCCATGCTGCTCATCTGGGGCTCCAATCCGTTACTGAAAACGATGGTATCACCGGGTCGGTTCGCCTTGATCAGAGCCGACAGAGCCTGCGTCAGGGCTTTCCGCCCGGCAGCCACGCTGGCCGAAAGTCGCTGTTTGCCAGCCACTCCACTGGCGCAATCATCGATCCGATGACTTCCGTCATGTAGGGGAAGTCAATCCTGCTCAACTCGTCGCTTGGTTGATGATAATCCTTGTGCAGGTTGAAGCTCGAAACGGTTTGCGCCACCACGCCCTGCTTGGCGAGCGCGTAGTTGTCGGAGCGGGTAAAGAACTTCTCAGCCGGATGCGGATCGGCGGCGAGATGCGCGCCATGACGGACGAGCTCGGGGCCAAGATTGGACCGCTCCCACCCTGTCAGCCAGAAGCGTCCCGCCGGAACCGCGGGATCGGGCCGGCCGATCATCTCGAACTCAAGGTTGGCTGCCACGCGGTCAAGCGGAACGGGGGGATGCTCAAGGAAGTAGTGATTGCCGAACCCGCCGAGCTCTTCGGAGCCGAAGAGCGCGAAGACCACAGTGCGCCGGAGCCTGGGTCCGTGTGCCCGCGCTCGCGCCAGGGGCAGCACCGCCGGGGTGCCCGAAGCATCGTCGTCGGCGCCGTTGTAGATGGTGTCTCCATTGACAGCCGGGCCTACGCCGAGGTGGTCCAAGTGCGCCGTGAGCAGAATCGCGTCGCCGCTCGTCTTTGTCACGGCAGAAGAAGCATTGCGGCCGGGAAGGATGGCTACGGCGTTCCAGGTCTCTGTGCGGGGTGTGTCTTCAAACCGGGCCAGGCGCGCCGCTACACGCGGCGGCATCGGGTTCGGTAAAGGTGCTTTCTGCAAAAAGGTTCCGGAGTCGCCGCCCGGCCTCAGACCAAGCTGCTCAAAGACGGACACGGCATAGAGTGCGGCAAGATGTTCGTCGCGCGTGGCGCTGCCCCGCCCATGCAGCGCATCGCTGGCGAGGAAATCCATATCGGCATGAATGCAAGGCGCGCAAACGCTTGGGACCGGGCCGCGCATGGCGCCCGTCGCCTCTGGGTGAGCGGCGGCAAAGCAGGGGAGTTGCGGGAGCAGTATGATCGAGAACGAGACGATGCGGAACAAGGCAGCAGGCATGGAGCAGAGTATAGCGAGCAGCCGCGAACCATCGCTGAGCCGACGGCCTGCTGCGGCGCCTGCTGCGGCAGCATGCGTGGCAGCTTCTGTGGAAACTGCTGCGGCCCTTTCGCGAGCACCGTCGTCGGGCTCCTGGCTGCGTAGCAACCGTTTGCCGCGAGCGGGCGCCTGGCTGGCCTGCTTTGCGGTCGCTGTGCTGCTCGCCGGCTGCGGCGACTTCTTCGCCAAGTCTGCCGGAACCACCGGCTCAGGCACCGGCTCAGGCAGCGGCACCAACACCTCGACCTCCGACTATCTTTACGTCGCCAACGAGAGCACGACGCCGCGCATCGCCGGGTTTTCGCTCGCCAACGGCGCGCTGGCGTCGACGCCGAACTCGCCCTACACGCCCGGCGATCTGCCGCTCGCTCTCGCCATCACCCCGAGCGGCAGCCTGCTCTATGTCGCCGGCGAGCTTCAGGGCATTCTGGTCTACATCGTCAACAGCAACGGCTCGCTCAGCATCGGCAACAGTGGCGCGCCGGTCTTTGCGGTCAGCGCCCAGGCGCTCGCCATCGATCCAACCGGCCAATGGCTGCTGGTAGTCCAAAATCAGCTCAACGGCGGCGCGCCCCTCCTCTCCGTTTTCTCCATCAACACAAGCAATGGATTGTTGACGCAGGCCAGCACGGCCAGCTCCATCGCGCTCGATGGCGGCACCGCCTCGCAGCTCACCTTTGTGCCGAGCAGCACCTCCACCCACCTGGTGTACGTCACGCTTGGCACCGACGGAACCGACGCCCTTACTTTCGACACGGCAACCGGAACCTTGAGCAAGCTGAACGTTCGCCTGAATCCCCTCGGCAACGCCTATGCCGATAACTCCCTTGCTACCAACCCAGCCGGCAATCTGCTCTTTATCAGCGAGACCGGAGCGGGTGCCGTGCGCGGGTTTACGGTCAACGCAGATGGAACGCTCACCGGTGCGGGTGCACCTACGGTGGTCGGCACGGGCATCGGATCGGTGTTTGTCGACGCGACCGGCGCCTACCTGTACGCGGCCGATCGTGTAGCGAACAAGATTCACGCCTTCAGTATCGCGGCCACCGGCGCGCTCACCGAGATCAGCGGATCGCCCTACGCCACCGGCGCCACCCCCACCGCCATCGTTGAAGACCACAGCAAAGGCTACCTGGCGGTGACCTGCCAGGGAGGCTCGCCGGACCTGGAACTGTTTCCCATCGACAGCACCACCGGTGCGCTGGGGACGCCGATTCAGGCCGCCACCGCCGCGACCAGCCCGGCCGGCGCTTCTTCAATCGTTGCTTCTCCCTGAGCCGGCCCTACGCAGCGCCGATGCTATCCTGAGCTCTGCCTGCGACCCACCCAGACCCTATTCCTACTCGATGACGCCTTTCCGCCCTCAAGAAATCCTGCGCCAGGCTCGCCCTATCCTGCTGCTTGCCTTGCTTCTCCTGCTGCCGGCCGGGTGCAAGCGCCTGCACGGCCATGGCGCTGACGACTATGTGTACGTTGTATCCAAGGGGACCTTTCTCCGCGATCGAGTCGCCGCCGTTTCGAACAAGGTCGTCGATGTGCACAACGGAGAACGGCTCACCCTGCTGCAGCGCGAGCGGCGCTTTGTGCAGGTAAAAACCGAGGCCGGCAAGGTGGGCTGGCTTGAAGAGCATGCCGTGGTGGACCAGGCGGCGTACGACCAGTTTGAAACGCTGAAGACGGAGCACGCAAAGGATCCCGTGGTGGCGACCGCGGTGCTGCGCGACGAACTTTTTCTTCATCTCACCCCCGGACGCAAGACCGACCATCTTTTTCTGCTTCCAGAGAACGACAAGCTGCAGTTGCTGCTACGCTCAGCCGTGGAAAAGCCGGCGACCCAGGGGCTGCCGCTGGCGAAAAAAGCGGTCCGGCCCCGGCGCCCGTTGCCGCAGCCCGGCAAGCCCGCCAAGCACGAGGCTAGCGGCTCAACGATCTGGGCAGCCGCGCCGCCGCACCCCGACAAGTACACCGCGCCCGACCTCGAGGAGCCGGATACGCCGCTCGAAGACTGGTGGCTGATCCGCGACCAGGCAGGCCACGTGGGCTGGGTGCTGGCCCGGCGGCTCGACGTAGATATCCCCGACCAGGTGGCGCAGTATTCTGAAGGCAAAAAGATCGTCGGGGCCTACGTGTTGAACACGGTGTACGATCCCGGCGGCCCGGTGGAAGACGACAGCGCCCGGGCAGAGCGCAAGGCCCGCAAGGCAGCAGCCAAGGCGCAGCTGGCCGCCAGAACCATGCACAAAAAGGCGCCCGCGGCTGAACCCCCGCCCCCGCCGCCCGAACTCCCAGGCAGGCAGGTGCCGCAGTATGTCACGGTGACCAACGAGTACAAAGACGGCTTGCCCTTTGACTGGGACCAGGTACGCGTTTTTATCTGGAACACGCACAAGCATCGGTACGAGACCGCGTACCGGCTTCGCGAGCAGCAGGGCTACCTGCCGGTCACCATTGGGCAGGCGCACTTCAAGGACGCGAACGGCCGCGATATGGGTCTTGAGCCGACCTTCACCATCCGCACCACGCCGGACGGGGTCGTGACCCAGGATGCTTCGGGTACGTTTCATGCAGCAACCATCGACACGACCACCTACCGCCTGGAAGGCGGCATCGTGCGCCGGGCCGATCCGCCGCCGCCGCGGCCCGTCGCGCCCGCCCCTGCCGCGGTGCAAGGCCGGCAAACCGTGGCCGCAAGCTCGGCGCAAGGCAGCCCGCGGCGGATCGCGCAACGCAAACCCCGCCGCGCGACTCTGCGGCGCGGTCGCGGAGCCCACCGGTAGGCGACGTGCCCTGATCCGGGCGGTGCTCCCCAACCCTGCAGCCGGGTTCGACAATCCTGCATCCGATCAGGTGCGGGCTGCCGATGCCAGCTTCCGGGGCCGCCGGTCCCTCTAGCTCGGCTGCACGTGCACGCGCAAGATGCACATTTTGCTACGGTTTCAGGCCTGTTCCGGAGGCTTTCAAGCAGTTGGAGCTTGCAGCATCGCCAGGAAGCCCGTATTGTTATTGCCTGATCGCTGCTTCGCTTTACCAGGCGCTTGCCGCTCGCGGCTGGTGCCTGCCCTGATTCATGAACCCCAGCACGCTGCTACCCGGGAGATCGGCACATGGATAACAAGCCGGCACAGAACATCCAGGACACTTTTCTCAACACAGTCCGCAAAGACAAGACGCCTATCACCATCTATCTTGTCAGCGGGGTCAAGCTCACTGGCAAAATCCGCTCGTTTGACAAGTATTCGGTGTTGCTTGAAAACAACAGCCAGGAACAGCTGATCTTTAAGCACGCCATCTCCACGGTGGTGAGCACGCGCTCGGTCCTGCACACCGATCATCGCCCCGCAACGGCGGCCGGCGCGAGCCCCGGAGCCTCCTCAGCCAGCACGGTGCCGGAACACGTTTCGAGCCTCTAAATCAGGGAGCGGCCGTCGCTCTGCCCCGAAAGAACCAGCCGGCCCGCTGTCGCAACAGGGGTTGCCGCCTGCCTCGGGGCAGCGGGCGTTTCTGGTTGCGGTCTCCTTTAGCGCGGTTGCCGGCGCAGCCGCGGCGGGCAAGCGCTCTGCCGCACGGGCCGTGCGCCGCACGGCTGCTATGGCGCGCGACGCGGCGCAGGCGGCCGCGCAGCTCGATGAGCTCTTGTCCGGAGGCGCGGCGGCCGAGGCCGGCTCGCCAGGTATGCGTGACTCTGACAGTGCGGAAGCTGCTGAACGCGCCGATGCCGGGGCGGCGGCCCCTACCGAT
This sequence comes from uncultured Acidobacteriaceae bacterium, assembly GCA_964246065.1. GTDB lineage: Bacteria > Acidobacteriota > Terriglobia > Terriglobales > Acidobacteriaceae > EB88. The sequence goes on from CAXTPL010000040.1 coordinate 16,865, forward strand.
GCGGCCGCGCGGCGTTCCGAGTTTCGCGAACTGGTAGAAAGCGCCGGTGGTACGGTGGTAGGCGAGCTGCTGCAGCGTCGTCCCCGCCCCGACCCAGCCCCCCTGCTCGGCCACGGCAAAGTAGATGAGCTGGCCGGAGCGGCGGCAGCGGCGCAGGCCGACCTCATCCTGTTTGACCACGACCTTTCTCCAACCCAGCTGCGCAACCTGGAAGCTTCGCTTCCTTGCCCGGTCGTGGACCGCACCCAGCTGATCCTGGACATCTTTGCCAAGCATGCCCGCACCCGCGAAGGCCAGCTGCAGGTGGAGCTGGCGCAGCTGGAGTACATGCTGCCCCGGCTCACCGGTCGCGGCAGCGCCATGTCGCAGCTGGGCGGCGGCATCGGCACCCGCGGCCCC
>CAXTPL010000040.1:17273-18624 GCA_964246065.1 uncultured Acidobacteriaceae bacterium
GCTTGAAACCGACCGGCGACGCATCGGGCGCAGGCTGGTGCTGCTTCGCCGGGAGCTGGAAGGGGTGCGCATGGTCCGGCGGCAGCAGCGCCAGCGACGCGAAACCGCCCCGGTACCCACGGTCGCGCTGGTGGGGTACACCAATGCCGGCAAGAGCACGCTCTTCAACCGACTGACCGATGCCGGGGTTCTGGCGTCTTCGCAGATGTTTGCCACGCTTGACCCCAAACTGCGGGCGGTCGTGCTGCCTTCCCGCCGAAAGGTCCTGCTTTCCGATACGGTGGGCTTTATCCGCGACCTGCCTCACACCCTGGTCACCTCGTTTCGCGCCACTTTAGAAGAGGTGCAGGGAGCCGAGGTCTTGCTGCACGTGCAGGATGCAGCACACCCGGACGCGGTCGCCCATAAAGAAGAGGTCGAAAAGGTGCTGGGCGAGCTGGGCGTGCTCGAAAAGCCGCGTATCGAAATATGGAACAAGGCGGACCTGCTGAGCAGGGAGGCTTTGTCGACGCTTCCACCGGGCGGCGTCGCCGTGTCGGCGCTTCGCGGCACCGGGCTTGAGGAACTGCTGGGGGTGCTCGACAGATCGCTGGTTGCCGATCCCATGGAAGAGCATTGGCTGCTGGTACCGCAGTCGGCCGGCGATGTGCTTTCGGCGCTCGAAGCCGGCACCCTGGTTGCGGAACGGGAGTTTGCCGGCGATGCCGTGCGGCTGCGCGTGCGAGGACCGCGGTCGCTGCTGGGGCGCTACCGCCGCTTCCGGGTCGCGGAGGAGCAGGCTCGTTCGAACCCGGGCTCGTAAGGGCCAGGCCGGTAAGACGCAAGGCTCGTTTCCGGAGCAAGGCTCGTTCCCGACGCAAACCCCGAAACCGAGTCGGCCCCTGTTTGCCTGGCCCGAATCTGTCCGGAGGTCGCCCTTTGCCGGTGGGCTGTGGTATGTATAAGTAGGCAAGATGCGTAGCATTCTGGGCGCTTCCCGTGCGTTGACAGGCTCGTTTCCCTTTTGCTACAACCGGGGTTTCCAGTCCTCTTCAGCTTGCCCACCCAGCGCAAGTGCCGGCGGGTCGTGCGCCCGGCTCCTTCGCAACTGGCTCAAACAACCTCATGGATGAACTTCTGCGGCAACTCGGCGGTCTTGTGCTCGGCTCTGTGCCGACGATGATCATTTTTCTGATCCTGGTGGTTGCTTATACGCTGCTGGTAGACCGGCCGCTGCGCCGGACGCTCAGCGAGCGCCGTGCGCGCACTGCGGGTGCCGTTGAAAAAGCCGGCGCAGCCATTGCGCTGGCGGACAGCAAGGCGCAGGAGTATGAGGCCCGTCTGCGTGCGGCGCGGCAGGAGATCTTTGCCC
>CAXTPL010000040.1:18634-20715 GCA_964246065.1 uncultured Acidobacteriaceae bacterium
TCTTTGCCCGGCGCGAAGGGCAGATGCAGGCCTGGAACCAGCGCCGCGACCAGGCCGTTGCCGCCGCGCGCGACGCGGCGCAGGCCCAGGTGCGCGATGCGCGGGCGCAGATGGAGCAGCAGGCAGCCGCAGCGCGCAGGCAGCTCGATACCGGCATCGATCAGCTGGCCGCCCAGATTCTCGACGCGATCCTGCCCGCGGCAGCGCGAGGTGCGCGTTGATCCTGGTTCGTCGAGTCACTTTGCGCTGCCGAAGGGTAGCCGTCTCCGCTGCCTGGTTCGCGACCCTCTTTGCAGCCCTGTGCGCCACCCTGCTGCTCTCCCCATCGGCGCCGGCTGCAACGGCAGCTCCGCCGCAGGCGCACCCGGCCTATCAGCCCCCGGCCTATCAGCCGATGAGCACAGGCTCGCCCACAGAGAAGATGGATGCGCCCGAGACAAACTCGGAGATGGAAGCCTATCGCCATTCGTCAACCGTCCAGGCGCTGGCCCGGCTGCTCCACGTGTCGCCCGAGCGCGCGGCGCAGATCTTTGAGGATCTGAACTCCGGGCTGCTGATACTCGCGATTCTCTACTTCGCATTCAAGCTTTTGCCGCCCGCCTTCAAGGCTCGCCGGGCGAAGATCGGTCGCGAGCTGGCTGAGGCAGGCACGGCGACCGCGGAGGCCTACCAGCGGCTGCAGGTCGTGGAAGCGCGGCTGGCCTCGCTCGACACCGAGATCGCCTCGATCCGCAGCCAGGCCGAGCACGACAGTGCCGCGGACGAGAAGCGGATCGGGGCATCGCTTGAGGCGGAGCGCGCGCGCATCGTGCGTGCGGCCGAGCAGGAGATCGGCGCAGCGCAGGCTGCGGCGCAGCGGGAGCTGAAGCGGTTTGCCGCCGATCTTGCCGTCGAGCGCGCCATGAGCCGCATCGAGCTTTCCGCGGAGGCCGACCGGGTGCTGGTAAACGAGTTTACGGAGGGCCTGGCGGGGATGCTGCCGGCCTCCGACTTTGGGAAGCGAGGGCAGAACTAGATGGCGCTGTTTGCTGCCCGGTACGCCCGCGCACTGGCTGAGATCGTTGCCGACCCGAAGGCCGGGGTAGATGCTCGCGCGATCGACGCTGAGCTGGCCGCGTTTGCGGCTGCCTGGGAGGAAAGCTCCCCGCTTCGCGGAGTCTTTCTCGATCCTTCGGTCGCTGCAGCGAAGAAGGTGGCCATCCTCGATAAGCTTGCCCCGCGGCTGGAACTTTCGAGAACATCACGGAACTTCCTCGCCGTGCTTTCGAATCATGAGCGCATGGAGGCGTTTCCGGAGGTGCTCGAGGCCTACCGCGCCGAGATGCGGGCACGGCTGGGGATTGCGCAGGTGGAGTTCACTACCGCCCGCCCGCTCGATGAGCAGGAGCGTCAGGCAGTGGTGGAGCGCATTGGGTCGCTGGCGGGGGCAGAGGTCGAAGCCACCTTTTACCAGGATGCTGCCTTGCTGGGCGGCGCCCTGTTGAAGATCGGCAGTACCGTGTATGACGGAACCGTGCGCGGCCGGCTGGAGCAGTTGAAGGAAAAGCTGGCGACCAGCTAAGCCGACTCGGCGTGGCACCCTTACCGCAGCGTTTGAAACTCTGAAGAAGCGCCCTCAAGGGGCAGATATTTCTAGACAGGAAGACATGGCACAGAGCGGAAGCAAGATCAGCGCAGACGAAATTACCAGCCTCCTTCGCGAGGAGATCGAGAACTACGACGTCAAGATGCAGGTCGACGAGGTGGGCACGGTTATCTCGGTCGGCGACGGCATTGCGCGCGTCCACGGGCTGGACAAGGTCATGGCCGGCGAGATCGTCGAGTTCCCCCACGGCATTGAAGGCCTGGCGCTTTCGCTTGAAGAAGAGCAGGTCGGCGTGGTGCTGATGGGCGAGGCCGACGAGATTCGCGAAGGCGACGAGGTCAAGCGTACGGGGCGCATCATGAGCGTGCCTGTGGGCGAAGCAATGATTGGCCGCGTCGTCAATGCGCTTGGGCAGCCGATCGACGACAAGGGCCCGATAGCCACCACGGAGACCAACCCGGTCGCGCGGCTCGCCCCGGGCGTGATCGACCGCCAG
>CAXTPL010000041.1:0-880 GCA_964246065.1 uncultured Acidobacteriaceae bacterium
GCACGGCAGAAGCACGCTGTCTCTCCCCCTCCCACAGCACCATGATGGCGCCGGAATAGACGATGACCTGCGCGGCGGCGAGAAACTCAGCCCCGAGGAGCAGGTAGAGCACCGCTAGCGAAGTCATGACGACGATCAGCGAAAGCGCAGCATTGATCGGTTGCCGCGCGATGAGCAGGTTGATGGCCGCTGCAACACAAAGGCCGCCGAAGATGAAAAACAAGGCTAGATACATGGCTTACGTTCACTCACCGGCGATTAGTAGGACGCCAAAAGCCGCTTTGACGAAGAAAACAAATTGTAAATCACTGACAGGATGAGAGCTTGTACCAGGCAGGCGCGCCGGGAGGACAGAAGCCGATCTTCCCATTGCTTCGCTCAGGATGACAGTGGTTGTGCATGGTGAGAGTGGTTGGTTATTCCGGTCGTGGGCCCAAAGGAGCGACGGTGAAATCACAGCTCCATCGCTGCACTCAGGATGACATCCCCTTCTTTGGCGACAGAGCCTGAAGCTTTGGGCGTCGCAGGCTGAAATCCTGGGCGCTGCAGCAGGCAGGCCGCGCCCCCTCATGCCGCGCGAAAAGCGTACCAGAGGCTGGTTGCGAGGATGTTCGCGATGGCCAGCGGCACAAGAAACTTCCACCCGAAGCTCATCAGCTGGTCGTAGCGGAAGCGGGGCAGCGTGCCGCGAACCCAGATGTAGAGGAACAAGAAGCAGAAGACCTTGGCTACGAACCAGAAGACCGGCAGGATAGCCGAGAGCAGAAAGCCGAGCGTGCCGCCGACCAGCATTGCAGGCAGCAGGTGCCCCAGCGGGCTTGTCCAGCCGCCGAAGAAGAGCAGCGTCGCCACGCAGGCCACGGTGATCATGTTTGCATAC
>CAXTPL010000041.1:890-9794 GCA_964246065.1 uncultured Acidobacteriaceae bacterium
TCTCGGTGTGGTAGCCTGCAGCGAGTTCGCTTTCGGATTCGGGCAGGTCAAAGGGGGTGCGGTTGGTCTCGGCGTAGGCAGCCATCAGGTAGATGAAGAACGCCACGAACTGGAGCCCTCCAAAGAAGTTCCAGGAGAGCAGCCCATGTGCCGACTGCACGTTGACGATGTCGCGGAGCCGAAGCGAGCCCGCACGCATGACCACGCCGACCAGCGACAGCCCCAACGCGAGCTCATAGGAGATAAGCTGCGCCGAAGCGCGCAATGAGCCGAGCAGCGAGTATTTGTTGTTCGACGCCCAGCCGGAAAGCGCGATGCCGTAGACCCCGACCGAGGTTACGCCGAGGATGACCAGCAGCCCGATGTTGAGGTCGGCGATCTCAAACATGTCCACCCCGCGCCAGGTGATGGGAGCGCCGAAGGGAACAACCGAGATAGAGATAAGCGCGCAGGCAAGCGCAATGATGGGCGCAACGATGTAGAGGGGCCGATACACCGCGGTCGGTAGCAGGTCTTCCTTAAGGAAGAGCTTGGCGCCGTCGGCCAGCGGCTGCAGCAAGCCGAAAGGCCCGACGCGCGACGGTCCCCAGCGGTTCTGGATGCGGCCGACCACCTTGCGCTCGAGCAGCACCGTGTAGGCGACCGCGGTCAGGGTAATGACCAGCACCACTGCGATCTTGAGCAGGCTGAGGAGAATGAAAATCAGGATCGTCGTCACGTTCGGAGCCTTCCAGGTCGTCTTTGGTCTCGATTTTAGCCGCTACCGGCAGCCGGGTGTTAATCGGCTGCCGTTTCGGTCGGATGCGGCGTCTTGCGCGATTCGAGTACCTGGTGAAGGATCGGGCTGTAGCGGCCAAGCGTGCCCGAGGTAAACAGCGTGTCGTTGGCGGGCAGAACGAGGTCCGCGCCGACGGGTGCGGCGGTGATCTGGACTAGGTCGGCACGCATGGGCTTGGCGCCGCCGGAGAGCAGCTCAAAGCGGGACACGTTGTAGGCCGGCACCAGCCGCTGGATCTCGTCAAAGGTCGCGAATGGATCAAAGGGGCTCAGCTTGATCTCGTAGTTGTTTGCAGCCAGCCACACGGCATGGCGGTCTGCCTCCCCCATCTGTGCGCCGCGAGACTGGCCCAGGTCGCCGCGCAGGCCCTTGCCGAAGGGCACAAGCGCCTGCGCCCTGACCCCCATCTTGTCGGCAATACGGACGATCAACTCAAAGTCGGAGCGGACGCCAGGCGTATCGGCAGCCTTCTTGACCATCTGGATGTCGCCGTAGGTGTTGGTGACGGTGCCGGACTTCTCGTACAGATTCGCTGCCGGAAGCACAACGTCGGCAAGCGCTGCGGTTTTGGTGAGGAACATGTCTTGTACAACAAGGAAGGTGTTCTTGAGGGCTTCCGCAGAGACGCCGTAGCGGGCAACAGGGTTGGACCCGACAACATAAAGTGCGCCGAGTTGGCCGGCCTCGGCAGCGTCAAACATCTGCACCAGGTTCATGCCGGGGGTAAGCGGAAGCGAAGCACAATACTCGTCGAGGAAGGCCGAAGATGCGCCTACGGCCGTGTAGCCGGGGAGCAGGTCCGGCAGCAGGCCCATGTCGGCCGCGCCACGAGAGTTGACATAGTCGCCGAGCGCGGCGAACTTGACGTTCGGCCGGGCCAGGCCCCAGGCCAGCAGGCGCTCGATTTCGGCGCCGTGGAGGTCGGAGCCAAAGGCCACCACGAGGGACTCTTCGGCGAGCAGCGCATCACGGAACGCGTCGGAAGCCTGGTTGGGGACGAAGTCGGAGGCTTGGCCAGCTAGGTAGCTGACCATGGCGCTGTAGCCTTCAGCCGGGATCTGCAGCGCGGCCTTGGCTTGCCGGCGCAGCTTGATCTCCATGTGGTTGGCCAGATAAAGCCGTGCGCGGTTGAGCCGGACATTGGTGCGGATGGCGTTCGCGAGCAGCGGGTGCTGCTCGGTCGGGTCGTTGCCGATGACCAGGATCGCAGGAGCATTGGTGAAGTCGGTGAGGCTGGCCGCGCGCCCCGGCTGGTTGCGCAGGCTGGCCAGCAAGGTCGAGTAGTCGGCGGTGCGATGGTGGTCAAGGTTGTTGGTGCCGAGCACGCCGCGGGCAAACTTCTGCAGCAGGTAGTTTTCTTCGTTGGTGGTTCGGTTCGAGCCGATGACGCCGATGGCTGCGCCCCCGCGCGTGTCGCGAATCTCCTGGAAGCGGGACCCGACGTGCGCGAGCGCAACCTCCCAGGTAACGGGCTCCAGTTTGTCGTTAGCCTGGCGCACGAGCGGTTTTTGCAGGCGGTCAGGGTGGCTTACGAAGTCAAAGGAGTAGCGGCCCTTGACACAAAGAAAGTCGCCGTTGATGCCGCTTTTGTCACGGTTGTCGCCGCGCACAATCTCCGAGCCCTCGGCTTCGCGCCGGGTGCCGAGCGTGGTCTTGCAGCCGTCGCCGCAGTGCGTGCAGATGGTGGAAACGTGGCTCATCTCCCAGGGCCGCGTCTTGTAGCGGTACGGACCTGAGGTAAGCGCGCCGACCGGGCAAATGTCGATGCACGCGCCGCACTCTTCGCAGTCGAGGTGATCCTGGCCGTTGGGCGCGATCACGGCAGCCGAGCCGCGGTTTTGCACCCCCAGCGCCCATACGTCCATGCCTTCGCCGCAGGCGCGCACGCAGCGGTAACAAAGGATGCAGCGCGGGCGGTCGAAGAACACGACCGGGGACCACTGCTGCTCTTCCCGGTGGTTCTTGGTCTCGACGTAGTTTGAGCCTGAGGCGCCGTATTTGAAGGTCATGTCCTGCAGCTCGCACTGTCCGCCGGCGTCGCAGACCGGGCAGTCGAGCGGGTGGTTGCCGAGCAGCAGCTCCAGCGTCGCTTTGCGGGCTTGCGCTATCTCGGGCGACTCAGAAACCACAACCATGCCCTCGGTAACGGGCGTCGTGCAGGCGGTCTGCAGTTTGGGCATCTTCTCGATGCGGACCACGCACATGCGGCAGGCAGCCTGGAGCGAAAGGCCGGGATAGTAGCAGAAGGCAGGAATCTCGATGCCGGATGCCTTGCACGCGTCGATGAGCAGCGTGCCGGCGGGCGAGGTGAGGGTCTTGCCATCGACGGTAAAGGTTACGTCAGCCATGGTGTCCTTAGTCGTGCGTGGTTCTTTCAATATAAGAATAACTCTCGCGGAATGCTGGACAACTTTTCAGGCTGCGGAGGGCGCAATCTAGCCGTTTGCCGAAAGGCCTCCGTCGAGATTGTGCAGTCGATTATCATGCTCATCCAGGCGCCGCTCGTGGAGGGAAAGATTACGATCCTGCGAGGTGTAGAGCATCCAGAGACGATCAGAGTTTGCAACGAGTTCGGCCACACTCTGTCGCAACTGATCCATGCGCTTATCGCTGTCCTTCGAGCTCAGGTATAGCAGCTCAACGCTCTGCGTTAGGGCTTCCAATCGGTCGTCGATGTTCACTTCTCCTCCTTCGGCAATTCAGCTTCCATGCGCCGATGCGCTGATTGCAGGTAAACGATTTGACATTCCGGGCAAGAGTTTCGAAGCCTTTCGTCGGTATTTCTCTCCCCTCGCAGACTCACGATCTAACACGTACGTCAGCCATGGTGTTCTCGATCTATCGCAATTTCAATGCGCACCGATCTGCACCAGCTCCGGCGGTTGCTGCAGCACCAGTCCGGGAGTGCGGGTCGCTCCAGCCAGGTAAGCCTCAAACTCGTGGCGGAACTTTTTGATAAATCCGATCGTCGGCATCGCGGCCGCATCGCCGAGGGGGCAGAACGTCCGGCCCATCATGTTTTCTGCCAGGTACTGGATATTGTCCAGATCTTTTGAGACGCCGCGCCCCTGGTAGACCCGGGTGATGGTCTTCTTCAACCAGTCCGTACCCTCGCGGCACGGGATGCACCAGCCGCAGCTCTCGTGCTGGTAGAACTTGATGGTTCGCAGCGCGAACTCAACCATGGAGACAGTCTCGTCGAGAACGACGACGCCGGCCGAACCAAGCATCGTGCCTGCTTTGGCCAGCTGGTCGAAGTCCATGCCGACGTCGATCTCGTCGGCGCGGAGGATGGGGGTCGACGAGCCGCCCGGGACTACTGCCTTCAACTGCTTGCCGCCGCGGATGCCGCCCGCAACCTCGTAGATTGCCTTCCGCAGCGAGTAGCCCATCGGCAGCTCGTACACCCCTGGCCGCTCGACATGGCCGGAGATGCCGAACAGGCGCGTGCCGCCATTGCGTTCCGTGCCGATTTTGGCGTACTCGGCCCCACCCAGGCGAAAGACGTGCGGCACACTCGCGATCGTCTCCAGATTGTTGATCACGGTCGGGCCGCCATACAGGCCCACCACCGCGGGGAAGGGTGGCCGGATACGCGGCACCCCGCGCTTGCCTTCAAGCGATTCCATCAGCGCCGACTCTTCGCCGACCTCGTAGGCCCCGGCGCCGGTCTGCGTGATGCAGTCAAAGTCGAGCCCTTCAATGCCGAAGATGTTCTTGCCGAGAAAGCCCTTGGCGTAAGCTTCGGCCAGACACCGGTCCATGATTTCGAGCAGGTACCGGTATTCGCCGCGCATGTAGATAAAGCCCATCTTGGCGCCGACGGCGAGGCCGGCGATGATGGTCCCCTCGATTACCGAGTGCGGGTCATACTGCGCGATGGGGCGGTCCTTGCAGGTGCCCGGCTCGGACTCGTCGCCATTGACCAGGATGTACTTCGGCTTTTCCGAGGTCTTCGGAACAAAGGACCACTTCAACCCTGTAGGAAAGCCGGCGCCGCCGCGCCCCCGGAGGTTGGACGCCTTCATCTCGTTGATAATGCCTTCCGGCCCAAGATCGATGCAGCGCCGCGCCTGTTCATAGCCGCCGAGTTCCATGTACCTGTCGATCTTTTCGGCTCCCTGGCCGAAGCGCATGGAGACCACTTTGACTTCATCGGGATGGGAAACAAGATACATGGTGCCTCCGGGTTGGTGCTCTTGCCACGCCGCGAGTGAAATGGCCCCCACAACGTGGGCGCCGCCCCGCACGGGCGGTTGTTTGCGTATTTACTGCGGCTTGCTCGCGTAGCCGGCGAGCACCTGGTCCATCGACGCAGGCGTCAGATTCTCGTGGTAGTCGTAGTTCACCTGCACCGCAGGCGCCCAGCAGCAGGCTCCGATACACTCCACTTCTTCAACGGAAAAGAGCTTGTCTGCGGACACACCTTTGTTCTCGTGGATGCCGAGCTTTTCTCGGCAGTGGTTCAGGATCTCGTACCCGCCGCGCAGCATGCAGGAGATGTTGGTGCAGACCTGGACGTGGTACTTGCCGAGCGGCGCGGTGCGCAGCATCGAGTAGTAGGAGAGCACGTTGCGCACATCGAGCTCGGTGATGCCGCAGCGCTCGGCCGCTTCCTTTACGACTTCAGCCGAGCAATAGCCGATCTCGTCCTGCGCATACAAGAGCATGGGGATGAGCGCCGAGCGCCTGACCGGGTACAGCGTGACCAGGTTGTCGAGCCGGGCAGCGAGTGCGGGCGAGAAGATCGTCGTTTGTGTGCTCATCGTCTGTCTGTCCTCGGTCTCACGTCGTTTCTGCTTCTGTTTACCGGCAAATGTTCCGGAGATGCCGCTAAGCCAGCAACTGGCGCGTCAGCGCAATGGCCAACGCATCCATCTCTTGCGGAGGTCCCGATGCTCCAGGCGGTTCTGCCCCGCTCCACGCAATCGTGCCGTCGAGCAAGAGCCGAAAGCACCCGCGCGCGGGCTCTTTGCCCCCCTGCTCCTCGCAAGACCAGGCGCCGTGGCCACCTGCTGTTTCCATGGTAAGCCGAAGCGTGCGCTGCGGGGCGACCAGGACAACAGAGTCTGTTGCAGGCGCCAAAACAAAGGCGTGATGTGGGCTGTTGAGAAGCGCCGCGGCAAGGTAGGACCGCAGCACCGAGCCGAACGAGAGCCAAAGCTCCTGCCGCGCCGCCTGGTCGGAGATGGCGGCAGCGCCGGCAACTATCATTAGCGGTCGATCTCGCCCAGCACAATATCGATTGACCCGATCACGGCTACCACGTCGGCAAGCAATCGTCCCTTGCACATGGTGTCGAGCGCCTGGAGGGTGGCAAACGAAGGATTGCGCATGTGTACGCGGTAGGGCTTGGCCGTGCCGTCCGAGACCACGTAGTAGCCCATCTCGCCGCGCGGCGACTCGATGGCCTGAAAGACCTCCCCGGCCGGGACAGGGAAGCCTTCGGTGACGATTTTGAAGTGATAGATGAGCGACTCCATCTCCGTCTTCATCTTTTCGCGCTCCGGGAGGATGATCTTGGGCGCGTCGGCATGAATGGCGCCCTCAGGCAGCCCATCCAGAGCCTGCTGGATGATCTTGACCGACTCCCGCATCTCTTCCAGGCGAATGACGTAGCGAGCCCAAACATCCCCTTCCGTACGGATGGGCACCTTGAACTGAAACTTGTCATAGGAAGAGTACGGCATGTCGCGGCGGAGGTCCCAGTCCACCCCCGAGGCACGAAGCGGCGGCCCGGAAACGCCCATGCGGATGCCGTCTTCCGGGCTCAGGTAGCCGACGCCCTTGAGCCGGTCAACCCAGATAGGGTTGCCGGTAAGCAGGTTCTGGTACTCGTCGATCTTGTCCGGCATGCGCCGCATCAGGGTCTGGATGCGCTCAAACAGGTCCAGAGGCGGCTCGAGCGCGATGCCCCCGATGCGGAAGTAGGAGGTCATCATGCGTTGGCCGGAAAAATGCTCGAAGATGCGCAGGATCTCTTCCCGTTCGCGGAAGGTGTAAAGAAACACCGTCAGCGCGCCGATATCCATGGCGTGGGTGCCGAGCCAGACCAGGTGCGACTGTAGGCGAGTCAATTCATTCAACATGACGCGAATCCACTGGGCTCGCTCAGGGATCTCGAGCTCCAGCAGCTTTTCAACCGCCAGGCAGTAGCACAGGTTATTGGAAAGGGGCGAAAGGTAGTCGATGCGGTCGGTCAGCGGCACGACCTGCTGGTAGAACTTCGCTTCGCACGTCTTCTCGATGCCGGTATGGAGATAGCCGATATCGGGGACCACGCGCAAAACCGTCTCGCCATCGATCTCAACCACCAGGCGGAGAACCCCGTGGGTCGAAGGATGCTGGGGGCCCATGTTCAGGATCATCGTCCTGTCTTTAGTCGGGTCCTCCGGACGGGGGGCGATCAGGCTTGCTGTCTCAACAAACTGGCTCATGGAAGCAATCTCCTGGCGCTCGGTGCGCCATCGATCCTGGTGCGGAAAGGCCGCGTACCCTGCCGGGCGGTCGTCGCGGGCGGCGCAGGGTGCAGATCAGTGTGTGTAGAAAAGGCCGCCTAGCGGAAGCCTTCCACGGGATAATCTTTCCGCAAAGGGTGGCCTTGCCAGTCTTCCGGCATCATGATGCGGCGCAGATTGGGATGGCCATGGAAGCGGATGCCGAACAGATCGAAGACCTCGCGCTCGTAAAAGTCGGCCGAAACCCAGACCGGGGTGATCGAGGGCAGCGAGGCATCGAGCGAGTCGACAAAGGTGCGCAGTCGAACACGCTCCTTGAGCGCATGCGACACGATGTGGTAGCTGAGCTGAAAGCGCGGTTCAGCCGGGATCCAGTCCACAGCCGTCATGTCCTCGAAGAAGTTGTAGCCGGCCTGCTGCACAGCCGCAGCAGCCTCGCGAATCGTCTCCGGGGCGACGGTAAGGGTCAGCTCCTGGCGGTCGTAGCGTGCGTCGAGAATACAGGTGGGGCTGAGCGACTGGAGGGCCCGAACGGCCGGGTTGCTGCTCATCTCGGAGAGAACAGCCGCTTTGTCTAAGGTAAGTGCCGGCATAGTTTTAGATATCCGCCTTGTCCGAAGACCAGTCGAGAATCCCCTTCTTCCAGATATAGAACAGGCCTACGCCGACAAAGCCGAGGTACACCAGGATCTCCCAGAAGCCGAACATGCGGGAGCCGGTGATGGCCGGCAGCTGCCGGTAGATGACCGCCCACGGCAGCATAAACACGGCTTCCACGTCGAAAAGGATGAACAGCATCGCGACCATATAGAAGCGGACCGAGAAACGGCCGCGCGCATCGCCCTCAGCCGGGATGCCGCACTCATAGGCAGCCAGCTTTGCCTTGGATTGCTTGTGTTTGCCGATCAGCCAGGAGCCGGCGGCCATGGAGCAGCCCATGCCAACCGCAATCACAATCTGGATCAGCAGAGGGAGGTAGTTCCAGAAGTAGTGGGAGGAGTGCATACCGGCAGGCTCACCTTGGGGAGCCTCGCTCCCTCTTTCAATCTAGAGGCGCGCCCATCCTGCGTCAAGGCGAGCGGACCTGCGGACTTTGGCGCTGCTGCAAGCAAGCTCGCCCAGGCAAAAGCAGCCCTTGCAAGAGCTGCGGCAGAGATCGGCGGCATGCCAGGTGCCGAAAAGGGAAGCAGCAGCCTGCGGTTCCAATTAAGGAAGAACGCTTCATCCGCCATGCATTCTCTCGCGTAAACCGGTTCTCCTGTCGATAGAGTCACTAACGGAGAACGCAGCCATGCAGACACTTTCGCTCGAAACGCATCCCTCGGCCAAGGCCCCTGTTCGCAAGCAGGGAAGCGCCCATGCAACGCTGCCCGGGTCCATGCTCCCGGCCGTGTACCCGGGCAAGACTACGCACAGCTCTCCGGTAGCCGCGCAGGGCGCCTATGTCCCTGACGCAGCCCCGTATACCGATCTTGACTCGATGTTGTCGCAGGACCCAAACACAGGCGCGGTGCACGGGGTGCGGATCGCGCTGCTCTTCAATGCCGGCCTCGCGCTTTCGGGCCTTCTGGCATGGGAGCTTTGGACGCTGCTCGCCGGGTAGAGTGGACCGGGTGGGAACGGCAGCCCTCTACCGGGCTGCCTTGGCCTGCTCAAAGATGGCGCGCA
>CAXTPL010000041.1:9804-13291 GCA_964246065.1 uncultured Acidobacteriaceae bacterium
TGCGCATAGAAAAGCGCTTGTCAAAGCAGGCCGAGGTGCGGGCGACCATTGCCTGCTTCTCCTCAGGCGCAAGCGCAAGCCACTGGCGCAGCAGGCGTTCGGTCCCGTCCACCGTATCGGTTTCTACAAAGCCGACCCGATCTTCTGTAACGTAGTGGCAGATATTGATCTTGTCGGAGATGAGCACAGGTTTTGCGCAGGCGATCGCTTCGGCGATGGCGATGCCGAAGTTCTCCTGGTGCGAAGGGAGGATAAAGACCTCCGCAGCCTGAAAAGCGCCCCATTTGGTGTCGCCCTGGAGCATGCCCGGCCAGTGGACCCGCGGAGCGATGCCGAGCTCGGCTGCCCGGCGCTCCAGCTCCGCGCGCATCCCGGTCTGGTCCGGCCCGGCCATCACCAGATCAAAGTCCGGATGCTCGCCCGCGACGCGGGCAAAGGCCTCAAGCAGCAGGTCACAGCCTTTTTTGACATGGATCCGGCCGAGAAACAGGGCGAGCCTGCGACCGGCCGCTGCCGGGCAGATCTCGAAAAAGGCATGCACCTGTTCTGCCGGGTCGCCCGGGGGGCGGTTGGTGCCGAGCGGCACCACCGCCGACCGCCAGTCGTGCGGCCAAAAACTTACGGTCGAAAGCTGCTGCTCCTGCTCGGTAGTAAAGATGACCCGATAAGCATCGCGGAGCACCGCGTGCTGACGGGCAAACCAGTAGGCGTACTTCTTTACGTGCTTCAGCGGGTACTCTCGCTGAAACCATGGGTCGAGCATGCCGTGCGTAAACACCAGGTACGGCACCCGCCCGCGTGCCACGCGGCGTACGGCGGTTCCGTTGTACTGCCACACCCCTTCCACCACGATGCCGTCAAACTCTGCCGCATGCGCTTGAAGCCAGTGCAGCAGGCGTCGGCTGTACCCGTAGGAGCCCGTGGAAGGCCCAAGGGCATGGATTTCGAAAGGATAGATGGATAGGTACGGGGCATCCGGCAGGTCTTGCGAAGCCACCACCATCTCCACCCCGATGTCGCGGAAGGCGTAGCCAAGCTGCCGGAGGTTTTCAGGGGGTCCGCCATCTGCCGGGGAAAGCCCATGGATGACGTGGAGCAGGCGCATGCGGTTGTGATGATCCTTCCTGCGCCTCCTTAAAAAGGGGGCGCGCGTGCGTGCGCGCAAGCAGCGTTCCGCGGCTCCAACCCACCGCGCAAGAGCCGGAAGCCCGGAGCCTTGATCGCCTCACTCCGAGTTTACGTTATCCTAAGCCGAAATCTGAAATGTTTAAGAGTTTGCGGCTCCAGGTCATTGGGATGCCTCTGAAGGTACCCGGGGCCGCTCGGGTGCAAGCAGGGTCCGCACGTGCCGGGCGATCTGAAGGTCCTCCTGGGCCGGCAGGACGCGGACCACCACACGGCTGCCGGCTGAGGAAAGGGTTCCGGCGTGCCTGGCATTCCGGTCAGGGTCAAGCGCGACCCCAAGCGGGCGTAGACGATCGACTATCCCCGCCCGAAAGGCGGCACTGTGCTCACCGATGCCGCCGGTGAAGACCAGCAGGTCCAGGCCTTCAAGGCTCACGATGTAGGCGGCGACGGTCTTCGCTACGGCCGCCGCGAAGATGTCAATGGCGAGCGCGGCGCGGTTTGCAGCCCGGGGGGCGGACTGGTCTGCCGCGGACGCTTCCAGCTTTTGCATATCGGGTGTGCTGCCTGCGAGCGCTTTGAGCCCGGCATCGTGGTTGACCAGCGCTTCGACCTCATCCAGGGTGAGCCCGGCCGTGCGCTGCAGGTAGATCAGCACGCCGGGGTCCAGGTCGCCGGTGCGTGTAGCCATGGGCACGCCGCCGGCCGGGGTAAAGGCCATCGACGTATCGATGGACCGGCCGCGCAGCAGAGCGGCAAGCGAGGAGCCGCTGCCGAGGTGGGCGACCACGATGCGCTCCGGGAGCCTGGCAGGCTCAGCGCGCAGCTGCGCCACGATCGACTCATAGGAAAGCCCGTGAAAGCCGTACCGGCGCAGCCCTTGCTCGGCGTATGCGTCGGGCAAGGGAAGTCGCCAGGCTGCTTCAGGCAGCGTCTGGTGAAAGGCTGTGTCAAAGCAGGCAAACTGAGGCACGCCTTGGTAAAGCTCCTCCGACCTACGGATGAGCGCCAGCGAGCTGGGGATATGGAGCGGCGCAAAGTGCGTTGCCTGCTCCAATTGCCTGAGCACGCTTGCGGTAAGCCGCTGGTGCCGCGTCAGGTGCATGCCGCCATGCACAATCCGGTGCCCTATGGCAGCTGGAGCGCCGGCGCCGCGCTCCCGGAGGCTGCCGGCGATCTTTTCAAGCGCTTCTGTCTGCGACTGGTAGGTGTGCGGATCGTCGGCGAGGGGTTCGCCATCGGCGCCCGCGATGACCAGCTTGCCGGAGCTTTGCCCGATGCCGGTGGCATTTGCCTCGAGCAGAGGCCGCTCAGGGTCGCCTTCCGGTCGAAGCGCAAACAGGGCAGCCTTCAACGAAGACGAGCCGCTGTTGAGAACGAGGATGGATGGCTGCTCGTGTGCTGCGTCGTTCGGCAAGGCACTCTCCTTGGATCAGGGCCGCAGCCGCAGCGCGCCGGCCCAGGCGCGCGGAGGGGGAGCCGTCATGCAGGGGTGAGTTCCATGACGAGCAGGGTCATATCGTCATGCTGCTCAGCGCCTGCGGTAAATGCGTCGGCGGCGGCGAAAAGCGATTCCAGCACCTTGGATGCGGAAGCACCGCGCGGCACGGCGTCCAGCATGCGATCCTCGCCCCACTCCTCATCGTCCGGGGTCATGGCCTCGCTGATGCCGTCTGTGTAGGCGATCAGAAGGTCGCCCGGGTCGAGCACCAGCGCCTGCTCTGTGTAGGCGGTAAACGGCAAAAGGCCGACGACCGGGCCGCAAGCCTCAAGCCGCTCACACGCGCCTTTGCGGGCCCTGATGAGCATAGGCGGGTTGTGGCCGGCGTTGACGTAGCGCAGCACGCGAGTTGCCGGGTTGTAGGTGGCAAAGAAGAAGGTGGCGTAGCGGCTGCTGGATGAGGCTTCATACACGAGCCGGTTGATCTTTTCGATCGTGCTTGCCAGGTCGCCGCAGCCGTCGAGCAGCAGCCCGCGCAGCGAGGCGCGCAGGCTGGCCATGATGAGCGAGGCCGAGATACCCTTGCCCGAAACGTCGCCGATGGCAAAGCCCAGCAGCCCGTCTGCCAGCGAGATAAGGTCGTAATAGTCGCCGCCGACCTCAAGCGCCGGGCGGCACATGCCTGCCAGGCTCACGCCGCCGATGGCCGGGATGCTTTGCGGGAACAGCCGCTGCTGCACCTCGCGTGCGATCTCGATCTCGCGGCTCATGCGCTCGCGCTGGGCTGCCTGGTCAGCCAGTGTTCGCACCAGGGCAACTACTTCAAGTGTGAGGCCGGTTTGCGCGGCGACCGACTGCAAGGTGCGCAGGTCGGTCGGGGTGTACGGCTCCTCTGAGCGCTTGGGCCCAAGCGCTCAGAGG
>CAXTPL010000041.1:13301-20689 GCA_964246065.1 uncultured Acidobacteriaceae bacterium
TCTGCTGCAGCACGGCCTTTTCATCCGTGCCGGCCTCGGCAAACCAGGCCTCCGGCCGATCGCGGTATACAGTCGCCGGCTGCTTGGTGCGCAGCAGGTTTTGTACGGTTGCCGAGCCCTCCATCAGCGCGAGCGGTGCGCCCGGAGCCATGCCGCCGCCGCCGAGCGCCTGCTGCAACTGGAAGATGTTGGCGTTGCGGAGCAGGATGGCGGCCTCGGTCACGTGCAGGACCTCGGCCACCCGCTTGAGGACCGTATCGATCAGCGCGCTCTGGTCGGTTAATTGACGCACCTGGTCGGAAAGTTCGCTCAAGACCAGCTCGCTGTTGTAAGCCTCGCGAAAAAATCTGCGGTCGAGCCATTGTTGCAGGCGTTCGCCGAGGCTGCCCTGCTGCAGAAAGATCAGAAAGAGGCCGACGATGCAGATGACCAGCAGGGCAAAGTTGAGGAAGGGATGCTCTTTGCGCGCCATCATCGGCACAATGAAGCGCGCGAGCAGAAAAGCGACGAGCGCGCTCTCAACAATGAGCAGGCTGGCTCGCGCAAGCACGTATCGGACACCCATGCGAAGCAGAATGCGCACGTCCATAGCGCGCTGCACGATCAGGACATAGGCGAGGGTAATTGGAAACAGCGCAAGGAACGGCACGACGATGGAGAACCAGTTGCCATGATGCGGGTTGGCTCCAAACAGCGGCACCACCACAAAGATCACGAGCAGCGGACCAAGCGACAAGCCGCTGCCGACAGCCAAGACGCGCATACGCCGGCGAGCGTCTGCCGTTGAGGCGGAACGCAATTTGTCAAAGACCGCCGCAAGGAAGAGCACAACGCAGGCTACCTGCATCCCGGCACTGAGCCGATCGGTCCAGTGCTGCAGCAGCATCGTCGACTGGACCAGCGAAAGGTCGGCAAACTGCCCCACATAGAACGTGAGCTCTAAGCCGAGCACACATACAGCGGCTGCCAGGATTACGTACTTGAGCCAAGGAAAAAGGAGATCGACTCTCCAGCGCTCTGGAAACAGAAGGCCGAACCATGCCAGCGCAGGGAAGACGAAGAATTGAACGAGTAGGTTCCATAAGCCCAGCACCATATACCAGGGTGCGGGCCAAAACTTCCAGTCTAGATTTCCGTAGGCGGTCTCAGGAAATGCAAGCAAGACGAGCACCAGCCACGCATTCAGATCACGCGGCCTACCACCCACGATCCAGTACCCGACGAGGAGGCCGAGCAGAGGAACGCCGAGAACCGGTGCAAGAAAAGTCAGGTAGCCCCAGAAAGAAAAATCTGGGCCTTCTCCTGCAGCGAGTCGCACGCGAACGGTCAGCGCTTTTCCGGAAGGTTGGCGAACGGCTGCCTGGAGTGAGTCTCCGGGCTTGGCATGCTGGAGGAATGCATGGAACTGGGCGTAGCCGGTAAATGGCTTGCCGTTGAGCTCGAGCAAGGATTGGCCGTCCGAAATCCCGGCAGCCGAGGCTTCTTTTCGAACGTCGCTCAGCGTCTGGCCGTCGTCACCGAAACCAAACGGCGCACGGGCGTAGCGGTTGGCGTGGAAGAACTCTTCACGCAGCGCAACCGCACCGGCCAGGTAGTACGCCATGCTGATGGCCGCAACCATGGCAAGCAGGAGATAGAGGGCAGCGATGGACTTGCTCTTCATGGGTAGGGCTGTCCACTCCTCAGGGAACTCAGGTCCCCGGCAGTCTTCGCGATTCTATGCTGGGAAAGGAGAGATCCGCTCAATCGTTTTTGGTCTTTCGTCGCGGCTGGAGGTTCTGAGGGACAGGATCTGCTCGAGCCGGCGGCGCGGCGTCGGCGGCGCAACGCCGGCGCGTGGCTGCGGCTGGCGGTTGCAATTGGTGGTTGCGGCTGGCGGTTACGGCTGGCGGTTACGGCTGGCGGGCGCAATTTGATTGTGGCCCATGCCGGGCAGAAGATCGCTTGGGCTTTCCGCCGGGCAGCATGTACTATGCCGCCTATGTTTACCGACGCACCGGCTGCCGCTCCCATGCCTACGTTGACGCCGATGATGGCATTCTGGTGGGGAGCGGGCGGCAGCCTGGCCATTGAGATCTTGTCGCTCTACAACGAGATCAAGGCTGCCGATGCAAGCGGCCTGCCTGCCTACTATAAGAACCCGCTTTTCTGGTTTGTCCGCCTGCTGGTGACCGCAATTGCCGGCAGTCTCGCGATTGCGGAAGAGGCCGGCAAGCCTCTGCTGGCGATCAATATCGGAGCCTCTGCACCGGCCATTTTGCAGCTGCTGACCAAGCCTGCGAGCCTGAGCGGGCCAGGAGGATCAACAGGAGGACCAGGAGGATCAGGAGCAAAGACACCCGACAAAGGCGTAGGAGACGGCGGCTAGCCGCTGGCACCCGTGGACCGGATTATTTTCTTTGTTTCACAGACCGGTAGGTGGAAGGACCGCCGATAGCCCCAAGTACGTGCTCGCTGGCCCGCTCGCTTGTGTTTGGGGCTACCTGGGACTGGGCTCGACCGGCTCGCGATCGCGCCAGGACGACCCGGGCGGCGACCGCGGCGAGCATGAGCAGGGCGAAACCGATGATGCCGAACGCGGCAATATGCTGCGTGACAGGGGAGCTCCAGGTGTTCATGCTTCGAAAGCTCCTTTCCTAAGGCCGAGACTTGTTTTGCGTTCCATCTACATTCCGCGCCCCGCATCGCGATTTTACAGGCAAAAGGGGCAGCGCCTGCGGCGCTGGGCACAGCCCGGTCTACCTAGGTGGGGGCTTTCCAGAGTAAGCCCCAGCATAGCAGGGCCATGCGCCGCCTGATCCCTAATGTCCCCGCGGTTTACGAGTTGTCGCCTCCCGTGTCTTCGCCCGAGCCTGATTCGTCGGCAGAGGGATGATCCCAGCGCCAGTCCCGCACTGCCGGCATGTCTTCCCCATGCTCTGAGACGTAAAGCTTGTGCTCCTGCATGCGTTCAGAGTGCCACTGCTTTGCTTTCGCGACCTGCCCGGCCATGCGCGGGATGCGCACGATCGCGTCGAGCGCGAGCGTGTAGCGATCGATATGGTTGAGCACGCACATGTCGAACGGAGTGGTCGTGGTGCCTTCTTCCTGAAAGCCGTGCACGTGGAAGTTGCGCTCATTGGTGCGGCCGTTGACGAGCGAGTGAATCAGCGCCGGGTAAGCGTGATAGTTAAAGATGACAGGTTTGTCCTTGGTGAAGAGCCGATCGAAATCCTCTTCGTGGATGCCGTGCGGGTGCTCGCTCGGCCGTTGCAGCGTAAACAGATCGACCACGTTGACGACCCGCACCTTGACGTCGGGCCAGTGCGCCTTGAGCAGCGACACAGCGGCAAGCGTTTCAAGCGTAGGCACGTCGCCGGCACAGGCCATCACCACATCGGGGTCGCCGCTGGCGCCGGCCACGCCACTCAAGCCGCTGCCGCTGGCCGGTTTGCCGCCGCCGCCCTCATCCGCGCTGCCATCGCTCGGTGTGCCGTCGTTTGAAGCCCAGGCCCACACCCCCAGGCCCGCCGTACAGTGCCGAACGGCAGACTCCATATCGAGCCATACGGGCGCAGGCTGTTTGCCGGCAACGATCAGGTTAACGTAATTCTGCGATTTGAGGCAGTGCGCGCCGACGGAAAGCAGGCAGTTGGCGTCCGGTGGAAGATAGATGCGGACTATCTCGGATTTCTTATTGGCAACATGATCGATAAACCCGGGATCCTGGTGAGAAAAGCCGTTGTGGTCCTGCCGCCACACGTGCGAGCTAAGCAGGTAATTCAGTGAGGCAATCGGCTTGCGCCAGGGCAGGCTGCGCGTGACCTTGAGCCACTTGGCGTGCTGGTTGAACATCGAGTCGATAATGTGGATGAAGGCCTCGTAGCAGGAGAACAGGCCATGGCGGCCAGTGAGCAGGTAGCCCTCGAGCCAGCCTTCGCAGCAATGTTCTGAGAGTATCTCCATGACGCGGCCTTCAAGGCCGAGGTTTTCATCCACGGCCTCATACTCGGCCTCCCAGCGCTTTGGCGTGGCTTCGTACAACGCCTGCAAACGGTTGGAGGCAGTCTCGTCCGGCCCAAAGACGCGGAAATTTTTCGACGCGAGATTTGCCCGCATGACATCGCGGAGATAGCTGCCGAGCACGGCCGTGGCTTCTGCTTCGGCCGAGCCGGGGGCGTCGATTTTGACAGCGTAATCTTCAAACGTCGGCAGCTCGAGCGGTTCAAGCAGCAGGCCGCCGTTGGCATGGGGGTTCATCCCCATGCGCAGGTTGCCCTTGGGCGCCAGGTCGGCGATGTGCTTGTGTAACACGCCTTGCTCGTTGAAGAGCTCTTCCGGTTTGTAGGAGCGCATCCATTCTTCCAGCTGCCGCAGGTGCTCGGGGCTGTGGCGTACGTTATCGAGCGGTACCTGGTGGGCTCGCCAGGTACCCTCGACCGGCTTGCCGTCGACCACCTTGGGCCCGGTCCAGCCTTTGGGTGTTTTCAGAATGATCATGGGCCAGACAGGGCGCGCGCCCGGTTGCGCCGACGCATCGCCCCCTGCGCGGGCCTGCTTCTGGATGGCGCGAATCTCGGCGTAAACCGTTTCCAACAGTTCGGCAAACTTTGCGTGCATCTCCATCGGGTCGTCGCCCGCGAGCAGGTGCGGCTTGTAGCCGTAGCCCTTGAACAGCGCAAGCAGTTCCTCCTCAGGAATGCGCGCCAGCACGGTAGGATTTGCGATTTTGAAGCCGTTCAGGTGCAGGATCGGAAGGACGGCTCCGTCGGTCTTCGCGTTGAGAAATTTATTGGAGTGCCAGCTGGTGGCGGCCGGACCTGTTTCTGCTTCGCCATCGCCGACCACGCAGGTGACCACCAGGTCAGGATTGTCAAACGCAGCTCCAAAGGCATGGAGGAGCGAGTAGCCGAGCTCGCCGCCCTCGTGGATGGAACCGGGTGTTTCCGGCGCAACGTGGGACGGGATGCCGTAGGGCCAGGAGAACTGCCGAAAGAGCCGCTTGATGCCGTCCTTGGAGCGCTCGACGCTAGGATAGGTCTCTGTGTAGGAGCCCTCAAGATAGGTATGTGCCACAATGCCGGGGCCGCCATGGCCGGGGCCAATGACGTACATCATGTTGACCGAGTGCTCGCAGATGAGCCGATTGAGATGCGTGTAGATAAAGTTGAGCCCGGTGGTAGTGCCCCAGTGGCCAAGCAGGCGGGGCTTGATGTCGGCCACGGTGAGGGGCCGCTCCAGCAACGCATTGTCCTGCAGATAAATCTGGCCTACGGTGAGATAGTTGGCTGCGCACCAGTAGGCGTGCATATTCTGCAGCAGTTCCGGGGAAAGTGTGCTCATGCTCGGAGAAACTCCTTTGTGGAGCGGGTAGAGAGGCGTGGATCGGGCTTCCAGTATGCGCTTGCGGAGGCGGCTGGCTGATGAAGCGCCACCTGCGATGTCAGGCTTCCACCTGCGTTGCGCAGTGCAAGTAGCCGCTGTCGTTCGCTTACAGCGCTGCTTCGTTTGGATGCCACTGAGTAGCAAAGATGTGGAAAAGAAGAGCAGAAGACCGGGCCGCCTCCCGGAGTGTTGGGCCTGGTTGTTTCAAAGCGGTGCTATGGTAAACTCCACGCTAGGCCGGAGAGATGGCAGAGTGGTTGAATGTACCGCCTTGGAAAGGCGGCGTACTCGAAAGGGTACCCAGGGTTCGAATCCCTGTCTCTCCGCCATGATCTTAGCGTACGCCCGGGCTGGGCCGGAGCTGGTTTGTTCGTCTACTCTTTGATGGCTTGGCTGCCATGCGCGCGCACCGCGACTCGGAACCATGACCCGAAGGACGCGCTATGAACCCCTACGCGTCATAATTCAAAAAGCTACCTGAAGATCATCTGACGGGCGCTGCCGGCGGCCAAGGCTGGTCGACGGCCTGATCTGTGTCAGTCACTATTACAGTATGGCTTCTGCGGGAGGCCGCCCACTGGCACGCTTCGATGGAAGCCGGGCGCGTGCGGACCTGCCCGCTCCCCCTGTCGCGCTGCTCCGTACGCTTCTTCTACCCTGCGCGCATCGCCTCCATCTTCACTTCTTGCTTGACGTCCAGCCTGATCTCTGGGATTCTTCAAAGGACTCCGGCAGCGATGGTCGCACTTGCACAGTGCAGACCCTCCCCGAATGGTTTGAGGCTCGCGGAAACAAAAAGACGAGCAGAACGAGTCAACCCTTCTGCTCCGTCCCATTTTCTCCGAGGTCTAATCCATGAAGTCTCTCTTTTTCTGCCGATCCGAGGCAAGCTCTTTCCCCTGCCTGCCGCCACTGCTTGTTGCCGGGGTAGCTGCTCTTTTTGCACCCGCTGTCCAAGGCGCGCCGCCCGCGTCGCCGCAATATACAGTCACCGTCCTGGGCACGCTCAACAATCCCGGATCGAGTGCCGTGGTGCGACGCGTCAATTCGCTCGGTGAAGTGGTTGGCGGATACAAGAACACGGTATCCAACCAGGCCTCAGCGGCGTTTCTCTTATCCGGCGCCGGCTTTGATGCCATCACAGAGCAGCAGGTGACAGACTTCAGCGCCTCCTACGGCATCAACGATAGCGGCGAGATCGCGGGCATCATCAATGGTCCCACCGCCGTGCTTCCGTTTCGCGCGATTCGTCACACGGGTTTTCAGCTGCTGCCGCTGCTCGATGAGGATACGAGCGGGGGCGCGTTCGGCATCAACGACAAGGGTGAAACAGTCGGCTTTTCAAGCGGCGCCGGCGGCGTGCGTGCCGCATGGTGGACGCGCCAGGGAAAGGTGACCGGCTTGCCCGGACTGCAGGGCATGCAGAGCACCAGGGCCTTGGACATCAATAGCCGCGGCGACATTGTCGGGTATGCCGGCGAAGGCAGCCTTACGGCAGTTCTTTGGCCTGACAAGGGTGGAATCATCCCGCTCGATACGCCGGCCACGTACACCAGCAGCGAGGCGGACAGTATCAACGACAAGGGCGACATGGTTGGCCTGGCCACCGCCTACGATGAAACGACGGTGAGGATGCACGCGGTTCTGTGGTCAGCCGGTACGATCAACCCGCGGGATTTGGGAACGCTCTCCGGAGGCACCACCAGCAGGGCGCGCGATATCGACGATAACGATAATGTTGTCGGCACCTCAGATTCGCCGATCGGCAACCATGCTTTTCTTTGGACCCCCGCAGCGGGCATGCAGGATCTGAATGCATTCAGTACCGACGCTGCAATCGTTCTGGTCGATGCAATGAGTATCAGCAAGCAGGGTGTCATCCTTGCCGTCGGTATCAATAAGAGTGATTATCCCTCGGGCGACGTTCAGGACTTAGAAGAGCACGAGCTGCCGCGCCAGGTTGTTCTACTCACTCCTACCAAGTAATTTCCTAGATATCTTAAAGGCTGAGTCATGATAAAACG
>CAXTPL010000042.1:0-13882 GCA_964246065.1 uncultured Acidobacteriaceae bacterium
CGACAACCTGGTGCATGTGGGCCACAACGTGCGCATTGGGGAGGATGTCGTGATCGCCGCGCAGACCGGCGTCTCCGGGTCGAGCACGATCGGCAGAGGGGCGGTGCTTGGCGGCCAGGTCGGCATTGGGGACCATGCGGGCGTGGGGGAAGGGGTCATCCTCGGCGGCCAGGCAGGAGTGCTGCCGCACAAGACGCTGCGCGGACCGGGAGAGCTGTTTTGGGGGACGCCGGCCAAGCCGGTGA
Organism: uncultured Acidobacteriaceae bacterium; assembly: GCA_964246065.1. GTDB lineage: Bacteria > Acidobacteriota > Terriglobia > Terriglobales > Acidobacteriaceae > EB88. Next base: position 246 of record CAXTPL010000042.1, read on the forward strand.
AACAGTACCTGCGGGAGTGGGCGTCGCTAGGGCGGCTGGCGCGCGGGCGGCGTGGCGGAGCGGGCGCGCAGGAAGAAAGGAAGTAGCCATGGCGCTGGTGGTGGTCGGCGGGCACTCCCGCAATATCGGCAAAACCTCGGTCGTCGCGGGACTGATCGCCGCCTTGCCGGAGCTGCGCTGGACCGCGTTCAAGATCACCCAGTACGGCCACGGCTTTTGCACCGCGGACGGCGCGCCTTGCGACTGCCAGACTGACGATCACACGCTGGCCGTGAGCGAGGAGCGTTCAGGTTCGTCGGGAACGGACAGCGCGCGGTATCTGGCTGCGGGGGCGGAGCGTTCGCTGTGGGTGCGCACGCGGGTGGGCATGCTGGCCGACGCGATGCCGCGTCTCCGGCGCGAGATCGAGGGATGCGAGGCTGCCGGGGGCCACGCCATTGTTGAGTCGAACAGCATTTTGCAGTTTGTGCGGCCGGCGCTCTACCTGAGCGTGCTCGATGCGGGCACTGCGGACTTCAAGGAGTCGGCGCTGCGCTACCTGGATCGCGCCGACGCCATTCTGCGGGTGGAACGGGCGCTGGAGCCGCAGTGGAAGGGTGTATCCCTCCGGCTCATCGCAGGCAAGCCGCAGTTTGCGGTGCGCGGACCGGGGTTCTTGACCGATGAAGTAGTTGCCTTTGTGCGGGAGCGGCTTTGTGGCGCTTTGCCCGGCGCCACCGCGCGTGAGCAAAAGCACGCCGGTTAGGCACGTTGCTGCCTAAAGCGAACGAGTGTTGAGGGCGGGTTGCTGAGCGGATTGCCTCGGTTCCGCCGCAAGACTCGCGGGAAGAAACTCCGACCATCGGTCCGACTCTGCGACCTGCTTCAGAACTGCATTGCGGCTCTGGAGAAAGCGCGTCATGTAGCGCTCCAGAAAGAGCTTTTCTACGACAAGGCCGATGAGCGGCACGGGCGCTGCGAAGAGCAACACATCTCTCATCCGGGTACCACCCCCGGGCAAAGCCTCAAAGAAGTGGTCATGCTGCAACGACTGGAAGGCGCCTGCGACCATGGTGTCCTGAAAGTGACTGGGCGAGGCGAAGGCCGTGATTTTGCTCGTGAGGGATTGACGCACGCCGAGGTGTTTGGCGCGCCAGCGCACATACTGATTTGGGCCGATCAGTCCGGTGGTCACCCCTTCCACCGCTTGTTCGCCTGTGTTCTGCGTGCCGAGTAGGTGAACCTCTATGCTGCGCGCCAGGTCAAAGCATCGCTGCACGGGTGCATCGATCTCCGTCGTTAGTTCGCAACGCACCATGGTTTGACTTTCGTTGCCCTTAAGCGGAAGTGCTGAGGAGGGCCAAGGTCTAGCCCTTCTGCGCGGGGAACGGCTGCGGCTCCATCGAGCCGTCGCGCTGGCGCATCAGGATCTGAACCTTGCCTTCGGCCTGGTCGAGCTGTTCCTTGCAGTCGGAGGAAAGCTTCATGCCTTGTTCGAAGAGCTGGATCGACTCTTCAAGGGGTAGATCGCCGCGTTCGAGGCGGCCTACGATGGTCTCGAGTTGCTTGAGGGATTCTTCGAAGGTTGCCATTGCATCATGGTATGTCAAGGGCAAGGCTGCCTGCGCGGCCGCCGCCCGCTTCTTGGGGGGCTTCTGCCTGCGGCGCTTTTCGGGTCAACGGCTGACCGCGGTGGCCCTCTCCGCCAGCACCGCATCGAGCACGTCGATCGCACAACCGTAACGCCCGAAGGGCGCGCTCACCTGCACACCCTGCACCATGGGCCGCGCAGTGGCCAGCATCTCCTGCGCTATGCGGACACCTTCTTCCCGCGCAGCGTCTTTGCCGGCCTCCGGGCTGCCGGCTGCCTGCATCCGCAGCATGATCTCATCCGGCACGGCGACCCGCAGATCGTTCTTCATAAACTCGGCGTTGCGCAGGCTGGTCAGCGGCCAGATGCCGGCCACGACCGGGATGCGAAACTGCTCAACCCGGCGCAAAAAGGTCTCAAGCAGACGCAGGTCGAAGACGGGCTGGGTGATGGCGTACTCAGCTCCGGCTTCTACCTTGGCGGCGAAGCGGCGAATCTCGTTCTCGATATCCGGGACGCCCGGATTGGCCGCAACCGCGATGCTGACGCCGATCGAGGCCCCGATCGAGTTGCCCCCGATATCGAGCCCGTGATTCAAACGCCGGACAATATTCACCAATCCGATGGCGTCCACGTCAAACACAGCAGTTGCGTCGGGGTAGTTGCCCAGCTTTGGCGGATCGCCGGTGAGGCAAAGAATGTTTTTGAGCCCGAGGGACGCGGCACCGAGGAGATCGGACTGGATGGACAGCAGATTACGGTCGCGGCAGGTGTAATGCAGCACGGTCTCCATGCCGCATTGCTGCTGCACCTGGATGCACAGGCTTTGGGCGCTCATGCGGGCCGAGGCGCGCGGGGAGTCCGGGATGTTGATCGCGTCAATGCCGTGCGAGGCGAGCAGGCGCGCACCTTCCAGCTCCTTGCGGGTGTCGATGCCGCGCGGAGGCACGATCTCGACCATGGTGACAAAGCTGCCTTCGGCGATCAGGCGGCCGATCTTCGAGCGCTCGCCGAGCGCGGGCGGGGCGATGTCGTCTGGCTGGGAGGCGACGGCGGTTGCGCGGGAAGGCTGCAGGCTGTTCCTTTGCGCCTGCTCGGCTCGCAAAAAGGACCTCATGGCGCGGATGTGCGCGGGCGTGGTGCCGCAGCAGCCGCCGATAAACTGCACCCCCGCTTTGAGGAACTTGCGGGCGAAGCTGGCCATGTACTCGGGCGAGCACAGGTAGATGTTGCGGCCGTCGAGCGCCCGCGGCATGCCGGCATTTGGCATGGCGAAGAGCGGCAGGTGGGTGCCGGCTGCCATGCTTTCAACTGCTGTAAGCACCGTTGCCGGGCCGGTCGAGCAGTTCACTCCCACGCCGTCAGCGCCCCAGCCGGCGAGCCGGGCAGCCGCCGTCTCCGGCAGCGTGCCGTCCAGGCAGATGCCTTCATCGTCTACCGTGACCATGACGGCGACAGGCAGCTCCGGTGCTGCCTCGCGGGCGGCGGCAAGGGCATGTTCGGCTTCCTGGAGCGACATGACGGTTTCAATAAGCAGCAGATCGACGCCGCGGCCGGGGCCGCCTTCAGCCAGCGCGCGGACCTGTTCGGCGTACGCCGCCCGTACGTCGGCAATCGAGGTACGCCCCAGCGGCTCGAGCTTGACGCCAAGCGGGCCGATCGAGCCGGCGACATATGCGTTGCCGGCCTGCTTGTCGGCCAGCTGCGCCACGGCCTCTCGTGCAAGCCGGGCGCCGGCCTGGTTGATGGCGGCTGTCTGGTCTTCAAGGCCGAAGCGGGCGAGCCGGAAGCGGTTGGCGCCGAAGGTATTGGTTTCAAGCAGGGTGACGCCCGCCATCAGGTACTCGTCATGCACGGCACGCACCAGGGCCGGTTGCGACAGGTTCAGCTCGTCGTAGCAGCGGTTGATAAAGACGCCGCGCTCATACAGCGTGGTACCCATGGCGCCGTCGCAGAGCACGGTGTTTTCGCCGAAAAGAGTGTGGAGGCGATTGCGCGCGGGGGGCAGGTCGGCCTGATCGATCATGCGTGCCGGGCCCTCCGGACCGTACGGACCATGCTAAGCCGGCGTGTCGGCGATTGGCAGCGAGCGTCCATCCCTTTGTTATACTTGGCTGTCTGCCGGGAGCGGCTGCACCCGGGTAACGTACCGGGGTAAAGATGCGCTTTGGCAGGCGCCGGGGGCTCGCCCGCAACGAGATGCCGGATGAAGGATGAGGTTTGAAGTTTGAAGCTTAAGAACAAGCGTAGTCTGCGTATCGGCTCTGTGTGGGTGGCCCTGCTGGCAGTTTCTTTCGGCCTTTCGGCGTGCGGTAAAAGCTATTACTTCGGCAATCGCCCGCTGCCGGCGAGCCTGGTGCTGAACCGGGTACTGATTGCGGTGCAGAACCCGAGCGCCTTTACAAAAGGGGTGCTGGAAGAGGTGGATGCCAAGTACGACATCCGCCACGTGTACAACTCGGCCGCTTCGCTGCCGACCATCGGCGGCTACGCCGGCAGTCTTCCCGTCAGCATCCAGAATCAGCCGGCGGAGCAGACCGGGGGCGTCTTCAACCAAGGCGATGGCAGCTTCAGCCTGGTCAACTACTCCTCCGAAAGTGTCGCGGGTACAGGCAACTATAGCGCCAGCCAGCTCGGCGGCATCGCTTCCAGCATCTACATCACGCCCAGCCACCAGTATCTGCTTGCGGCCCAGCAGCAGAACCACGTGCTTACCATCTCGGACAGTGCTTCCGGCATTTTCTTTTTGAACGTTCCGGGAATCTTTCGCGTCTCGCTCAACCCTGGCGGCACCATCGGCCTGGGATTTTTGCAGAACTCCGATCAGGTCTTCAGCGTAGTGCACCTGAACCAGGTGCAACAGCAGCAGGCGATCAACAACCCGCATTTTGCGTATAACGGCGTGCCCGCGCAGGACTGCGAGCCGCAAAATCTGCCGATTTACTGCGCGTACCCCGTCAACGCAGGGTCGGCCGGCTTCGATCGGCCGGAAAAGGCGGTCTTCTCGCCAGACGGCACCGCCGCCTACGTGCTTGACTGTGGGCCGGAGTGTGGCGGGACTGCAGCCGGGGTGACGGTGGTGCCGCTTACGCCGGCTTCGTTGAACACTGGATCGACCGGGCCGGCCGGCATTGCGCTTACCGCGACCGCGCGCATTGCGCTGCCCGGGGGGGCTACCGACGCCATCTTTAATGGAAACACGATGTATGTCGCCGGTCAGCAGCTGCAGGCGGACGGCTTGCTGAGCGGCCAGCTTTCGGTTGTCAACGTGCTGACCAACCAGGTGACCGGTCAGTACGGCATCTCTGACGGTACGCATACACGCATGCTCTTTGGCGACGATAACTCACTGTGGATCGGCTCCTCAGTGTGCGAGAACGGCGAACGCTACAAGCAGGTGCAGGCGGGGAACACGGCGGTGCCCTACGGCTGCCTGACGCTGTTCAACATCGGCAACAACTCCGTCACGCTCATTGACTCCTACAAGGGAGATGCAACCGGCATGGCCGCCATTACCGGGCTGCACAAGATGTACACGGCCGAGGGCGGGCAGGTGTATATCTACAACACAGCGAATGGCGCTGCGCTCGATAACGCGAATGTAACCGTGGTTGGAACGGCGGTCGATGTGGCTTACATGGACGCGCCGACCGACGACAACAACGCTGTGTACTGACGGGCGCCGTGAGCGCTTGAGAAGGAAAGGCACGCCGCGCGCGTGCCTTTCCCTTTTTTGCGCCTGCGGGCTGAGGAGAACCGAATGCCGGAACCGGTCGATGTGCTCGCAGTGGCGGCGCACCGCGATGACGTGGAGCAGACCTGCGGCGGCACGTTGCTGCGTATGAAGGCCCAGGGCCTGCGTACCGCGATCCTCGATCTGACGGCGGGTGAAGCAGGGACGCGCGGCTCAGCGGCCGAGCGCGCGGCCGAGGCGGCGCTTGCGGCCCGCCTGCTGGGCGTGGCGCATCGTGAAGCGCTCGACCTGCCCGACGGCAATGTCGAGAATACCTATGAGAACCGGCTGAAGATCGTGCGGGTGGTCCGCGCGCTGCGTCCGCGGGTGGTGATCCTGCCTTACTGGACCGGGCGCCACCCGGATCACTATCGCAGCGCAACGCTGGGGTACGAGGCATGCTTTCTGGCCGGCCTTGCCAAGCTTGAGACCGAAGACAGCTCCGGCGAGCCGCAGCCCCCGCATCGGCCTTTCAAGATCGTGTACGCGAGCCTGTATGCCGACGTGCGGCCCAGCTTTGTGGTCGACATTACGCCATGGATTGAGCAGCGGCACGATGCGTTGATGGCTTACACGTCGCAATACGGAAACCAGCCCACAGGCAGCAGACTTTTTGTGCCGGAAGAAGAGATTCGCGAGCGCACCTTTGCCGAGGCGCGCCACTATGGACAGCTGGCAGGGGTGCGTTACGGGGAGCCGTTTGTGCAGAAAGAGGTCGGTCTGGTGGACGACTTGACGCTGCTCCCGGTGCAGTCTATCTGAGGTGTTCCGCCGGCGGACACAGGATGCATATTCATCGTCTGTTTGCATAGGGGAGAGAGCGCTGCGTTAAGGTGGAGGCACAATGTCCACCCTCGCGCCCGTACGCGGAAGCTTTGCGTTGAAAGAAGATACGCGCTTGAGCCAGACTGTTTTCGTCCTTGAAGATGACACCGACATTTCCCGCCTGGTGCAGCACCATCTGGAAGCAGCCGGGTACATGGTGCGCCTGTACGGCACGCCTGCCGACCTGGTTCCCGATGCCGAGCGCCACAACCCTGCGCTGTTTCTTCTCGACATCATGGTGCCGGGCGGCGACGGACTCGATGTTTGCCGCAGGCTCCGCGCTCATCCCGCGCTTTCAACCGTGCCCATTATTTTTATGACGGCACGCGCCGCTGAAAACGACCGCGTACTGGGCCTGGAGCTTGGCGCCGATGACTATGTGACCAAGCCCTTTGCCACCCGCGAGCTGGTCGCGCGGGTGCGCGCCGTGCTGCGCCGGTTTGAGCGCCCCGCGGGTCCGGCGGTGATCAGCTTTGAGGATGTCGTCATCGATGCCGGAGCCATGCAGTTAAAGGTGCGCGGCGAGCTGACGACCACCACCGCGACGGAGTTTCGGCTACTCGATTACCTGGCGCGGCATCCGGGCCGGGTCTTCAGCCGCGATCATCTCCTCGATGCGGTTTGGGGCGACGCCCGCTTCGTCACACCGCGCTCTGTCGACGTGTATGTGCGGCGCATCCGGGAGAAGATCGAGGTCGACCCTGAGAATCCGCGATATCTTAGAACAGTGCGCGGTGCAGGCTACCGGTTCGAGATGCCTCGCCAAGCTTGATCGAGGCGTCCCCAGCCTGCGAGGAGGACCAGCCATGACAGGTCGCGTCTTCTCGAAACTTCTCTTTTCCTTTCTTCTGGTCGTCTGTATCGGCACGGCCATCCTCGACTTTTCGCTGCGCCGCATCGTGCAGCACTCGCTCTACTCTGAGGCCGAACAGTCGCTGACCGGCAAGGCTCGGCTGCTGGCCCAATCGCTGGTTGCCGTTCTGCCGGCGCGCGGCAATCCCTCGCCGGCTGAGCTGCAAAGCTTTGTGCAGTCGCAGGCACTCGCGGCCGGCACCCGCATCTCGATCCTCGACGGCGCGGGACGGATCGTGGCTGACTCCGGGAACGAGGTCGGCTACCGGATGGGATGGGCGCCGGAGATTGCGCCGCTGCTGGCCGGGGTACCGGCTGCACCCACAAACGCCATGGCTGTTCGCGGGGGGATTTTGTTTGCCGCTGTCCCGGTTCCCGGTACATCAGGCGCCATTGCGGCCAGGGGCAGCGCGAGCCACGCTGCAGGCGGCGCCGTTCCTTCCGCGGGCGGCGGTCTGTACGTTCCAAGCAACGGCAGTTACCGATCGGGGTACCTGCTGCGGCTGGCCTACCCGCTTGCGACCTTGCGCCAAACACTGCACGTGCTCCGGCGCGACCTTTTGCTGGCCTCGTTGCTGGCTCTTTGCTTTGCGGCACTCACAGCCACCTTTCTCGCCAATCGCGTAGCCCGGCGGCTCCAGCGCATTGTTACCTTTGCCAATCGCATTGCTGCGGGCGACCTGGGCGCCAGGGTAGAAGAAGGGAAGCTCGACGAGATCTCCGAGGTCGCGCACGCGCTGGACACTACCGCGGCGCGGCTGGAGCAGAGCTTTCGCGAACTGGTAAGCAGCCGGCGCGAGCTTGCGGCCCTGCTCGACAGCATGCACCAGGCGGTGGTGGGTGTCAGCTCACAAACCCAGATCAGCTGGTCCAATGCCGTGATGCAGCGGATTGCGCCGGGCGCGGCGCGGGAAGGGCGCCCGCTGGTGGAGTGTGTCCGCGATCCGGACGTGCTGGCTTGCGTAGAGCGCGCGCTGCAGCGTCGCGAACTGAGCCGGTGCCGGGCCACGTCGTTTTTGCCGGGCCGTGTTTTTGATGTAAGCGCGGCGCCCATGCCGTCTGACGGCGCGGTAGTGGTGCTGAACGATGTGACGGAGATCGAACGCGCAGAAAAGATGCGGCGGGACTTTGTCGCCAACGTTTCGCACGAGCTGCGCACCCCGCTTACCTCCATCTCAGGCTATGTGGAAACGGTGGTGGAAAGTGAGCCGCAGCTGTCGCACCAGGGCCGCGAGTTTCTAGCTATCGTCTTAAAGAATGCAACGCGCATGCACCGGCTGACCGAAGACCTGCTTGCGCTTGCAAATGTAGAGGCAGGCGATTACCGCGTGCGGCGGGAGCCGATCCCCGCCTATGCCCTGCTTGAGGACGCCGTAGCCTCGCTCGGCGGCATGGCGATCGACTCAGGCCTCCTGCTCGAGGTGGGCGACGCCTCCTCGACGCCGGTTCTGGCGGACCTCGATGCGATGACGCAGGTCTTTGCCAACCTGATTGAAAATGCGATGAAGTACGGCCGCGCCGGAGGCCGGGTACTGGTCGGCGCGCACGAGGTGGCTGAAGGCGCGGGTCACGGCGGCGTTCGGCAGGTCGAGTTCTTCGTGCAGGATTACGGACAGGGCATCGCCTCCGAGCACCTCCATCGCATCTTTGAACGCTTCTACCGTGTGGACAAGGCGCGATCTCGAGACTCGGGGGGAACCGGGCTCGGCCTTGCCATTGCGAAGCATATCGTGATGGCGCATGGCGGGGCGATCCGGGTAGAAAGCGAGCTGGGCGCGGGCGCTCGCTTTCTTTTTACACTGCCCGTTGCGCCCGGGGCCGCAAAGCGGGAAGCAGCCCAGCCGGCTGCTGTGACAAGCGAGGCCGGTTGATGCGCCTCCTGTGCTTTTGCGCGACAGCCCGCGCGCAATTCATCCCCTTGTCATCCAAGCCGGGTAGAGTGCAGCTGTTTGCGAGAAAACGGAAGACAACGATGCAGGGAGAGAAACAGTGAAGAAGACGAGTGTGCTGGTAGTGGCGCTGATGGCTTGTGCGGCGACCACGGGATGGGCGCAAAAGCTGAACGGCGCGGGTGCTACCTTTCCCAATCCGATCTACTCGAAGTGGTTCTCCGAGTACCATGCGCAGCATCCGAATGTGGAGATCAACTATCAGCCGATCGGCTCCGGCGGCGGCATTCGGCAGGTCACCTCCGGCACGGTGGACTTTGGTGCAAGCGACGGCCCGATGACCGATGAGCAGATGAGTGCTTCCAAGATCAAGGTCCAGCACATCCCGACGGTGCTCGGCGCGGTGGTGCCTATCTACAACCTGTCCGGGGTGTCGCAGGAGTTGAAGTTTGCGCCCGATGTGCTGGCAGATATCTATCTCGGCAAGATTACCAACTGGGATGATGCGCGCATAGCCAAGGACAATCCGGGCGTCAAGCTGCCCAACCAGGAGATCATCGTCATTCACCGCTCAGACGGCTCCGGCACGACGTACATTTTCACAGACTATCTATCCAAGGTTTCCAGCGCCTGGAAGAGCTCGGTGGGCACTTCGACCGCGGTGCCGTGGCCCAAGGGGCTGGGCGGCAAGGGCAACGAAGCCGTGGCGGGTCTGGTACGGCAGATGCCGGGCGCCATCGGCTATGTGGAGCTGATCTACTCGCTGGAGAACAAGATTCCTTACGGCATGATCCGGAACGCATCGGGCGCCTGGGTCAAGGGCTCGATTGAGGGCGTAACGGCGGCGGCGGCGAGCATGAAGGCGATGCCCGCGGACTACCGGGTGTCGATCACCAACGCGCCGGGCAAGGACTCCTACCCCATCTCAAGCTTCACCTGGCTGCTGGTGCCCACCCAGCCGCAGGATGCCACCAAGGCGCGCGTGCTGAAAGAGTTCCTGGAGTGGATGCTCGATCACGGAGAGTCCGAAGCCGGATCGCTCTTTTATGCGCCGCTGCCGCCCTCCGTGGCAACGAGGGTGAAAGCAACCATTGCGCAGATGAAATAGGTGGGCAAGGGCGGCATGTGGCTTCGCGTCTTGACGAGCTTGCCGCGTGTGCGCCCGCTCGCCGCTGGCTCTGCGCCCGGGTTTGTACGGCGGGCATAAGGGGCGGAGTTATCGCCGCATCTTCGCCTGCTGTTAACCTCCTATTTACTCTGGCGCGCTAGGCTGGAGCACGGTGGACCTTCAAACACAGGAAGTTCGATTGACGAGCTCTTCCAGAGAGACTGCTCCGGGAACGGAGATTGCCGCGTCTGCCTCGCCTCGCCCCTCGCCTGTCCGGCAGTTTCTGCTGGGGCGGGGCTCGTCCGCCCTGGCGGACCGGGGTTTCAAGGCGCTCATGGTGGCCTGCGCCTTCAGCATCTTTGCCATCGTTGCGCTGATCGCGACCGAACTGGTGCTGCGCTCGCAGCTTACCCTGCACAAGTTCGGACTCTCGTTCTTCTTCAAGTCCGCCTGGGACCCGGTTTCGGGCGATTTCGGTGCTTTCCCGTTTATCTATGGCACCCTGGTTTCGTCCCTGGTCGCGCTGCTGATCGCTGTGCCGCTGTCGATCGGGCTGGCAGTGTTCCTTACGGAGATGTGCCCGCGCTGGCTGCGTTCGCCGCTGGCCTTCCTTACGGAGCTGCTGGCGGCCATCCCGAGCGTGGTCTACGGCCTATGGGCGGTCTTTGTGCTGGTGCCCTTGCTGCGGGAGCGCATCAATCCCGTGCTGGGGAAGTCGCTCGGGTGGACGGGCTTTTTCTCCGGCGACAACTATGGCATCGGCATGCTCGCGGCCGGGGTCATTCTTGCGATCATGATCCTGCCGATCATCTCTTCGCTCACCCGCGAGGTGATGATCGCGGTGCCGAACGCGCAGCGCGAAGCCGTGCTGGCGCTCGGCGCAACACGCTGGGAGATGATCCGGATGGGCGTGCTGCGCAATGCGCGCATCGGCATCGTCGGCGCCATAATCCTGGGCCTGGGCCGGGCGCTTGGCGAAACGATGGCCGTCACCATGGTGATCGGCAACCGGCCTGAGATCGCCAAATCGCTCTTTGCGCCGGGCTACAGCATGGCATCCGTGATTGCGAACGAGTTCAGCGAAGCCTCGGACGACCTGTACCTGAGTGCGCTGATCGAGATTGGGCTCGCGCTGTTCCTGGTCACCATCCTTGTGAACGCAGTAGCCCGCATGCTGGTATGGGCTGTCACGCGCGGCGCGCCGCCGCAGGCGGTTTAAGCCCATATGGCCACGATGACTCCCGGTCTGCAGCAGGCCCCGCGCGCGCGTGCAAGGCTGCGTGCGGCCACCAATCATCTGTTTACCGGCCTCGCCATGGTGAGCACCCTGCTCGTCATCGCGCCGCTGGTGGCGATCTTCGGCTACCTGCTCTACAAGGGTGCTAGCTCGCTCAATGTGGCCTTCTTTACGCAGATCCCCAAGCCTGTGGGAGAAACAGGCGGCGGCATGGCGAACGCGATTGTCGGCTCCGGCATGCTGCTTGCCGTGGGCAGCCTGCTGGGTGTGCCGGTCGGCATTGCCAGCGGCATCTTTCTGGCGGAGTTTGGCCGAGGAAGCGTGCTGGCCAATGCTGTGCGCTTTACCGCCGATGTTCTCAATGGGGTGCCGTCGATTGTGATGGGCATCTCTGTGTATGCGCTGATTGTTTTGCCGCAAAAGCACTTTTCAGCATTTTCCGGCGGAGTTGCGCTCGGCATCATGATGATTCCGACCATTACACGCACCACAGAAGAGATGCTGGCCACGGTACCGAATGCGGTGCGCGAAGCTGCGCTGGGGCTGGGTGTGCCGGCCTGGCGGTCGGTGCTCTCCATCACCCTGCGGACCGCTTCACCGGGCATCATTACGGGATGCATGCTGGCCTTTGCGCGCGTCGCCGGCGAAACGGCGCCGCTGCTGTTTACCGCCTTCGGCAACAACTTTTGGAGCCACAACCTGAATGAGCCGATCGCCGCGCTGCCGCTGCAGATCTATATCTATGCCATTTCGCCCTATGATGACTGGCACCGGCTGGCCTGGGCCGGCTCGCTCGTGCTCATCGTGCTCATCGTCATCTCTGTAGCTCTGGTTCGCTTTGTCGCCTCGCGTGGCACGCTCAAAGGCAACAGCTAAGTCCGGGAAGGAATGTCTAAGTGGGCGTCGGCATCGAGGTAGTCCAACTGAACGCGTGGTACGGTACCAACCACACCCTGCTCGATATCAACCTGAACATCCCGCCCAACCAGGCAACGGCGCTTATCGGGCCGTCGGGCTGCGGCAAGTCCACCTTTGTCCGCTGTCTCAACCGCATGCACGAGACCAACCCGGTCGGCAAAGTTACGGGCACGGTGCGCATTGGGCCGCTCGATATCTACAAGGATGCGTCGCCGGTCGAGATTCGGCGTCGTGTCGGCATGGTTTTTCAGCGGCCCAATCCCTTCCCGACCATGTCCATCTACGACAATGTCGCGTCCGGCCTCAAGCTGAACGGCTTTCGCAATCGCCGCGTGCTTGACGAAGTGGTGGAGCGCTCGCTCAAGAACGCCGCGCTGTGGGATGAGGTCAAAGACGATCTGAAAAAGAAGTCCGGCGCCAGCCTTTCCGGCGGCCAGCAGCAGCGGCTCTGCATCGCGCGCGCGCTGGCCGTCGCCCCGGAAGTCCTGGTGATGGATGCACCCGCATCCGCGCTCGCCCCGGTCGCGACAGCCAAGATCGAAGACCTGATCTTTGAGCTGAAAAAGCAGTACACCATCGTCATCGTGACGCATAACATGCAGCAGGCGGCGCGCGTGGCGGAGCGTACCGGGTTTTTTCTCAGCGGCAAACTCGTCGAGTTCGACCTGACTCACAAGATCTTTACCAACCCCGGCGACAAGCGTACCGAGGATTACATCACGGGCAGGTTCGGCTGAGGCCCTTTTCTCCTGACCAGGTGAGCCGCACCGCTCACCAATGCCGGGCGAGTTGGAGAACAGGAGAAGTCCTTTTTATGCGCGTACGCTTTCACCAGAGCCTTGGAGACTTGAAAGAAAAGCTGCTCGTGATGGCTGGCATGGCCGAGCAGTCCATTGAGCGTGCGGTCGAAGCCTACCGCACGCGCGACATCTCCCTTTGCGACCTTGTCGACCGCAGCGAGCAGAGCATCAACCGCTTTGAGCGCGAGATCGACCAGATGTCGCTCGACCTGCTCGCAATGGAGCAGCCCATGGCGATCGATCTGCGATTTATTCTCGCGGTCATCAAAATAAATGCCGATGTCGAGCGCGTGGGCGATGCTGCGTCCACGATCGCGGACCGGGTTCGCGACCTCCAGGCGTTTTCTGACTCCGACCTCCCGGTCGACATCCCCCGCATGGCGAGCCTTGCCCTGGACATGGTGCGCCGCGCGCTGCAGGCTTTTATTGAAGCCGACGCAGAAGCCGCACAGGTGGTGCTTTCGCTAGACGATGCCGTGGATAAGCTGAACGACAATGCGTACTTTGCGCTCCTCACCGTGATGCGTGAGCAGCCGCGGATAGCGGCCCAGGCGCTCAATGCCCTGGTGATTGCGCGCAGCCTGGAACGGGTGGCCGACCATGCCACCAACATCGCCGAGGATGTGATCTTCTGGGTCAAGGGCGCCGACGTGCGCCACCATGGCAACCATGGCGGGCTGCTGCGCGACCCTCGCGCCGAGGCGC
>CAXTPL010000042.1:13892-15450 GCA_964246065.1 uncultured Acidobacteriaceae bacterium
GGGTGGCGGGCCTGCGCTGACCGGCAAAACGGGGTTCTCGCACACCGGTTCCCGGGCTGCTTCCCTGACCCTGGTCCTAAGCGGGTTCCCAGGCCGTTCCCAGGCCTGTTCCCGGACTGCAGGCTACGGCTGTTCGCCCCAGGTCTTCAACGCCAGCAGCTCAGGAAAAAAGAGCGCATAGCGCAGCGCCGGCGTGTCGGCTCCGTAGAAAGCACGCAGCGCTTCGCCGTAGCGCTCCAGCTGCGGACGCCACTGCTCCTTCTCTCCTTCGAGGTAGGCATCGAGCGCAATCGATCCCGGCTCCGCGCCGGTTTTGTAGTCGATGATCCATAGGTAGTCCGTGCCCTCGCTGTCGGGTGTGCTTCCCGCGCGAAAGCTGCGATCGATGCGCAGGCTGATCTGCGCGCCGGTCGGATCCAGCGTCGTGATCGACCACTCCGAGCGCGCTTGAGGGTGCGTCCCCAACACCCAACGCCCGGAGGGGTGCTCGGCTGCACGCAACACTAGCGGCACCAGCGATGCGCCGATCGAGGCTACCCGCGCCGGGGCAAGACCTTGCTCCCGGAGCATACCCCGGGCCAGCCGGGCCAGCCGGGTAGAAAGCTCGGAGAGCTGCGGCCGTTCGCTTCCATTCCATTCTTCGGCAACCAGTTCAAGCATGGCGTGGATGGCGGAGCCGCGCGCGCGCTGCTCAAAGGAGCCTTGCGGCCGCACCAGGCGGGTGACGGCCTCAGGAGTGTCGGCAGGGAGGCGAGAGGCATAGGTAACCGCCGCAGGGGCGTGTTCGTCGGCCATGCACGGTTGAAACGCAGCGGGAACGCGCATCACTCTGAGCGAGTCTTCCGCGGCTGCGGGGCTATCCGCCTCCTCGCCGGGGACATGGGCCTTGGCGGCAAGGCGCCGGAGCAGGCCCGGGTGTGGCGGCGGCGGCGCAACCAGCAGGGGTCCCTGCTGCTGCGTGGCTTCGACGGCCGCTCGGCCGGCACCGGCCTGCCGTTGCGCTTCAAAAAAGGGCTGCAGCGCAGGCCACGCGCAGGCCAGGAGGCTGCCCGAATGATCCCCGGCACGCAAGGTGCCTTGCGCGCTGACCGTAGCCGTACCGAGCAGGTGCAAACGCCGCCGCGCACGGGTGCAAGCGACATAAAACAGCCGCTTGCGCTCCTCTGCTTCCCGCTGTAGACGTTCGCCCTGGATCCACGTGTAGGTAGGGTGCTTGGAGCCTTGCGCGCCAAGCGGAGCGACAAGCAACTGGTCCGCTTCTTCGCCGGCATCGGCCGCTCGGTGTGCACGCTCCAGCATGGTGACGAGGGGCGAGTCGTTCTTCCCCGTCGAGCGTTCGAGTGCGGGAACAATGACTACATCGAAGCCGAGCCCCTTGGCCTTGTGGATCGTCATCAACTGCACGCCGCAGCGCTCGCTCACCGTGGCGTCGGGCGCGGCGCAAAGCCTGCCCAGCGCAGCCTCGAGCGCGCCCGTAAGCACGTCGAGTCCGCTCGGCGGGAGCTCGTCCAAAAGGTGAAAGAACACTTCGGCATTTTCGCGCTCATTGGCGTCGAGG
>CAXTPL010000042.1:15460-18855 GCA_964246065.1 uncultured Acidobacteriaceae bacterium
CTCAAGCCACGCGCTGAGCGAGGGTGCGGCGCGATGCTGAAAGCGCGCAGCCGCCGCTTGCTGCAGCACCCCGGTGGCACGCAGCAGGCGCGCGCAGCCATCATTCGACAGCAGGTGCGCGCGCTCGGCTGCCAGCACGGGGATGGGCGTAGCGCGAAACGCGGGATCGTCTTCGCCCGTAAGCCGGTGCAGGTCGCCCAGCGTAAGCCCGCACCAGGGCGCGCGCAAGACACTAAGCCACGCAATGCGGTCGCCGGGATGCAGCAGCGCACGGAGCAGCGAAAGCAGGTCAAGGATTTCCTGGCGCTCGCCAAGCGTTTCAAGCTCGACGGCGCGAAAGGCGAGACCGCGCTCGCGCAGCGCAGAGGCAATCGCGATGAGGTGTTGCTTGGCTCGGCCCAGGATCCCGACGGTGTAGCCTTCGCCGCGCTCGGCTGCTGCGCGCAGGCTGGGCTGCTCTTGCTCGACCAGCGAGACCACGCGCGCGACCTCGGCTGCGCGTGCGGCCTGCTTGCCGGCAGGCTGGCGTGCGTCGGCGAAAAAGGCATGCACTTCAACGGCGTTTTCTCCCAAAGAGGCAGCGATGGAGGGCGTAAAGGCCACCCCCTGGGTCGCCGCCGGAGAGGCTTCTGCTTCGGCCGCGAAGATAGCCGTAAAGAACCGGTTCAACGGATCGACCAGGCCCGCGTGCGAGCGAAAGTTTTCGCGCAGGGTCAGCTGGGCGCAGGCGTGCGCGTAGTCGCCGCAATCGATCCCCCTGCGTTGCACGCGCCCAAATAGTTCCACCTCGGCCTGGCGAAAAAGATAGATGGACTGCATGGGGTCGCCGACCAGAAAGCAGGTGCGGCCGTCGCCGGGCCGCCACTCGCGGAGCAGGCGCCCGATGAGCCGGTGCTGGCGGCGCGAAGTGTCCTGAAACTCGTCGATGAGCAGGTGGCGCCGGGCTTCGCTGGCGAGCAGCCCGTGCATGCTTTCTGTGTCTTCGAGCACGGTTGCGGCGGCAATCGACAACTCGGCAAAGTCCACCTGGTTGCGCTCCGCGAAGACGACATGGAGCTCTGCGACGGCGTGGCGCAAGACGCGAAAGACAGAAAGCAGGGTCTGCCATTGCTCCTCGTCAAAGCGCGCAGCCGGCAAGGTCGGTACGGCGGCCAGCAGGTCGCGCCGGCGCCTGCCCTGGGGAAGCGCCGCGAGCTTGTGCCGCAGCGCCTCCATGCGCTGCTGGTACGCGCGCATCCCTTTTTTCTCGGCGGCTGCGCCTTTTGACGGAAAGCCGTGACTCTCCTTGAGTCCGCCTGCCTTTCGCCAGTCCTTGCCCGTGAGCAGAAAGTGGTGGAAGCAGTTCCAGTGCGCAGCAAAGTGGGCATCGGGCGCAGGCAGCGACTGCAGCCCGTCGAGCAGCGCTGTCGCCGGCCGGTTCCGGTTGGCGCAGGCGTAGCGGGCGAGCTCCAGCAGCTCCGCGACAAGAGCCGGCTCAGCAGCCAGGATGGCGTGCAGCTCCCCGAGCACGCGCTGCACCTCCGCGGTAAAAGGCGCTTCGAGCTCCGCGCGGGCTTCGGCTGCCGTTGCGGCGTCGGCCGTGCCCAGGATCAGCAGGCGCGACCACTGCTGCCGGCATTCAAGCATGCCGGCCAGCAGCCGCTGGCAGTCGCGCAGGTTGTTGTCGCGGAGCAGCAGCAGGCGCTGGAGAGCCGCATGGAGCTCGGCCGGGCCGTCGCCGAGGCGGGCAAGCGTGCGCTGCGCGGCAAGCTGGTAAAAGCCCGCGCTCTGCTCGGTCGGCTCCAGCTGGCCGCCCAGCCTGGCGAGCAGGGGCTGCCCGTGGGCCAGCCGCAGACAAAGTGAGTCGATGGTCTCAATATTGAGCCGGTGCGGCTGCTCGAGAAGCTGCCAGCCGCGGGCCTCGGCGTGGCGAAGGGCCGCGCGTGCAGAGGTAAGTGTCTGCGGGTCGGTCGCGGCGGCAGCGGTGCCGCGCGGCGCCGGGGCCGGTTCCAGCCCGGCGACCCGTTCCAGCCCAGCGGCCCGTTCCAGCCCAGCGGCCCGTTCCAGCGCGGCCAGGATGCGTGTGCGCATCTCGGCCGTAGCCGCGCGCGTAAAGGTGATCGCCAGGATCTCTTCCGGCTCGTCGACGGCGGCAAGCAGGGTCAGGAACCGTTGGGTGAGCAGCTCGGTCTTGCCGGAGCCGGCCGGTGCCTGCACAATCCAGGACTGCGTAACGTCAAGCGCGCGGAGGCGAGCCGGCTGGTCTGACGGCGCGGTGGCCGTTGGGTGGCTCTCGGCCGGCAGCGGGACTGACAGCAGCCCCGGCAGCTCCATCTGGGTGCTAATCATCGTCGGAGCCTTCGTCCTCTTCCTCCAGCAGGCTTGCCGAGGGATGCACTCGGCACAGCCCGGCCAAGGGGCACAGCTTGCAGGTTTTCTTCCCGTTGCGCGGGTTTACGCGGGCATCGCCGGCAGTGAACTGGGCCGCGAGCGTCAGCAGGGAGGCGCGCCAGGCGTCGCGTACCTCGTCGTCCAGGTGAGTTTTAGCTGAGCCGGCCACACAGGTTGTGGAGACTTGCGCGGCGGCGTCTTCGGCACGCACCAGCAGCTTGGTGCCGTCAGCGCGGATCTGCCCGAAGGCCACCCCGCTTACCTGTTCCACGCTGCTAAACAAGGCATAAAGTGGAAGCTGCGGCTCAGCCGGCCGCAGGCCATCCCAGGCGCCCGGGGTTACCTTGCCGGTCTTGTAGTCAAGCAGCAGGCGGGTGCCATCGGGCAGGGTATCGATGCGATCCGGGCGCAGATTCAGTCGCAGGCCCCCCACCGCAATGTCGTCGAACTCCTTCTCAAGGGCCTCCACCGTGAAAGGCTGGCGCTCTTGCTCGCAAAGCAGCCAGCCGAGCAGACGGTCGCGCAGGCGGCTGTGCTCGCAGGCGCGGTAGGCCTCCCGCCACCGGTCGCCTGCGCTTTGCGGCAGGCGTGCGGCAAGGGCGTCGGCAATGTGGTGCTCGACCATGGCAGCCAGGGTGCCGTTAGCTGTGGCGCGCTGGAGGTCGTCGCGGGTGTGCAGGCGAAGCGGGTCGCCGGGCTCGCCGCACCAGAGCCGCTCCAGCACCGCGTGCAGCAGGGTGCCGCGCTCGGCTGCATCCATGCCCTGCTCGGCCTGTTCGAGCGAACGCGCCTGGAGCCGGCGCGCGGCAAAAGACTGGAAGGCGCAGGCAGCCTGCCGCTTAAGGACCTCGGCGCCGCCAGCGCTGCGATCGCTGGTCCAAGGGAGCCGGCCCGAGTCGTCCTCGACAACCTCGAGCGGGACGCGCCGCAGGATGGAGGACGACGGCGGAAGCCCGTCTGCGGTCGAGGCGAGCGCCGGGGTAAAAGGCTTTCGGAGGGCCGGCAGCAGAGGCGAAGGCCGCTGT
>CAXTPL010000042.1:18865-20679 GCA_964246065.1 uncultured Acidobacteriaceae bacterium
TCTCACGCGTGTAGCTCAGCACCACGGTGGGCGCGCTGTGGAGGATGCGGGCCGTCGCCCCGTGTGCCAGCAGCCAGTCCGCCTCGGGCGTCGCGTGGGGCATGGCTGCTTCCCGCTGCAGCCATGCGGGCAGCAGAGGGTGCGGTCGGCCAATGGAAGGCCATTGCGCATCGTCGGCCCCGAGGAACCAGAGCGCGTCAAAGCTTTGCCCGGAAGACTCAAACGCGCCCATGATCTGGATAGGCGCTGAAGCGCTTTCGGGCGAAAAGATGATGCTGTGCGCTTCAGCCTCAAGCGTCGCCAGGAACCCGGCCCAGGTGGGCTGCAAAGAGGCGCCGGCGCCATCAAAGTCGAGCTCGGCCAGCTCCGCAAGCAGGCGCGTCCAGCGGCCTTGCGCCTGATAGGCGTAGGAGTCGAGCGGCTGGTAGCCGGGCCAGCCCACCTCTGCGAGCAGGGAAGGCAGGAGCTCGGCCCACGATGCATAGCTTCGCCGCTTGTGCGGCGTCGCGGGCGAGGCAGCGATGCCCTCGCGCGCGGCGCGTGCGGCAAAGCGCGCAAGCTGCGCGCGTGTGTGGGCAGGCAGGTGACGCACGTGGGCCCGGGCAAGCAGGGAGGTGAGCGTCACCTGCGGGGTGCGGTCGACGCCGCGGCGCAGCTCCCCATCGAGCCGCGGGAGCGCCTGCG
Organism: uncultured Acidobacteriaceae bacterium; assembly: GCA_964246065.1. GTDB lineage: Bacteria > Acidobacteriota > Terriglobia > Terriglobales > Acidobacteriaceae > EB88. The sequence continues at coordinate 19,550 of CAXTPL010000042.1, forward strand.
CATCTGCTGCGGAGGCGGCCAGAAATCCCGAGGTGAGCAGCCAGGTGAGCTCCGCCGCCGAGAGCGGGGCATGCAGCCAGCGCAACAGCAGCAGCGCGGCGGCCAGCGCGGGCACGTCCGCCAGTGGCGCGCCGAGCGAAAACTCGTAAGGTGAGCCAGGCTCGGCGGTCTGCGTTCGCGTGCCCGGCTCTGCTGGCTGCCACAAGAGCGCGCCCGGGGTAAGCACGCGGCGAAACACGCGGTCGAGCTCGGCCCGGCAGCTTCGAGGGTCGGGCGCGATGACGGCGATGCGCTGGGCGGGGTCGCGGGTAAGCTCCGCGAGGCACCAGTGTGCGCAGGCTTCCATCTCGGCGCGCGCGGTGGGCGCTGCGTACAGGCTGGGCTGGGCGGACGAGGGCTCTGGAGAGTAGGTATGGACGAGTGTGCCGCTGCGCTCAATGGCGGCGATCAGCGCGGCGGCGGCAGGCGTGACGCGGTCAAAGCCGACCAGGACGCACTGTTGGGGGAGGCGCGGAAGCCGACCCGGTTCTGCCAGAGACTCCTCGGCGCGGGTGCGCGAAAGCCAGCCTGGCCCCTCGCAGATGCGGTCAAAGGCGTCAGCCCAGGCCAGGAATCGCTCCGCATCCCGGTGGGGTGCGCCGAAGGAGCTCCCTGCGGCGGCGCGGCGCAAGGGGTGCGCGCGGTAGTTGCTGAGCAGCCCGTAGGCGCCCTGCGCGAGCTCAGCCATGCGGCGGGGTGCCACCACCCGCTCACGGTCAGCGCCCTGCGCGCGCTGCCAGAGCTGCCGCTCCTGGAGGCTGCTCAGCAGCATCGGCGCGTCTGCGTCGCGACGTGCGTAGTGCTGGTAGAGCCCGGCAACCCAGCTGGACCAGTCAAGCACAGTGGGCGTGAGCCATGCCGAGCGACCTGATCCTCCGCCGGCCTGCCGATCGGCGGCATACGCCTGCACCAGGGCGCGGGCGGCGCGTACGTTGGCGGTGATCACCGCCGCACCTCCATCGAGCGCCTGCCGCAGGGGAGCGGGCAGGCGTGTAGTCCTGTCGAAGAGGGGCAGCACCGCTCAAGTGTAAACTGGGGCGTGTCCCGCCTTACTCACACACTCACCTTTGCAGGCCCACTTTGGTGCCTTG
>CAXTPL010000043.1:0-7283 GCA_964246065.1 uncultured Acidobacteriaceae bacterium
GTACACACCTCACCCTGGTTGAGCGCGAACATGGTGAAGCCTTCGAGCGACTTATCGAAAAAAGCATCATCGGACGAGGCCACATCGCTGAAGAAGATATTGGGCGACTTACCTCCAAGCTCCAGTGTCACCGGGATGATGTTTTGCGAGGCATACTGCATGATCAGCCGCCCCGTCGTGGTTTCCCCGGTAAACGCAACCTTTTGGATGCGCGCGGACGAAGCCAGCGGCTTGCCCGCCTCCAAACCGAATCCGTTCACAATATTCAACACGCCCGGCGGCAGAATATCCGCGATCAGCTCCATCCACACCAGAATGGAGAGCGGCGTCTGCTCGGCCGGCTTGAGTACCACGGCATTGCCCGCAGCCAGCGCCGGCGCCAGCTTCCAGGTCGCCATCAACAACGGAAAGTTCCAAGGGATGATCAGCCCAATGACCCCCAGCGGCTCATGGTAGTGATACGCCACCGTGGTTGCATCGATCTCTGAAATGCCACCCTCCTGCGCACGGATGACGCCGGCGAAGTATCGAAAATGATCGATGGCCAGCGGCAGATCGGCAGCCATCGTCTCGCGAATAGCCTTGCCGTTGTCCCAGGTTTCGACCGTGGCCAGCAGCTCAAGGTTTTCTTCCATCCGCTGCGCAATCTTCTCAAGCATGCGCCCACGTTCGGCTACGGAGGTCTTGCCCCAAGCGGTCTTGGCTGCGTGAGCTGCGTCGAGCGCCCTGTCTACGTCTGCGGCGTTCGATCGCGGCACTTCGCACAGCACCTGGCCGGTGACAGGCGTCACATTCTCAAAGTACGTTCCGGAAGCAGGTGCGACCCACTCCCCACCGATATAGTTGCCATACTGCTTGCGGAACGACACCGGAAACCCAAAGGCCCCCGGCCGAACAGCGGTAAGTGTCGCCATGTGCTCTGCTCCTGGTCCGAGACGTTTTCAGCAGGACGCGCCATCGTTTCACCCTGGATCCCAGGCGCCGCCGCTGAGCATTCGACACGAATTGTAGTCCTCTGTTTGCAGCCATGTCGTGGGCGTTGCGTTCGCCCTGTCTTCGCCTCGGTCCTGCGCTTGTCTCAAGGCCGCCCGCCTCTTTGCACCGTCGACCGAACATTCCTGTTGATTTCTCAACGTTTCACTCCATACTGGTACGGCAACGCCCCGCCATGCCACGGCCCCCCCCCAAGTGGCACCAAACTGAGCTTCCTCGTCTTCATTGCTTTGTAACAGCTGTCCGGTCCACTTACGGTAGAACTCGCGCTCCACACAGATGGGCCAGAGTCATCTTCAAGCACCATCACCTTTTGGAGGCTTCACGATGCACAGATCCAGCAGGCTCCTTGCTGTCGCGGCTCTTGCGGCACTTTCTACCCCCACGTATGCACAGCAGGTGCTTGGTAACCTCATCGGCCAGGTTACAGATAGCTCCGGAGCCTTGATCGCGGGCGCTCAGGTCACCGTAAACAGCCTCAGCACCGGTCTTACTCGCTCTACCCAGTCCACATCGAGCGGCGAGTACACCTTTCACGACCTACCCAGCGGCACCTACAGCGTCGTCGTTACGCAGGCCGGGTTTGAAGAGCAGCGCTACCCTTCGGTTCTCATCCAGGGAGACCGTACAGAGACGCTGCCCGTGCAATTGGCCGCCGGCAGCGCCAGTGAGACAGTGACTGTACAATCGACGCCGCTGCTCAACCAGACAGACACCACCAACGGTTACGTTCTTGACCACGCCACGATCCAGCAGACGCCGCTCGCCACCGGCTCGTTTACGCAACTGGCGATCCTGGCCCCGGGCGTAAACGCGGAGCTGATCAACGGCACTGGCACGAATGAAGGGCTGGGCAACCAGCCTATCTGGGCCAATGGGCAGCGCGATACCGACAATACCTTCTTAGTCGACGGTGTCGACGTGAGTAACTTATTCAACGGTAAGAGCACCAGCCAGGTAGCCTCAGGCCGGGTTACACCGAATACCGGGGAGAACTTTGTCGACGGTGGCCAGATCCAGACGAATACCTCGGTGTATGACGCCATCGGCAATGCCATCCCGACGCCCAGTCCCGAGCAGATTGATGAAGTCCGCGTGAATACCTCGATGTACGACGCTCAGCAAGGCGCAAAGAGCGGCGCGCACATCGACGTCGGCACCCTGGCAGGGTCGAACCAGTTCCACGGCCAGGCCTATGTTTATCGCGGAACCAATTACCTGAACGCTGCTCCTTTCTTCTACAAGCAGCAAAGCGCGCTGTACGGCGGCGCCATCCCTGTCAATCAAGTGAATCCTTACCTGCACCGGGTCACCTTTGGCGGCACTCTCGGCGGTCCTATCTTCAAGGACAAGCTCTTCGGCTTCCTGGGATACAACGGCGTCCGAATCACCGACCAGTTGAACGGCACCTCGCACCTTTACGTGCCCCCGGCACTTACCAGTGACCGCAGCGCCGCAGGCATTGCTGTTGCAGCAAATTCCACAAACGAAGGCTTCAACGGAACCATCGATCCCGCTGCTTTGGCGCTGCTCCAGTACAAACTGCCAGGCGGCCAGTACCTCATCCCCTCGGCAGGCGCAAATGCGGCTGCACTGATCACTGCAGGCCAGTCTGACCAGACGCTTTTTGCTGTTCCCACCTTTAAGGCCGACCAGGTGACCTCCAGCCTTGACGCCAACCTTTCCAGCAAAGACGTCCTCTCGCTCAAGTACATCTACCAGCACGATCCGGCGCAAAACCCCTACACCGACTCCAACGTGAATGGCTTTAACCAGCACCTGGACGCAGGCAGCCACCTTGCCGCCATAGCGAACTCCTGGACGCCCTCGTCCAAGTTCAGCTGGCAGCAGAACTTCGGCTTTGCACGGGAAAAAGCCTACTCTGCCAATGACCAACCACTGGCTCCGCAAACTGTCGGCATCAACCTTTTCGGGTTTAGCACCTTTCCTGGGATCAGCATCGGCAACTCTGCTTCCGCAAGTTTGAGTAACGGTCTCAACATAGGTCCGACCGGGTCCTTCTTTCGCGACGGACTTTTCCAAAACAGCTTTCAGCCGCACTCCACCGTCACCCAAACCATCGGCAAACACACGCTCGCTTACGGCGGCAACTTCGCGTACACGCAGCTTGACATTCGCAACCGCCGGCAAAACACAGCCACGCTGAACTTCAAGAACTTTGCGCAGTTTGTGCAAGGCATGCTCAACACCAGCCGATCCACCTTTCTGCAAGGTGCATCGAACCGGTATTATCGCGCCAACGACATCGGCGGCTTCGTGCAGGATAAGTGGCTCGCGCGCCCCAACCTCAGCATCACTGCCGGCATCCGCTACGACTACGACGGACCTCTTTCTGAGAAGTATGGCAACTTCTTCAACTTCGACGCCGGCCGCTTCAGCTACGATGAGACCTCGGGAACAATCGTCAACAGCGGGTTTATCATCGCCGGCAATAATAAGAGTTACGCTACGCCCGGCGTAAGCAGCTCTACCCTGCAGAACCGGCAAGACGGCATTGCTCCACGTGTGGGCTTTGCATGGACACCTTCAGCCAACCGCGATGCAGTGGTTTTTCGCGGTGGCTTTGGCTTGTACTACAACCGGGGCGAATACTTTACCTATCTATCCCCAGGCGCAGGTGGTGGCGTAAGCGGTCCCTTCGGCGTTACGCAGGAGCCGCCGTTTGTCGTCACCGTGACTTCTCCGCAGGGCGCCACGCTCAGCAACCCTTTTGGCAATACGCAACCGGTACCGCCTACCGGAAATCCGTCAACCTTTGCTGCCTACCTGCCCTCTCGCAGCGGACTGCTTGCCGGCGACCAGACCTTTCCTTTCGGCTCCTATGACATCCACAACAAGCTGCCCTACACCGAAAACTGGAGCCTTGATTTCCAATGGCAGCCCGTCAACTCGGTAGCCATCGACATTGGGTATGTCGGCAATCGCGGCCGCCACGGCATCATTCCTATTCCCTTTAATCAGCCCGGCATCGCCACGGCCGCGAACCCCATCCACGGCGAAACCTCCTCGTACGGCTATCAGGCAACCGACACAAACGGAAATCCACTTACCACTGAGCCGGCCAACACCTACGACGGCGGCAACACCGACCTTCGTGCACCTTACCCCGGCTACAGCATCAATTCGGTGCTGTACAAAGCAAACGGCAGCTCCGCCTATGATGCCCTGCAGGCACAAGTGCAAAAACGACTGGCACGCGGGTTGCAGTTCAGCGCCTCCTACACCTGGTCTCATTCCCTGGACGAGCAAAGCGGCCTGGGCCTCTTTTACAACGGGAGCAATCCTCTAAACCTGCGCTCCGGGTATGCGTCCTCCGACTTTGATCGAACCGATGTCGTGAACTTTAACTATGTGTATACCGTCCCTGAGCTTGTGCACGGCAACAGTATCCTCGCAAAGGTCGTGAATGGCTTTACGCTCGAGGGAATCACCGTGCTGCAAAGCGGCCAGCCTTACAGTGTTGAAGACTACTCCGGTGCAATTGCAAGCCAGTACTACAGCTACAACGACGGCATCACCAACCCGATTATCCCTCTGGCTCCCGGCTTTTCTCCGCGGCGCGCCCTCACCGGGCACTCGGGGGCATTTTTTGCCTCGAACAATCAGGCCGCTCTAAACACCAACGCCTTTGCCATACCTTTCGTCGCGCCCGGTCAAAATGGCGTGCCCGCCTGCGGCGTGAGCACGGGCGGCGCACCGGTTTGCGACGTCTACGAGACGACCTTTGGCCAGAACGGCCAAAGAAACATCTTCCGGCAGTCTTTCCAGAAGCGTGCTGACATCACCCTCGCCAAGACTTTCTCTATCGCAGACAACCTGTCGGCCAAGTACACGCTCGATGTCTTCAACGTGACAAACACACCCTCGTTCGATATCCCGAACAACTCCATCACCACCGGCTACAATACCAATAACCAGCTCGCTTACAACGCAGCCAACAGCACCGTTGTCAATCAGCAAACCGTCTATAACATCGCCGACAACGGAGTCAACGTAAGCGGCACCAGCAACCTTGGCGCGGTGCAGCAGACGATCGGCAGCCCGCGCATCATCCAGATGTCACTGCGCCTGCAGTTCTAGCAGCCCACCTGATGAAACGAAAAAAAGAGGCACCGGGCGACACTGTGGCCGGGTGCCTTCTTCTTTTCAGACCGTTTGCAACCCTATGCACTTAGCTTTCGGGAGTTACTGATCGTCCTTGTCCGCTCCTGATGCTCGAGGCTGCCGCAGCGCACGCGGCAAAGGGGCCGACCCTTTTGCATCGCGCCATAGGATGACGTTGAGCTTGCGCGGATCGGCACGATCCTCATGCGTGAAGTCCATGCGGCTTGACTCCTTTGCGCCCGGCGATTTGGCCGTGTTCGCCTGATAAATCAGGCCATTGTCGCGATTGGTGTAGTCGGCGATAAAGGGCGCTTGGTCTCCCGCTCCTTCAAACCGCGATTGAATCAGCGGGGCAAAAGCGTCGTTATTATTCATCGCGGGCACACCTAGCAAGTCCTCGATGGTATGCAGGACGCTCACCGTAGTGTAAAAGCTATGATCTACACTCGGGGTATTTCGCCTTGGCGCATACTTGCTTACCACAAGCGCTAGACTGCGGTGCGCATCCACGTGATCTGCACCGTCCTGCGCATCGTCCTCAAGCACAAAGAAGGCAGTGTCCTCCCAATAGGCGGACTGTGCAATGGCCTCAACCGCACGACCCACAGCTAAGTCGTTATCCGCAACAGAAGCCCTGGGCGTAGGCGAGCCCGGCCGGGTTCCTGCGGTGTGGTCGTTCGGCAGCCGCAGCATGAGAAAGTCTGGCATAGTGTCCTTGCCTGCTTTGCGATCGCCGATCCAACCTCGCAGGTGGGTAAGAAACTCCTCTACGCGTAACTGATCGGGAAAGCTCAAGTTGAAGTCCGGATAAGCCGGGTCGAAATGCCCCTCCAACTCAGGTTTGGTCGCAACATCCTTATAGATCAGGGGTATCTTCCAGGGGTACGGGCTGGTGCCGTCCCCGTAGTTCGCCGGTATCTGCTCTCCATAAGAGATATAGGGTCGCGGGCAGCGACCGCCGGCGGGCTCGGGCGTTCCGTTCAGCGGCGACGGGTCCTTCGGAGCCTCACCCGAGTCATCGCAGAACTTAGACGATACATATTCGCCGAAGTGGTAGAGCGATCTTCCATGCTTGGCTAGATCGGTCCACAGGTATCCGCTGGCCGGCTCATTCACATCCGGCATACCTTCGGCGAGCGGGTATCCTTCTTCGACCACACCCTCGTAGTCATACATGCGCTCCTTGCCCCGGTAGGCCTGCTGCCAGTTGCGCTCGGTGTAGTCGCTGGTGATGCCGGCGGTCGACCACACGTGCCCGTCGCCCGAGACCTCGCCCGAGTCGTAGAAGTTATCAAGCACACCAAACTGCAGCGCCAGCTTATGCAGGTTAGGAGTGATTTCTTTACCGTACATTGTCAGCGAAGCATCGCCGTCGCCCACACCGAGATCACCAAAGACCTGATCGTAAGTGCGATTTTCCTTGATGATATAAACGACGTGCTTAATTGGGTTTTTGCTTCCACTCGCCTCAAAGTGCAGGTGCTCTTGCGCCGCGGTCATTCGATTGCTCGCCAGCACCGCGGTCGAAAGTACATCCAGCTCCTTGTCTGCTGAGGCAAGATCAACCGAGGCGAGCGACCCGTACAAGAGGGTGGCGATGTAGGTGCTGGGTCTGCTTCGTCCCGGTTTGCTGCCTGGGTCGACGCTCTTTGGCGCGCGCTGCGGCTGCGCGTTCGGCCCTGTTCCCTGCCCCTTTCCGGTAGCGACGTATAACTTACCTGCTTGAAGAGCGAGCGCTGTCGGATACCACTCGGTGGGGATAAAGCCCCGCGCGCGCACGGGCGTCGGCGATGCACTTTGCTGGACGCGAAAGACGGCCACGGCATCCGATCCCGAGTTGGCTGCGTACAACTCGGTCCCGTTCTGTGAAAGCGCCAGCGCATCCGGCATGGCGCCAAAGTACTGCTGGCCGGGCATGCGCGTGTCATAAGTTGCAGTCGCACGCATCTGGTTCCGGCGCACGTCTACGGCGGCCACGGCATCCCGATTCGCTAAGGCAACATAGAGGGTCGCCTCATCGGGGCTCAACACCAGCGACACAGGGTGCGAACCAGGCTCGGTCATACGCGCGGGAGGGGACAAAGATAACTTGGCTGCCACTCTGCCGTGCACCAGGTCGAGCTCGGCTACAGCCGAGCCGTTCCAAAGCGCGACAAAGGCCCGGC
>CAXTPL010000043.1:7293-10386 GCA_964246065.1 uncultured Acidobacteriaceae bacterium
GGCCCGGCGCCCGTCTTTGGTCGCCGTCACGGCGATCGGGTAGGTCGCCGGCACAACCGGGCCGCTTGCCAGATCGAAACGCCGGAGGACCTTGCCCGTGGCCGCATCGAGTAACAGCACATCGTCAGAAAACTCATCAGCAACCAGTAACTGCTCAGCTCCTTGCGCTCCATGTACGACGCTCAAGCCGGTAGGCAGCGGAACGGCCATATGTGCAGCAATGGGCGTGGCCAGTTGATGCTGGCTTCGCCCCGCGGCCAGAGCTTGCAGCGGGATGGGCATCAGCCGCTCTGCTTGAACCACCCCGCTGCGAACGCTGTAGACCGCAATCGCGTTGCCTGTGGCGCCCGCGCGTCCGCCTTCCGGCGCGGAAAGAGAATCGAGACTCGCGTAGAGGTGCTGCCCATCGGCACTCCACGCCAGCCCGGAGTAGAGCGTCTGCGGCGACGCTAAGCCGGTGCGCCGCTCAGGAAAATCTTCGACGCTCCCTGTCGACGTATCGAGCACAGCGATGGACTGCTGGTAATTCGATTCCGCCGTTCCGAATCCAGCATTGACCAGCGCAATGTACCGGCCATTTGGGGAGGCAGCCATCGCCATCGGCAGGCTGTTCAGCCGCTGCGGCGCTCCAGGCACCGGCGCGACGATCTGCTTGCTCGTAGGCAGATCGATCGGCTTTTGTCCCCAGCATGCCAGCACAGGAGCAGCCGCGGCTCCGAAAAGCAGCGCGGCAGGAGCGCTCCACCGAGGGAGGAAGAAAGATTGCTTCATGTGAAGACAGTAGCAAAGGAGAGAACAGGGGATGTGAATTTTCCCCCGGTGAGCCGGCTGCAGCCTTGGGCGAGAGCACCCTCGCCTAACCCGGCCCTGTTACACCCCTGCTTGCTTGGTAAAATGCAGCGCGGGCAGCGCACGCAGCCGCTCCGCCGCGCCCTCGGCCGTGATATCCCGCTGCGGCATGCCCAACATCTCAAAGCCGACCATGAATTTCTTTACAGTGGCCGAGCGCAACAGGGGCGGATAAAAGTGCGCGTGAAAGTGCCACTCCGGGTGCGCGTCGCCATCAGTAGGGGCCTGGTGTAACCCCATTGTGTAAGGAAAGCTGGTGTTGAAGAGGTTGTCATAACGAACGGTAACCTGGCTCAAGATATCCGCCAATCCCTCCCGCTGCGCGTCGCTAAACTGCGCGAGTGAGGCGACCGGCTCCTTTGCAATTACCAGCGTCTCAAAAGGCCACACGGCCCACCACGGCACTACGCATAGAAATGCGTCGTTCTGACAAACAACGCGCTCACCCTTTTCTAACTCAAGGGCGGCGTAGTCTCCCAGCAAGGTACGGCCATGTTCGGCGTAGTAGGCTGCCTGCGACTCTGACTCCGTCTGCGGCTCATCCGGCACGTGCTCGGTGGCCCATATCTGCCCATGCGGATGCGGGTTGCTGGCACCCATCATCGCGCCGCGATTTTCAAAGATCTGCACGTACCCGACGGCCGGATCCGCACCTAACTCAGCGTACTGCGCACTCCACGCCTCGACGACGCGGCGAATATCCTCAGGCTCCATCAGTGCCAGCGTCAAAGCGTGATCCGGATGGAAACAGAGTACCCTGCAGCGCCCCCGCTCACGCTCGGCCTGCAGCAGCGGCGAGCCTGTATCCCCCGGCGCGGGCGAGTCCGGCAGCAGCGCGGCATAGTCATTGTCAAAGACGTACACGTGCTCGTAGCTTGGCGTCTGGTGGCCGCCGGCACGCTCATTGCCGGGGCACAAGTAGCACGCGGGATCATAATGCAGGGCCGCAAAGCCTGAAGCAGCATTGACCTCACCCTGCCAGGGGCGCTGCGTACGATGCGGCGAAACAAGCACCCACTCGCGCCGCAGCGGGTTATAGCGGCGATGCGGAAATTGGAATCCTGCGTTTGACACGGTGTTTTCTTGTCCTTTCAACTTCCTGTCGCTGCTCGCTCACTAGCGGATGTTGACCCATTCGCCCGGCTCGTTCCTTTGTATCAAAAATTGCCGGCAGAACGCTGGAGACAGCCCGCTATCCGCCGTTCCACGCCAACGCTCAAGGCGCGGTTTCAGGCACTGGCGCCACCGCCAGGTACATCTCGGCAAAGCGCTGGCTATATTCTTCAAGCAATTGTCTGATGCGCTCTGCATCCGCGGATCGCAAAATCAATCCTGCGTGGTGGTGCTTGCGCAGGCGCTGCACAATCTCCGGCGCCGCAAAGGCCGCCGTATCGGGCTCAGCCACGCGCGCCAGGCAAAGTACGCTGCCTGCATACTCCTCGCGCACAGGCGGCAGCACGTAGGCTTCCTCAAGGAGCGAGCAGACCTCAATCCGCGCCCACTCGGCCCACAGGTTCAAGCCCGACGCAGCCTCAGCGACATCGGCGATAAACGCGCCGCCTACCCGGGCCGCGGCCTCAAGAAAGTACATGCGTCCATCCCGCGCCACGATGTACTCAGCATGCGTGACGCCGCGCACCATGCCCAGCGCAGGCATCAGTGCTGCGTTGAGCCTGGTCATCTGCACCGCTACCGGTAATCCGCGATCCAGCACCCGCGTGGTAAAGACGCCGCCCTCATGCATGGTCTGCATGGGCGGCTTGCCATACTGGCTTACCGACGCAAAGACCACCTCGCGCTCGCTCACAATGGAGTCGACGTGGAAGATGTCGCCCGGCACAAAGCGCTCCAGCAGAAAGTGCGAGGCAACATCGCCAAGCTGCTCCACGGCAGCCCATAGCTCCTGCGGCTCGCGAATTTTACGGATACCGATGGCCGAGGCTTCGCTCCGCGGCTTAAGCACCCAGGGCCCCGGCACCTGCTCCATAAAGGCTTCCACGTCCGCATGCTCAATCACCGGGGTAAACTCCGGGACAGGCACGCCGGCACGCGCTGCCTCAAAGCGCATCGCAAGCTTGTCGCGAAAGTGCGCGGTCGTGGTCAGCCCCATCCCGGGCAGCCGCATATGCTCGCGCAACAGCGCGGCGGTGCGCATGTCGAACTCGTCGAGGGCCACGATGCGGTCGAAATGACGGGTGCGCGCCAGGTACGTCACCGTGTTCAGGATCTGCGCCTCGGTCAGTC
>CAXTPL010000043.1:10396-19066 GCA_964246065.1 uncultured Acidobacteriaceae bacterium
CCTTTTGGCATGGTGTGCAGTTCTTCCAGGATGTCGCGCGGCCAGTCCGCATGCCGCAGCTCGTCCACGGTCAGCAGCTGGACCCGCACCCCCATGGCTGCGGCCTGGCGAAGAAAGGGCTGCCCTTTTTCATAGCTTGAGATAGCAAGAATGCGCGCAAACACTTCGCTCATCGTTTTTTGCTTCGCTCCGGGTTCTCCGCCTGCGTCGTTGCCGCGGCTCTCGCCGCTCGCTTACAGTAGGAACAACATCCACACCGTTCTACCACCAAGAGGAGGCGCGCGCATCCCTTCGACGCCCTATGGGAGAGCCGTTCTGCCATGCTTGAGACTGCTCTGCACTCCATCGCCGCGCTGCACGACGAGTCTACGGCCCGCTGGCATGGCGCGCCGGACCTCCAATGCACCCTTCCCCAGAGCTTTGTTGAAGTGGTACTCGCCCAGCATCGCGCCAACTACGAGCTGTGGCACGCTGAAGACCGCGCCCGGGCCCCCCAGGCGGACGACGCGGAGCTTGCCGCGGTAAAACGCGAGATAGACCGCATCAACCAGCGGCGCAACGACCTTGCCGAGCAATGCGACACCCTGCTGCTGGCATCGCTCAGCCAAGTCGGCCTGCCCCGCGAGGACGCGCCACTGCACTCCGAGAGCCCGGGCCTGATGATCGATCGGCTTTCCATCCTCGCGCTCAAGCTTTACCACACGCGCGAAGAGCTCGAACGCGCCAAGCAGTCACCCGACGCGCCCGCGCATCATCATGAGCGCAACCTGCAACGGCTCGCCATCCTGACCGAGCAACGCGAAGACCTCCAAAGCTGCCTAAACCGGCTCTGGAGCCACGTGCAGAGCGGCCGGGCCCGCTTCAAGCTCTACCGCCAGCTCAAGATGTACAACGACCCCACTCTGAATCCCGCCATGTACGCGGCCCGCTCTGCGCCTCCCCGCAGCGGCTGAGCTCTTTCAAGCGCGAGCAAACCTTGGTGCAGTTGACGAACCGCGTCGCGCTCTATATAAAACGAGGCATCAGGAGAAATCCAGGGCGCTCGAACCGTCTCTCCTTGTTGAGAGGTCGCCGCAGTCAAGGAATCTGAAGACCGCATGGACAGCACAAGCCCCCGACGCACGCCCAAGACCATTGCCGGCAAGGTCCGGCCAATGGTCAACCAGGCCCAGGCGCAGGCTCTCGCCCTTTATCAGAGCGCGCTTGAAGCCATGCAGCAAGGAAAGTTCGATAAAGCCTCGCAGGTCTTCGCAAAAATTGAAAGTGACTGCCCGCTGGAGATCCGGGAGCGCGTTCGCGTGTACACCATCGCCTGCGAACGCTACCTGCACCGCTCTGAGCGCACCTTTTCCGGCCCGGAAGAACGCTACGACTATGCTATCTCCCTGATCAACACGGGCGACTACGAAGAAGCGCGCGATCAGCTGGAAAGTATCGTGCATGAGCATCGCTCGGCAGACTACGCCTACTACGGGCTGGCCGTGCTGAGCAGCATGACCGGCCAGGCGGAGCAGTGTTTGGATCACCTTACCCGCGCCATTTCGCTCAATCCTCAAACCCGCATCCAGGCCCGGAGCGACGCTGACTTCCGGCAAATGACCGACGATCCCCGCTTTACCGAACTGCTCTACCCTGAAGCGGTGTAGCCGGCGCCTGGAACGGGCTCGCGCCTGATCGTCCAGCTTGTACTTGCCGATATGAAGATCGATTGAGCAAGCCTCCCATCTCGTCTTTTCCCGACAGCCAAGCCGTGCCTGCTACGCCGGTTCCACTGCGCCCTGGACTCCGCGTCGTCGCCATGGGTGGCGGCACCGGGCTTTCCACCCTGCTGCGCGGCCTCAAGCGGTACGCGGTCAGCCCGGCCAACCCAGTGGAGTGCACCCACTGCCTGATCGCCGATCTTGCAGCGGTAGTTACCGTCACCGACGACGGCGGCTCTTCCGGCAGGCTCCGTAAAGACTTCAACATGCTCCCGCCCGGAGACCTGCGCAACTGCATGGTCGCTCTTTCTGAAGACGAGCACCTCATCTCCCGCCTTTTTCGTCATCGCTTCAAGGCAGGGGGCGAGCTTGAGGGACACTCCTTCGGCAACCTGTTTGTCGCCGCCCTGCTCGAGATGACCGGCGATTTTACCCAGGCCATCAAGCTTGCCGCCGAGGTTCTGGCTACGCGCGGCCATATCTATCCCGCCACCGCCGCCAACGTGACGCTCTCCGCGCGCATGGACAACGGCGAACTGGTTCGCGGCGAAACCAATATCACCGGGTCCAGGCAGCGCATCGTCGAGCTGATGCTTGACCCGCCCACCGCCGCGCCGCTGCCAGAAACGCTGGCAGCCATTGAGGCCGCCGACTTGATCACTCTCGGCCCCGGTTCTCTTTACACCTCGCTGATTACCAACCTGCTCGTCGCCGGCATTCCGGACGCGCTCGGCGAAGCGCGAGCCGTCCGGGTGTATGTGGGCAACCTGATGACGCAAGGCAACGAAAGCCTGCACCTGTCTGCCGCGCAGCACATCGAGCGCATCTACGAGCACGCCCGCCAGCCTATCTTTGACTATGCCCTGATTAATACCGCTCCTGTGTCCCCGGCGCTGCGCGCCCGCTATGCGGCCGAAGGCGCCGAGGCTATCCTGCCCGACATAGAACGCATCGAGGCCATGGGCATCCGCTGCATCCCGGGTAACTTCGCCGCCGAGGGGGATGTGCTCCGACATAACCCGGACGAAGTAGCCGAGCAGGCCCTGCAGCTGGCCCTTCTGGGGCGTCCCGATCGCGCCAGGCCCCAAGTCTTGCTTTAGCTGTCGCAGCCCCCGTGCTGCCGCAAGCCGCGATCGCTTGTCGGTACTCGGTCGCAGGGCGCATTGACGCGCGCTGCCCCTTGATGGAAGCTGGGAGCTATGAATGTCCTTTGGGTTGGCGCCGGCGGTTTTCTAGGCGCCGTCGCCCGCTATGCCCTTGGCGCCTGGCTCACCCGCCGCTTCGGCTTCGGGTTCCCCTACGGGACCTTTGCAATCAACATCACCGGCTGCTTCCTGCTCGGGCTTTCGCTCGCCGTGCTCGACGCGCGCACAGGCTTGCCAACGGCCTTGCGCCTCGCAGGCCCAATCGGCTTTATCGGTGCTTACACGACTTTCTCCACTTTCGAGTATGAAGCGCTCCGCACCACACAGGACGGACGGCCCATGCTTGCCCTGCTTTATGTCACGCTCAGCATCCTGCTTGGCTATGTGGCGGCCTGGCTCGGGCAAAGCACGGGCCGTGCCCTGGCTTGATGGGCACTGGCTTGATAGGCCTGGCGTGATGAGCCCTTGCTTGCGTCCCTCCGGCTTGACAGCACCTCGAGCTTGACTCGCCTGCTCGGGGACGCTGCGTTGGGCGCGCGGATTGTGACGGGGCAGGCTATGACGCGCAACTCGATTGCGCAGAGTCTAAATGCGCCCGGTTCTTAGGGCGAACGCTAGCGCACCCTTTCCGTAGCGCCCTCTTTTCAAAACCCTGTTTGCAGCGCCGACGCAGCATCCACAATCTGCCTAGCGAGCCTGCCCCGCCAGCGCGCGCTCTTGCACGCCCATCCCGGCCGCACGCTCCGCCGACTCCACCGTTTGCCCGATCAGCGTAGCGATGGTCATCGGCCCTACCCCGCCCGGCACCGGAGTGTACGCCGCGCACCGGTCGATCAGCGGCGTCATCTCGATATCTCCCACGCCGCCCGGGTGGTAGCCCGCATCCACCGCCACCACGCCGTCCTTCAGCCACTCAGCGCGGAGGTACTCCCGCTTGCCCAGTGCCGCTACCACGACATCCGCGTCGCGCAGGTAGCGCGGTAGGTCCACCGTATACCGGTGGCACAAGGTCACCGTGGCGTTCGCATTGTTAAGCATCATCGCCATCGGCTTGCCGAGGATCGCGCTTCGCCCCACCACGGTCGCGCTGCGTCCCTCGAGCGCAATCCCGTAGTGCCGCAGCAGGTGCATGATTCCGGCCGGCGTCGCCGACCCAAACGCCTGCTGCTTCATCACCATGCGTCCAAAGCCATGGCTGGTGACCCCGTCCACGTCCTTGTCGAGCGCGATCCGGTCGAAACAAAGCCGCTCATCCACCTGGTCCGGCACCGGGTGCTGTAACAAGATGCCCCGCACCCGCGCATCGCGGTTCAAACCATCGATGGTCGTCAGCACCTGCTCGGTGGTCGTGTCGGCAGCCAGAGTAACCTGCCACGACTCCATCCCCACCCGCCGGCAGGCGTTGCCCTTCATCCGCACATAGGTGGCTGAAGCAGGATCATCGCCCACCAGGATGGTGGCCAGCACCGGCGGCTGCTCCCCGGTAGCCTTGCCCAGCCGCAGCACCCGTGCTTTCAACTGCGCTTCCAGCTCCAAGGAAAGCGCCTTTCCATCCAGGACCAGACCTGCCATGGAGCTAGTGTAACGGCGTGAAAGGAGGAACCACCGTCCGCCAACAAGGTGAGCCCCGGCCTTGATCAACAGATTCCCACGACAGGGCGTGAGCGGAGCGCATCTTCGCTTCTTCTTCGCTACAATTGTTTTACCGGGTTTAGCGGTTGCTGCGCGGGTTTGCGGTTTCGCGCGGGTTGCACCTCAGGGATGTGCAGCCTGGCGTCACAGCGTCGAGATTTGCGGCTAACTTCAACCGGCACTCATCCAATTCATATGCCCGGTACTGTGCAGCAGAAACTCGAGATCCTGGCTGACGCCGCCAAGTACGACGCCTCCTGCGCCTCCTCGGGAGCCAAGCGCGCGGGCAATGGCCAGGGCGTCGGCCATTCCGACGGCATGGGCATCTGCCACTCCTACACGCCCGATGGCCGCTGCGTTTCGCTGCTCAAACTGCTGCTGACCAACTACTGCACCTACGACTGCGTCTTCTGCGTCAACCGCGTCTCATCCGATATTCGGCGCGCACGCTTCACTCCGCAGGAGGTCGTCGACCTGACGCTCTCCTTTTACAAGCGCAACTACATCGAAGGGCTCTTTCTAAGTTCGGGCATCATCCAGTCGCCCGACTACACCATGGAGCAGCTCATCGAGGTGGCCCGCACCCTGCGCGAGACCCACCACTTCGGCGGCTACATCCACCTCAAGGCCATCCCTGGCGCATCCGAGTCGCTCATCGCGCTTGCGGGCCTCTACGCCGACCGCCTTTCGGCCAATATGGAGTTGCCCACGCAGCAGGACTTAGTGCAGTTGGCGCCCGACAAGAGAGTCGAGGTGATCGAGGGCACCATGGGGCAGATCTTCGAGAAGAAGGCTGCAGCCGACGAGGACCGCAGGCAGACTCGCGCCAGCAGCCTCCGGCCCTCGGGCGGGCCGTCCAAGGTGAAGTTCGCCCCCGCCGGCCAGGGTACGCAGATGGTCATCGGCGCCACCCCATCGACTGACCAGCAGATACTCACTACCGCCGCCCACTTATATAAGTCCTACGACCTGCGACGTATTTATTACTCCGGCTTTAGCCCCTTTCAGCAGGCCGACGCGCGCCTTCCTATCAAGCCGGTAGCATTGGTCCGCGAGCACCGCCTCTACCAGGCCGACTGGCTCATGCGCTACTACGGCTTTGAGGGCCACGAGCTCACCACAGCTGAGCAGCCGAACCTGGACCTCACCCGCGATCCCAAGCTCACCTGGGCGCTCAACCACCGCGAGTTCTTCCCCGTCGACATCAACCAGGCTCCGCGCGAAGCCCTGCTCCGCGTCCCGGGCATCGGCTACCGCAACGTCGACCGCATCCTCCGCATCCGCCGGTACCACCCGCTCTCGCTCGACGACCTCCGCAAACTAAATATCCGCACCAAGACCGCGGGCGCCTTTCTGACGACGACCGACCACACCCAGCCCGCGGGGCAGCTCGACTCGCTAAGCTTACCCGGGCAGGTCACTCAACCCGCGCAGCTGCAGCTCTTTACCGCCAGTACCAGCGCTGTGACGGGGGAGTTGTAGCCAGCTAAAAGCCAGCATCGCCTCAAGCTCGATACCCGGCAAACCACCGCGACGGTGTTTACCGAAGCGGGTTGGTACGGCACGCGACGTATCCGTACTGAACCGGACCCGTGCATCGCGGCAGAGAGATTGAAGCCGAGCAGCCGTTCGAAGCGGTGTTGCAAATACATCATGCCAATGGCATACAATTGAGCTATGCAAACGGTCGTCGAAACTCCGACGTACCTTAAAGCAGCTTCCGTTCTTTTCACCGACGCGGAACGAGCGGACATTGTTGCCGCGATTGCCTCGGACCCTGAAGCCGGCGATCTGATGCCTGGAACCGGAGGGTACCGCAAACGGCGCTTTGGTCGAGGAGGAATCGGGAAGCGCGGTGGTGCACGGGTTGTGTATCTGCTGGGCAGCGGCGATCTTCCGATTTTCCTGATTACCGTTTATGCGAAGGCAGAGAAAGGAAACCTGAGCAAGGCAGAGCGGAACGCACTTGCGAAGATGGCGAAGAGCTTCTTCGCGGACTACCGGAGGAAGACATGAGCAAACTGTTTGAAGATATGACGCAAGGCACGGCGGAAGCACGCGCCTACATGGAAGGGGAACGGAAGGGCTATAAAGTGACGCTGCCGGAGTCGATCGACGTTCGCGGACTTAGAAGGAAGCTCCGTTTCAGCCAGGGCCGCTTCGCGAATACTTTCGGCTTGTCGGTCGACGCGATACGTCATTGGGAATCGGGCCGTCGGAACCCGGAAGCTGCTGCTCGCGCGCTGCTGACGGTGATTGCCCATGATCCCGAGTTAGTCATGCGGGCATTAGCCCAAGCTGCGCTGCCAGGGCGTACTCCGGCACGGGATGGAAAACCGCTTGCGCGCCTAGGCCAAAAAGCGCGGTCATCAGGCGACTCCACCCGCTTGGAGTCGCGAGTTCTGTGAAACAGCGCGTGCAATAACATGAAGTCCTAACATTGCGACTGCGGGTAACTATGGGCGCTGAAATGTGCGCGTAGCCTGCGGCGTTTAGCCAGAGCGGGTGATGCGATGACGAGATCTGTCTCGGATGAAGAGTTGGTCGCCTTATTGGCCCGGCTTTGGCCCCACAGGGAGCATGAAGCATCGCCAGTGGCCGGGTTCTTATGTCGTGCGGGCATTCATTACTTGCGTCGTTTGGATCTGACTGAGCTTGCGCCAAGCAGGGATATTGGTTTCTGTTTCTGGTGCGCAAAGATCAGGCTGGACGGAAAGATGCACACCCCCTGAATTTGCGATCCGCGCCTCCAACCCATTCCGCGACAGCGAAGGTGATCAGCAAACATCCCGGGATCGATCAACCCGATCAAGACTTCCTACCAGGCGCCGCACATAGGTGATGGAACTCCGTCAACACGCCTACATTTGACCCCATCCCTACGATGGCAACCGGTGACCATCTTGCCCTTCGCCATGGAGGCGCAACGGGGGTTGTAACCGGCAACGACTACCTGCGATCAGCGTCGACTCAAGAACCCCAGAACCATCCCCAATCCATCGCATTACCAAACAGCTTCCAAGATCTATCCCGCGCTTCCTCACTCACAGCATCCCACCAAGCAAATGCCCTACCATCTCACTCTCGATCCCGGCTCCGAGACCCCGCAGCTTGACACCTGGCGCTCGACCGCCCGCGCGCTTCTGCTCGCCGCGATTCCGCCGGAAGCGATCGACTTGGTCGACGCGACCACGCCCCAGCCGCTCCCCCTCGGCTTTTCAGATCTTTCGGCTGAACCCGACCTCACCCCGCGCGCCGCCGCCCCCAAACCCTCGGTCCCGAAAGCCTTCCTCGACCTCGCGGAGCTCGCCGCCTGCCACCAAACCGCTGACCGCTGGAACCTGCTCTACCGCACCCTTTGGCGTCTCCAGTCCAATCGCGACCTGCTTAAGGACGAGCTCGACCCTGATATCGCGCAGCTCCGCCGCCTCGCCGACCAGGTCCGCCGCGACCTCCACAAGATGCACGCCTTTGTCCGCTTCCGCCTTGTGGAAGAACCACGCGACCCAGGCGATTCCCCGCTGCCAAGCCAAGCGCCCGGCACACTCTTTGACCTTGCCCCGCCACTTTCTGGCAGCAGCGGCGCAGACACGACGCCCGCGTTGCTTGGCGCCGGCGCCGCGTCCTCGCACTCCAATGCGGCTACCCTCGCGCCCGCACGCGACCAAGCCGGGCTCGGCCCACACACCGACGAACATTACATTGCCTGGTACCGCCCCGACCACCGCATCCTCGCGCTCGCTGCCCCCTTCTTCGCCGAGCGCTTTTCCGTCATGCAGTGGACCATCCTCACCCACTACGCCTCGGTCTCCTGGTCTCCTGAGACGAAACACCTCACCTGGGCCCTGGGCGTCCCTCGCTCCGCCGCCCCGCCCGCTGACGAGCTCGACACCCTTTGGCGCTCCTACTACAGCTCGATCTTTAACCCGGCCCGCCTGAACCCCCGCGCCATGCGCGCCGAGATGCCGACGCGCTACTGGGCAAACCTGCCCGAGCTCGACACCTTGCCTCAGCTTCTCCAGGGAGCCGGAAACCGCGTCCAAACTATGATGGCCGATCAAAACACCGACACCGCCGCCCCTTTTGTTCCTGCGGACCACACTCTTCCGGTCCTCGCTGCTGCGCTCCCTGGCTGCAAGGGATGCGAGCTGTACCAGCACGCCACCCAGGCCGTTTTCGGTGCCGGCCCGGCC
>CAXTPL010000043.1:19076-19671 GCA_964246065.1 uncultured Acidobacteriaceae bacterium
ATCTTCTTCGTCGCCCCGCCCCCGCGCCCCTTATGCTGATCGGCGAGCAGCCGGGCGACGAAGAAGATCGCCGCGGCGCGCCGTTTGTCGGGCCCGCAGGGCGCGTCTTCGACCAGGCACTCGCCGAGCTCCAACTCGACCGGTCACAGCTTTACGTCACCAACGCGGTCAAGCACTTCAAATTTATCGAGCGCGGCAAGCGCCGCATCCACGAGTCGCCCAAGCTTCGCGAGCTTTCCGCGTGCAAGCCCTGGCTTCTCGCCGAGATAGAAGCGGTGCAACCGCGCATTATCGTTTGCTTGGGAGCTTCGGCAGCCAAGTCGCTCCTCGGCGCCAAGTTCGCCTTGATGAAGGAACGCGGCAAACTGACCGCTTCACCCTACTTCGACAAGGTGATCGCGACACTTCACCCGAGCGCGATCCTCCGCGCGCAAGACGAAGCCACTAGCCAAACCCTCTTCAACTTTATGAAGCAAGATATAGCCCTGGCGCACGAGCTGGCCACCGCAAGCTAGGTTAGGAACCGCCTGCGCGGCCCGGGGGGGGGGGGGTGGGGGCGCCCCGCCCCAACGCGAACGAAAAACAAAACAAAACC
>CAXTPL010000043.1:19681-20496 GCA_964246065.1 uncultured Acidobacteriaceae bacterium
CCGCGCCACTGCCCCCCCCGCGACCGGCTACTCCGTAGCAAAAGACTCCCCACAAAGCGGGCGCCTCCGCGCAAGTGGGTGTTAGAAGTTGACCTTGGGCGCTGTTCGCGACGATTCACTCGCCTCAAAGTACTGGTTGTTTACCTGGAACCCGGCAATGCCGGCCCAGATACTATTCGGAAACTGACGAATATAGGTGTTGTAATCCTGGATGGTCTGGTTATAACGCCGCCGCTCTACCGCGATCCTGTTTTCGGTCCCTTCCAACTGATCCTGCAGCTGCAGAAAGTTCTGGTTCGACTTCAGATCAGGATAGTTCTCGCTGATGGCGAGCAGGCGCCCCAGCGCTCCATCCAAACGATTGTTTGCCTGGAACTTTGCCGCGGGATCCTGCGCGTTCAACAGCCCCGCACGCGCATTCGCGATGTCGCCGAAGACGGTCTCTTCATGCTTGGCAAAGCCTTTCACCGTCGCGACAAGGTTCGGGATCAGGTCCGCCCTGCGCTCAAGCACCACATCTACCTGCGAATACTCTTCCTTGACCGACTCCTGCTTGGCCACCATCGTGTTTTTCGCACTCACGTAGCTGCCGCCAACCATCAGCAGCACCACCACGACCACGATAGCCAGCACCACTCCAACACCTAAACCACGCTTCATTGACTTGACCCTCTCCTGCACTGCAGAACTCTCGCTTATCTTACCGCGGGGCGCCGCGGGTAAACCACGCCCGATCACCAGTCTCCACCGGCTCCGCCGCCGCCCGTGCTGCCGCCGCCAAACCCGCCGAAGCCGCTCCCGCCGTCGTTATCGTC
>CAXTPL010000044.1:0-7504 GCA_964246065.1 uncultured Acidobacteriaceae bacterium
CCCCACGCCGCCCCCGGGAGTGTTTTGCACGACGCCGGTATTGACTCCGCGAAAAGAGCCGCCGGCTTGTGTGCGCAGCACATCGGCAGCGGCAATGGGAATGTTGTAGCGGGCGATGGCGAGGTCGAGGTTGTTCTCGATGGCGAGCGAGATGGCGTCCTGGAGAGACAGGGTGAGGCTGCCGTTTCGGATCAACGCGTCAAGCCGCGCAGAGTTTGCGAGCGACGGGGCAGGCAGCGGAGTGGGCCGATAGGCGCGCAGGGGATTGCCCGAATGCGGGATGTCGAGGCGCAGCGCCGGGGCAGGCGCGGCCGGCGGGGCGGGCTGCTGCGCATGTATAGGCGGGCGCGGCAGCGCCGCCAGGAGCGCGCCGAAAAAAAGCAGGGTCGATGGGCGCGCCGGGCTCAACCGATGACTCCCGTCTGTGCTTTGCCTGCTGCGCTGCCCGGCGCCGCCGCCTGGGGTGCTGCTCCCGTGCGCTCGGCGGCGGTGTCGCGAAAGATCCATCCGTCGCGCAGCTCAATGGTGCGGGTGCCGTAGGCTGCGTTGGTGAGCGAATGCGTAACCTGGATGACGGTGGTGCCTTGCTCGTTGAGCGTGCGGAACAGCTTCATGATCTGGTCAGCCTGTGTGGAGTGGAGGTTGCCGGTAGGCTCGTCGGCGAGCAGCAGTGCAGGCTGGTGAACGACCGCGCGGGCGATGCCGACCAACTGCTGCTGGCCGCCGGAAAGCTGGCTGGGGAAAAGGTCTTTTTTGCCGACGATGCCGAAGCGGTCGAGCGTGTCGGCGACCATGGCCTGCCGCTGGGAGCGCGGGATGTCCTTGTAACTGAGAGGCAGGTCGATATTTTCAGCGACCGTCAAATCGTCAAGCAGGTGGTAGCTCTGGAAGACCATGCCGATCTGGCGGCGGGCAAGGTCGGCGCGCTGCTTGCGGCTCATCGAGTGGACCGGTTCGCCGGCAAGCGAATACTCCCCGCGCCATTGGTCGTCGAGCATCGCAAGGACGTTGAGCAGCGAGGATTTGCCTGCGCCCGAGGGCCCCATGATGGTGACGAACTCGCCCTCGCGAATGGTGAGCGAAATGTGGCGGAGTACCCAGGTCTCAGTAGGGCCGGTTTTATAACTGCGTTCGAGCTGGCTGAGTTGAATCATGAAGGCTCCTTGTTTTTTGTCGCAAATCTATGCTGCATTCGTTTGTAACTTCTGGTTGAACGCGATCCCTTTGCTCCATCCTGGCGCAGCGAAAAAATCTGCGGGCGATCTTAGGGAGCAAGGTGCACGGCGTGTTTGATAGCGGCCACGTCACTCCTCCCGCAGCAGCTGCGCAGGGTCGGCGCGCAAGGCACGCCGCGCCGGGAGCCACGTAGCCATAAACGCCAGCAACGCCATGCTGGCTACAACGCCGAGGAGCACAACAGGGTCCTTCGAGCTGGCTTGATACACGATGTGCGCCAGGAGTTTGCCGGCAAGTGCCCCGAGGGCCAGCCCGCAGACGGAACCAAGCCCCAGCAGGCGCGCCGGTTTACCCAGAGCTGCAGCGAGCAACTGGCGGCGGTCGGCGCCGAGCGCGACGCGCAGGCCCAGCTCGCGCATGCGTTTGCTGACCGAATAGCTTGCCATGCCGAAGATGCCGGTCACCGCCAGCAAAGCGGCAAGGCCGCCCATTACCCCCAGCGCCGCCGTTGCAGCCACCGCAGGAAAAAGAGCCATGCCGATGGCCTGCTGCCAGCTCGTAAGCTCAACCGGCACGCCCGGGTCCACAGCCTTGATGGCCGCAAGGACGCTTGCCGCAGGCACGGCGCTGCTGCCCTGCCCGCGCACAATCATCACCGTCTGCGCGTCCGGCTGCTGCGCCACAGGCCGAAACAGTGCGGCCTGCGGATCTTCGGTAAGCGTGACATATCTTCCGTCCTCCACAATACCGACGACCTGCCGCCGCCCTTCGCTGAGGAAGTAGCGGCCGAGCGCATCGGCGGCATTGCCTTTCACTCCAAAGACCTCGCGGGCAAACTGCTGATTCACAATGGCGACTTTGGGAGAGTTCGCATCATCGTGCCAGGTGAACTCGCGCCCTGCGAGAAGGCGGGTTCCCGCCACTTTCAGGTAGCCTGGAGAGATTTCGTAGTAGTTTGCGTCCGCGGCAAGGTTGGCTGGGCGCAGATCGGTTGTGCCGTCGCGATAGATGGCGGTGTCGGAGTTGTCGACGGCCAGCGGCAGCGTATTGGCAAAGGCAGCGGCGCTCACCCCGGGCAGCGCCAGCACTGCGTCGAGCGCGCGATGCTGCACCTCGAGCGCTGCGTCGTCCTTGTACCCTGCCATCTTCAGGTCGAAGCCGGCCAGCAGTGCGCCCCTCGGGTTAAACCCATAGGAGCTGTGCAGGGAACGCGCGAGCCCGCGCACAGCCACCAGCGCGGCGGTAAGCAGGATCGCGCACAGCACGATCTGCGTGACCAGCAGCACATCGCGCAGGGTCCAGCGCAGCCGGCCGCGTACCAGCCCGGCGGTGCCGCCTTTGATAAGCGCGTATGCGTTGGTGCGCCACAGCTGCTGCAGCGGAACCAGCCCGAAAAAGACCCCGCTCCCGACTGAAAGCGCGCATGCGAAGAGCATCACGCGCAAATCCGGGTGAATGGCAAACTGAACAGGAAGCTCTGACGAAGGCCTCCAGAAACGCAGCGCATGCAGCAGCGCGGCCGCGTCGGCCAGCCCTATGGCTCCGCCGAACAAGGAGAGCAGCAGCGCTTCTGCGAGGAGCTGCCGCAGGAGCACGCCGCGCGTTGCACCGAGCGCCATGCGGACGGCGAGCTCACGCGAGCGATCCGCGGCGCGCGCGGCAAACAGGGTGCCCAGGTTGGCGCAGGCCGCCAGCAGAACCAGCGCGGCCAGCAGCATGACGCCATAAAGAAAAGCACGCACCGGGCGCCCCAGCGTTTCGCCGATGAGCCCAGGCGGGGAAAGCCGAAAGTGCAGCCCCTCATCATTCTGCGTATCCGCCGCAGCCATGCCGCGTGCGAGGGTATTGATGTCGGCCTCAGCCTCCGGGACGCTTACGCCGGGTTTAAGCCGGCCGATCCACCAATTGCCTTGATTGCCGCGATTTTCAAAGAAGTTGAAACCCTCAAGCTGGGGCGCGTTCATGATGGATGCCCAAAGATCCGGAGCGAGAAAGAGCTCGGTGCCAGTAAAGCTTGCCGGTGCGACACCGAGCACGGTGAAGGGATGTTTGTTGAGCTCGATCGCGCGCCCAACAATGCTTCGATCGCCACCGAACCTGGTTTGCCAAAAGGTATAGCTCAGCACCGCGTAGGGGCTGCCGTTGGGGCCGTGCTCGTCGGCGGCGTGGAAGAAGCGGCCAAGCTCAGGCTGTACGCCGAGCACGTCGAAATAATTGCCGCTGGCCTCGCAGATCCAGCTGCGGGAGGCCGTGTCGCCGCGCCGCACGCCCACGGGCACAAGCCGATAGGACGCAATGCCGGAAAAGGTGTGATTTTGCTTCTGCACATCGCGGTAGTCCGGCCAGGACTCGGCCGCCGAGGATTGAGCGCTGTCGCTGCCGGAGCCGGTGCGGTTGAAGAACTGCAATCGCTCTGCATGGGGCAACGCGAGCGGCCGCAGAATGAGCGCGTTGAGCACGCTGAACACAAGCGCGTTCGCTCCTACGCCAAGCGCGAGGGTGAGCGCGACGGTGAACGCGAAGCCGGGCGAGCGACGGAGTTGCCTGAATGCGTAACCTAGATTGTTGCGAATCTCATGCATGGTCGTTCTCCTTTATGCGAATCCTCGGACGCTTACTCTTCACGCAACAACTGCGCAGGGTCGGCGCGTAAGGCACGGCGCGCCGGCAGCCAGGTTGCGAGCAGGGCCAGCAGCGCCATGCTCACTACGACCCCGCCCAGCACGACCGGATCCTGCGAACTTGCCTGGTACACAATGTGGGCGAGCAGCTTGCTCCCAAGGGCCCCCAGCAGCAGGCCGCAGGCGGAGCCAATCAACAGCAGCCGCGCAGGCCTGCCGAGCGCCGCACGCAGCACTTGCGCGCGCCCTGCCCCGAGCGCTACGCGGAGTCCGAACTCCCGCATGCGCTTGCTGACGGAATAACTCGCCATACCGAAGATGCCGGTTACCGCAAGCATCGCCGCGAGGCCACCCATCACACCGAGCGCGGCGGTCGCTGCGACAGAAGGGAAGAGCGCAATGTTAAGCGCCTGCGGCCAGCCGCCGATGGTGAGCGGGAGTGCCGGGTCCATGCCGCGAAGCACATTGCGGATGGCGGCTGCCGTTGCAGCGTCGCCGCCCTTCGAGCGCACCAGCAGGATGGTGTGTGTGTCGGACGAGCGCGTCGTTGAGAAGAACATGGCGCACGCCGGATCTTCGCTCAGGGTCTGATACTTGCCGTCCTCTACCACCCCGGCTACTTGCCAACGCTGCGAGCCTCGGATGAAGTAGCGACCGACGGCGTCCGGCGTGCCAAAGACTTTCCGTGCGAGCCTTTGGTTGATCAGTGCCATGCGGGGTGCATGGTTGTCGTCGTGCCACGTAAAGTCGCGCCCCGCGAGCAGGTGTGTGCCGGCTGCGTCCAGATAGCCCGGCGATATGTAGTACACGTTTGCATCGGCGGCGGCGTTTGAGTCGCGAAAGTCGGTCGTGCCATCGCGGTAGACATTTGAGTCGGTCGTGCTCAGGCTGAGTGGCAGCCTGTCAATAAATCCCGTCGCGGTCACACCGGGCAGTGCTGCGATCTTCTCGAGTGCCTGCTTTTGGAAAGGAATTGCCTGCTCCTGCTTGTAGCCGATCATGCGAAGGTCAAACTCTGCCAGCGTTACGCCTTCCGGCTGGAAGCCAAACGCGGTGTGGCGGCTGCGCACCAGCCCGCGCACAGCAACGAGCGACGCGGTGACAAGCACAGAGCACAGCACGATCTGCAGGACCAACAGCATATCTTTCAACGTCCAGCGCCTGGGGGAGTTTCCCCCCGAGGAGCCGCTCTTGATTACCTGATACGCATTGCCGCGCCAGACCTGACGCGAGGGGACCAGGCCGAAGAAAATGCCGCTTGCGACAGAGAGCCCCAGCGCGAGAGAAAATACACGCAGGTCAGGGGTGACGATCGCCCTCAGAGGAAACTCGGCCGAAGGATGCCACTCGCTCAGCACGCGCAGCAGCGCAGTCGCCGCAACCAGGCCGGCAGCTCCGCCGATCAAGGAGACGAGCAATGCTTCTGTAACTAATTGCCGCACAAGTGTGCCGCGCGTTGCGCCGAGCGACAGGCGCACGGCAAGCTCTCGTGCGCGGTCAGAGGCGCGCGCGGCAAACAGGCTACCGAGATTGGCGCAGGCGGCGAGCAGCACGAGTGCGGCAAGCCCCATGACGCCGAGCAGAAACGCGCGCACCGGGCGGCCCAGCGTATCGCCGACCAGGCCGGGCTTCGAGAGACGGAAGCCGATGCCCCGGTCCTCTGTGTACTGGTTGCTGAGCCGCTTGCCGATGGTGTTCAGGTCTGCGTCTGCCTGCGCCTGCGTGGCGGTTGGTTTCAAGCGTCCGATGACCCAGTTGTTATGGTCGCCGCGGCCCTCGAGGTCGCTATAGCCTTCCAGTTGTTCCTGGTCGAGCAGCGGCACCCATAGGTCGGGAACGAAGAAGAGTTCTGTGCCGAAGAAGGTCTTCGGCGCGACGCCGATCACGGTGAACGGGTGCTTGTTGAGCTCGATGACTTTGCCGATAACTGCTGGATCGCCATGCAGCCGGCCTTGCCAATATGCATAGCTGAGCACGGTGTACGGCATGGAGTTAGGCCCGTGCGCGTCCGAGCGATGGAAAAAGCGGCCGAGTGCGGGCTGCACGCCCAGCAAGTCAAAGTAATTCTCAGAGGCCTCATAAAACCAGCTTTGGCGCACTTCGCCTGCCAGGCCTACGCCAACGCGCTCAATGCGATAGGCGGCCAGCGCGGAGAAGGTCTGGTTGTTGTCCCGCAGGTCGCGGTAGTCCGGGTAGGACTGCGAATTGGAAGAGGGCGTGCCTCCGGTGTTTCCGATCCGGTTGAGGTAGAGGACACGCTCGGCCTCGGGCACCGGCAGCGGCCGCAGGATGAGCGCGTTGAGCACGCTGAAGACGGCCGCGTTTGCACCCACGCCAAGCGCCAGCGTCAGCACGACGGTGAGCGTGAAGCCGGGCGAGCGGCGCAGCTGGCGCAATGCGTAACTGAGGTGGTGCCAAATCATCTGCATAGGCTTACTCCGTCCTGAGGGCGATGGCTGGGTCGACACGAGCGGCGCGGTGCGCGGGTAGCAGCGCTGCGAGAAGAGCCACGGCGGCGACGAGCAGCACGGCCGCGGCGAGCGAAAGCGGGTCAGCGGGTGAGACGCCGTAGAGCTGCGAACGAAGGAGGCGGCTGAGTGCGATGGTGACTGGGAGCGCGCCGACGATGCCAAGGCCGACAAGCAGCCCAACGTCAGCCAGCACGATGCGCGCCGCGGCTCCGCGTGTAGAGCCGAGCGCCATGCGGATGCCGATCTCGCGGGTGCGTTGCGCGGTGGCATAGGCCAGCACACCATACAAGCCGACCCCGGCAAGCACAGTCGCCAGCACTCCGAAGGAAACGGCGAGCAGCGCGACCATGCGCTCGTTCGACAGCGTGTCGTCGATCTGTGCGTCCATGGTGCGGAGCGCGACGAGCGCGAGTGTGGGGTCAAGCTGCTGCATCGTGCGGCGCACCGCAGGGAGCAGCAGCGCGGGGTCAGAGTAGGTGCGCAGGTAGAGGAAAAGCTGCGCAGGCGCGGGATCCTGGCGCAGAGGGCGGAAGCAAGTGGGCGTAATCTCGCTGCGCAGGCCTTCGTGCCTGGCATCGCGAGCCACGCCGACGATCTCGATGTTGAGCTTGATCCGGTCGCCGCCACCGCTTGCCATCAGCCTGCCCAGGCACCTCTGCACGCTGCCGCAAAAGTGCTTCGCAAAGGCTTCGTTGACGATCGCTACTTGAGGGTGAGCCGCGTCGTCCGCATCTGTGAAGAAGCGACCAGCCAGCAACGGTACCTGCAGCGCTGAAAAATATGGCGGGTTGATAAAAGGTTTTTCGACGGAGAAATCGCTGTCGGGTGGTTCCGTATGTCCGGCAACAGTTACGTTGCCGCCGCTTCCTTGGCCGGCAAGTTCCGGATCGCTGGTCGCGGCGACTGCAAACACGCCCGGCAGCGCGGAGGCAGTCTCGATGACCTGCTGTTGCAGCTGCGGGACCTGCTCGGGCGTGTACCCAGCAAGCTTGGGGTTGATGCCGAAGGTGACCAGGTGTGCGGTTGTAAAGCCTGGGTCGACGGCGCGAAGTTTCTGCATGGTGCGCACAAACAGGCTTGCACCTGCCAGCAGCAGCACGCTTAACCCCACCTGCAGGCAGACTACCGCGCGGCGGAAGCCAGGGGCACTCCCTCGGGCGGAGGAGCGGCGGGGGGGGGGGGGGGGGGGGGCGGGGGGGGCCGGCGCGCCGGGGGGGCGGGGCGGGGCGCGCCGGC
>CAXTPL010000044.1:7514-7849 GCA_964246065.1 uncultured Acidobacteriaceae bacterium
ATGCTGAAAGCGACACTCACGGCGATGGCAAATGCAAAATTGATGCACAGCAGGCGGAGATCGACCTCTGAGCTAAAGCTGCCGTAGGCCTGGTCGCCGACGAGTTGCCGCACCAGCGCGCGCAGGGCAGCCGGCGCGAGCAGCATGCCGGCAGCGCCGCCTGCTATGCCGAGCAGCAGGCCTTCCAGCAGCAGCTGCTGCCCCAGGCGAGCCCGCCCCGCGCCCAGGGCGCAGCGTACTGAGAACTCGTGCGCGCGTCCGGCAGAGCGCACCAGCAGCAGGCTTGCCACGTTCGCCGCTGCCATCATAAGCACGAGCAGGGCCATGGCCATGAC
>CAXTPL010000044.1:7859-20468 GCA_964246065.1 uncultured Acidobacteriaceae bacterium
CAGAGGCTTCTCGTAATCTTCGCGATTGTAGGAGAAGCCGCGAGCGCCGGGCACGACGCGCATCCGGCTATTCGTCAGGAAATCGTCAGTGAACCGCCTGGAGCGCGTGCCGAGCGCTTTCAACTCATCGGCGCGCAGTGCATGCCAGAGCGGGTTGATCGCGGCCTCTGCCTCCGCTGTGTTTTCGCCCGGGTTCAGCCGGCCCAGGATGTTCAGCCACTTGTCGGTGTGGTCGGAGAGTCGCTTGCCTTGGCCTGGCACGATGACGTCCAGCATCGACATGGGCACGAAGATGTCCGGCGTCTCGCCCCAGACGGCGCTGCGAAAGCCCTCAGCCGCAATCCCGACGACCTGGAAGGGATGGCCGTTCACCGAGATGGTCTCGCCTACGACGTGCGGATCGGCGCCGAGCTTGGCTCGCCAGAAATCAAAGCTGACGACGGCAAGAGGGTTGGCTCCGGGCTGCGCATCGTCGGCCTGGACGAGTAGCCGGCCGAGCATCGGCTGCACCCCGAGTACAGAAAAGTAATTACCGCTGACAAGCTCCGCGCGTCCATGGTCGGAGCCCCCCTTGCGCGCCCAGCCGATGTCGGCAGGAGCGGTGGCGATCAGGCCCTGAAAGGCCCGTCCGCGGTCCCGCAGATCCTTGTACATCGGGTAGGAGAAGTACGCTTCCTTGTCGCCGCCGTGGCTGCTGCTGTGCCCCTGCCAGGCAGTTCCCGTGCCCTCGAGGACGACGAGCCGGCGCGGGTCGCGCACGGGGAGCGAGCGCAGCAGGGCCTGGTCGAGCAGCGAAAAGATCGCCGTGTTCGCGCCGACGCCGAGCGCGAGCGTAAGTACGGCGGTGGCTGCAAACACGGGCGCGCGGCGGAGCTGGCGCAATGCGTAACGGAGATCGTGCCAAATAGTCTGCATACGCTTATTCCGTCCTCAAGGCTTCGATCGGTTCTACCTGCGCGGCTCGGCGGGCAGGCAAGGCCGCGGCGCACAGCGTGGTGAGGGCAAGCAGCACGGCGGCGAGCAAAACGGCCGCGGCGCGATTGAAGAGCATGTCAGGGGTTGCCGAGTCGGCGTTGAGGACGCTGCCCACGATCCAGTGCGTGACGAGCGGGCGCAGAAACAGCGCAGCGACGATGCCGACGATGCTGCCGAGGAGCAGCAGGCTTGCGCTGCCGGTGAGGACCGCACGCAGGATGCGTTCGCGGCTGGCGCCGAGCGCCATGCGTACGCCAATCTCGTGCGTCCGCTGGGTGACCTGGTAGTTGAGCAGGCCGAAGAGTCCGATTGCGGTCAGCAGCAGGCTGAAAGCGCCAAAACCGCCTGCGAGCTGCGTAAAGAAGCGCGGCGCGGCCATGGAATCCTCGATGACCTCGCGCATGGTGGCGAGCTTGGCGACGGGTATCTCAGGGTCGGCTGCGGCCACGGCTGCGCGCGTGATCGCTGCTGCGTCGAGGTGCGCAGGCAGTCGCACGACAAAGCTCATGGGGAACCAGCCGTTGAGCGCCTTCATGAGCCTGTCGGGCATCTGCGCGAGCGGGACGTAGACGGTGGCCGCGGGGTCTTGGCTGAGAGTACGATCGGGCGCGTCGGCAACGATGCCGACGATGCGCCACTGCTTGCCGCTCAGCGGGAAGGTGCTGCCGATGGCCTGCTTGCCGGGCCAGAGCTGGCGCGCTGCCGTGGTGCTGGCGAGCGCTACAGGCAGGCCGTTGCTCCGGTCTGCGTCAGAAAGGTCGCGGCCCTGGAGCAGCGGCAGGCTGATCGTCTTGAGATATCCGGGTGTGACTGGGCGGAACTCAATGGTAAGCATGCGGGTGGAGGAGCCCTGTGCAGGGATGCTGTCATTGAGTCCGCGATCGAGCGGCAGCCCGTTGATAGCGGCCACGCTTGAAACGCCGGGCGCATGCTGGAGGTTGGCGAGCACCTTGTCGACGAAGCGCGCGGTTTCGCCTGCGCTCGCGTAGCGGTCGCCCTTGAGGTTGGTCTGGAAGACGATGAGCCTGTCAGGCTCAAAGCCAACGGGGCGCGCCCGCAGCTTGAGAAAGGTACCGAGCAAGAGCGAGGCGGTCGCGACCAGCACGATGGCCAGGCTGATCTGGAGGACGATGAGCGATTGCCCGGCGCGAACCTGCGTTTTGGTCTGGCTCATATGCGCGCCGGCCGCCCGCAGGTTGCGTCTGTTCCCGAGCAGAGCGGCAAGTGCGAGCGGCGCGCCGAAGATCAGCGCACTGGCCAGGCCGAGGGCTGCGGCAATCGTCACAGTTGCGGCTACATTTGCATGCGCGCTCGTGTGGGGAATCGCGACCGGCGAGGTCTTGAGCAGCAGCGGCAGGAGCCCGCGGACCAGCAGCACCGCGCCTGCAACGCCGGCCAGGGTAAGCATGGCTGCTTCAAGCGCAGCCAGCCGAACAAGCCGGCCGCGTGAGGCGCCGAGCGCGGTGCGCAGCGCCAACTCCGAGCTCCTACGCAAGGCGCGGGCGGTGTTCAGCCCGGCGAGGTTTACGTTGGTTAGCAGGAGCACGGCGCCGGTCGCCCACAGCATGACCGTCAGGCTTTCATGCACATCCCCGGCGAGGACCGCGCCCAGCGGGGCGATGCGCAAGTGCGGCGTCTGCCCTCCGGGGTTTCGCCAATTCCCGTAGTCGGGATTCTCGCGGTAGAGGCCTCCTTCGAGCGCGTGGAGCTCGGCCGCGGCCTGCGGGATGGAAACGCCTGGACGCAGCCGCGCATACATCTGGTAGTTGTCACCGCCGTAGCCTGGGTCTTTGTTGCTCAACTGCAGCGGCCGCCAGGCGCCGGGCGAGCCCATGCTGGTGCGTGTCAGGTACGTCTCCGCACGAAAGTCCGCTGGCATGATGCCGACCACGGTTACGCTCTCCTGGTTTAGCCTCAGGGTGCGCCCGACGATGCCGGGGTCGCCGCCAAAGGAGCTCATCCAGAGCCCGTGGCTGAGCACAAGCGCGTGTGGGCCGCCGGGGCGGTCTTCCTCCGCCGTAAAGCCGCGCCCGCGCGCAGGCCTCACCCCGAGGGTGTCAAAGTAGCCGAGCGAAACACCGGCGACCGCGATGCTCGAAGCATGGCCGCCGCTGTCGGATAGATTGGCAACCGCACTGGTGTCGTCGATCAGCGTAGAGGCGGCAAAGCTGTGGCTGGTGCGCGCGAGGAAGTCATAGGCGGGTCCGGTCTGCGAGGCGCTCGCCGGTCCGGTGGGCCAGGTAAACGCGACACCCACCAGCCGCTGCGGCTCAGGAAAGGGCAGCGGCGCAAGCAGCACCTGCCAGGCCACGCTCGCCACCGTCGCGGTGATGCCGAGGCCGAGCGCGAGCGTGAGCACGGCTGTAAGCGTGAACCCGGGTGCGCGGCGTAGCTGCCGCAGCGCATAGCGCATGTCCTGCCAGAGCGTCTGCATGGTGGGCTTCTCCTTTTACTGCTGACGGAGGACGTCGTTGGGGTTGAGCCGCGAGGCGCGCCATGCAGGGGCAAAGCACGCCAGGGCGCTAACGCCGAGCAGCAGCAGCGGCGTCGCGGCGAAGGTGAGTGGGTCAAGCGGGTGCGTGCGAAAGAGCAGGGCGGCAAGCAGGCGCGTCGTTGCCACGGAAGCGACGAAACCGCAGGCCAAGCCGACCGCCGACAGTGCCAGGCCGCGCTTGAGAACCATCGCCAGCACCTGGCCGCGCTCGGCGCCCAGCGCGATCCGCAGCCCGAACTCCGCCCTGCGTTGCACTACCATGTAGCTCACCACCGCGTACAGGCCGATGGCCGCCAGCAGCAGCGCCAGCAGGGCAAAGCCGGTGAGCAGCAGCGTTTGGAACTTCTGCTGCGCGGTCGACTGGGTGAGCAGGTTGGTGTGGAAGCGGTAGACGGGTAGCGAGGCATCTTCGCGCGCGACGAGCGAGCGGACAGTCTCAACGTAAGCGGCGGGATCGCCTGCGACGCGGAGCGCAAAGGTCGGCTGGATGATCGGCGCCTGCGCAAAGGGGATGTAGTACTCGGGCTCGGCGGCTTCGGTAAGGCTGGTGTGGGTCACGTCGCCGAGGATGCCGACGATCTCGCGCGACTCTGCCTTGTCAGTTGAAGAAAGGTCCGAGGTAACGCGTTTCCCAAGCGCATCCACACCGGGGAAAAAGCGAGTGGCAAAGGCCTGGTTGACGATCATGACCGGCGGGCTGCCCGGCCGGTCCTTGGCAGGCGAGAAGAAGCGACCGCGGCGGAGCGGCATGCGCATGGTCTCGAAGAAATCGGCCGACACCACGCTTGCCCGCGCGCTGGGCTCCTCCCCCGGCGGGCGGGGTCGTCCATCGATAGAAAACGCAACGCTCATGTCGTTCTGGCTCATGGGCAGCGGGTACCCATAGGCGGCTTTGCTGACGCCCGGCAGCGCGGCAAACCGCGCCTGCAGCTGCTGCGAAAACTCTTTGCGTCGCTGCGCGTCGAAGCGCTTCTCCGGCATGCCTACCTTGAAGGTGAGCAGGTGCCGCGGGTCAAAGCCCGGATCGACGGAGAGGACGCGATCGAAGCTGCGGAGAAGCAGCCCCGCGCCGACAAGCAGGACCAGGCCGAGCGCTGTTTCGGCGATGACGAGCAGGCTGTGCAGGCGGGTGCGCGAAACGCCGGCAGTGCTCGTGCGGCTGCCGTGGCGCAAGGCTACAGCGGGGTCAAGGTTGGAGCTGAACCAGGCCGGGAGCACGCCGAACAGAAGGCCGGTAACCAGCGAGGCGCCCAGCGCAAAAAGGAAGACGCGGGGGTTCAGCGCCAGCTCATGGAGGCGGGGCAAGCCCGACGGCAGCACGCTTCGCGCGATCCGCAGGGAGCCTGCGGCCAGGGCGAAGCCGAGCGCACCGCCCAGCACGGAAAGCGTGAGCGACTCAATGAGCAATTGGCCGACGATCTGTGCGCGGGATGCGCCGAGCGCCGCGCGCAGGGCCAGCTCGGGTCGCCGTGCAAGGGAGCGCGCCACCAGCAGACCGGCCACATTGGCGCAGGCAATCAGCAGCAGAACGCAGACGGCGCCGAACAGGATGCCGAGCGGCCGCTTGAGGTCGCCGGTGACACTTTCCATCTCGGGAACGAGGCTGACGGCGGTTAGATTTTTATCATCGATATACGTGGCTGCAAGCGACTGCTGGATGGCCTGCATCTCGGCGCGGGCCTGCTGCAGTGTGACCCCGGGCGCGAGCCGCCCGATGACGCTGGCCTGGTTCCATCCTCGCTGCTGCGCCGAAGGGTTTTTCCCCTCTTGTGCCTTGGCGAAGGTCACCCACAGGTCGGCATCCGGAGTGTCGGGGTAGGAAAACCCGGGCGGCATTACGCCGACCACCGTGTAGGTTTCATCGTTGACCTGGATGGTGCGGCCGATCGCCTCGGGGCGGCCGTTGAAGAGCGATCGCCAGAGTCGGTCGCTGAGGATGGCAGCGCGGCTGCCTGCCGCCTCCTCGGCACGCGTAAAGCCGCGGCCAAGGACGGGGCCGATGCCGAGGACTCGAAAGAAGTCAGAAGACACGGTCATGCCGTCGAACCGGCCTGCGGGCGCAGTGCCTTGAAAGGCGCCGATGGTGAACGACCCGCCCTGCACGGTCGCGAGCGAGTCGAAGCTGCGCGCGCGTGCACGCCAGTCGAAGAAGTTCGGGAAGGAGGTGTCGGAGGGAATGGTCGCAGCGCCCGTGTGCGCCTCGCCGCGCGCAAGCGTGTCGAGTGCGACCAGGCGCTCCGGGTGCGGAAAGGGCAGGGGCTCGAGCAGCACCGTGTCCACGAGCGAAAACACCGAGGTCGCCGCGGCGATACCGAGCGCCAGCGTGAGGATGGCGGTCGCAGCAAAGCCGGGCGACGCGCGCAGCTGGCGGAGGGCGAAGCGGAGGCCGTGCGTGAGCAACTGGAAGAGATTCAGCATCGCTTTCACTCCGCTCGCAGTGCTTGCATGGGGTCAATGGAGGCGGCGTGCCGAGCCGGGATCAGGGCGGCCACGCCTGCTGCCGCGAGCAGCATGCCCGCGACCGACAGCAGCACCACGGGCTGAAAGCTGCTCGTCTGGTAAAGCGTGTGCTGCACCAGGCGCCCGGCGGCAAAGGCTAGCGGCAGGCCAACGCCGAGCCCGATGGCGGCCTGCGTGAGCGCGCCCCGCACAATCATCCCCAGCACCCCGCCGCGGCTCGCACCAAGCGCCATGCGGATGCCGATCTCGCTTGTTCGCCGCGCAACCGTATATGCCGTGACGCCGTAAAGCCCGACCGCGGCCAGGATCAGCGCCAGCAGGCCGAAGAGCGAGGTCAGCCGAACGACCAGCTCTTCCTCAGTGAAGTTGTCACTGAGCTGGTCATCGTAGGTGCGCATGGAGTTGATCGCGATGCCGGGATCGATGCCCTTGAGCGCCTGACGAAAGGCCTCCGCCACCCTGGCATTGTCGCCCCGGTAATGCACGATCAGGTTGCCGGCAAAATGGGTCAGCCTCTCGTTGGCATTGTCGCGCTCGTCTGCAAAGTGGAGCGCCTGCGACATCGGCGCAAAGTACATCGGGCGGGCAGGCGCAGACGGGTCGCCGTATTTGGTGTCTTCGACCACGCCGACGATCTCGTAAGCGACAGGCTGATGCACGTCGGGGCCGAAGCGCGCGCCGACTGGCTGCCTCCCTTTCAAATACTTTTCGGCGAAGCTGTGGTTGACGACCGCAACCTTGGCGCTGGTCGCAGTATCGCTCTCGCGAAAGGCGCGCCCCAGCAGCACGCGGGTGCCGATCGTCTCGAAGTAGCGGGCGCTGCAGTATGAGAAAAGGGCATTGTTGTGTTCACCTGAGTCCCGCCCGGGAAAGAAGACATCGGCCCCCCAATTGTTAAAGGTCATGGGGCTATACGTGGCGTAGGCGAAGCTTTCCACTCCCGGCATCCGCGTAAAGGTGTCCTCCATGCGCTGGTAGAGCCCGGCCAGCTTGTCATAGCTGTAGCCCGCCGACTGGAGGTCGACAAACGCGACAAGCCGTCCATCTGGATCGAAGTGGAAGTCCTGGTGCTCCAGGTGTCTGAGGCTTGCGAGCAGCAGGCCCGCGGTCGAGAGCAGGGCAAGCGAGAGCGCCGCCTGGAGGATGACCAGCAGCTTCTGCGGCAGGGCGCTCGCGTCACCTGCGCTCCGGTTCGCACCCCGCAGCGACTCAGCCGGGTTCGCCCGCGAGGTGATCCAGGCCGGCATAGTGCCGAAGAGCAGGCCGGTGAGCATTGAAACCGCCAGGGCGAAGCCGAGAACGGGCAGCGAAGGCGAGGCCGTAATCGGGTTAACCTCAACCCCGCGCATGGCCAGCGCCAGGATGGATCGCGTGCCTGCGTAGGCCAGGCCAACCGCGGCCGCGCCGCCGCCAAGCCCGAGCAGCAACGCTTCAACCAGCATCTGGCGGACAAGCCGCGCCCGTGGCGCGCCGAGCGCTGACCTCACGGCTAATTCCTGCTGCCGGGCCATGCCCCGCACCAGCATCAGGTTGGCAAGATTGGCGCAGGCGATCAGCAACACAAAGCCTGCGACCATCAGCAGCAGCTTGAGACCGTCCTCATACTGTGCACGCAAATCGTTGATTCCCGACGAAGCGGGTCCGAGAGCCGTCGTCTGGCGAGCCAGCTCCTTCGCAGTAAAAGGCTGCGCAAACGCCTCCCGGTGAGCCGCAATCCAGCGGCGCAGCTCGCCCGCAATCGCCTGCCCGGCGGGCGCGACGCCACTCGGGTTGGGGATGCGGACCAGCAGGTTGAGCCAGCCCTGCCCGGGAAACCTGTTCAGGCTGCGGTCCGGCTCAAGCGTCGGCTCGAAGGGAAGCGGCAGCCAAAGCCCGGGCGGGTCCGCTCGATTGCGCTCACCTAAAAAGCCGGGCGCGGTGATCCCCACGACGGTGACCGGGTGCCCGGTGAGCAAAAGGGTACTGCCAACCAGATGCGGGTCAGCGCCAAACCTGGTCTGCCACAGCGTGTAGCTGAGGACCGCCACCGGAGCTGCGCCTTCGCGGTCGTCGTCTGGCCGCAGCGTACGGCCCTGGTAGGTCTGCACGCCAAGCAAAGAAAAGTAGTTGCCGGACACGAAGCGAACCGCCAGCACCTGCGCGGCTGCCGAGTCGCCGGCCTTGCGAACACTCGCGCCCACCGCCCTAGCTTCGCTCGCCGCCATGCCCGCCAGGGCCGGCGTCTGGTCGCGGAGGGCGTGGTACTGTTCGGTCGAGAAGACGACCCAGTCATTTTGCAGGCCGCCGCTGGTGCAGTTGCCGCAGCTCTCCTTGCCCACCTTGTACAGCTGCTCAGGGTGCGCGACCGGAAGCGAGCGCAGCATGACCTGGTAGACCAGCGTGAAGATGGCCGTGGTCGCTCCGATGCCCAGCGCGAGGGTGAGGACCGCGGTCAGCGCGTAGCCGGGCGACTTTCGCAGCTGTCGAAGGGCAAAGCGTAGGTCCTGGGCAAGTATCTGCATCGTTACTCCGTTCTGAGGGCCTGCATGGGGTCGACCTTTGTGGCGCGGAAGACGGGGGCTGCGGCCGCTACCGCGCAAACGGCGAGCAGCAGCAGCGCGACCGAGGCCAGGGTGAGCGGGTCCATCGTTGCTACGCCGTATAGAAAAGAGCGAACCGCGCGCTCCGCCGGCCAGGCACCCGCCACGCCGCCGGCGAGTCCAAGCGCGACCAGTGCGGCGGCCTGGCGCAGCACCAGGCGCATGGCGCCGCCGCGTGTGCTGCCAAGCGCCATGCGAATGCCGATCTCGCGTGTGCGGGCGGCGACCGAACACGCGAGGATGCTGTAAATCCCGACGGCAGCCAGCAGCAGAGCGACCGCGCCAAAGCCGGTCGCCAGGCGCAAGGCCAGTCTTCGCGTCGCCAGGACCTGGTCGATCTTTTCATCCACCGGCGAGATGTTCATCTCCGCCAGGCTGGGAGCCGCGTCCTTGAGCGCGGTCCGTATCTCGCGCTCGAGCACGACCTGTGGCAGCGCCGAGCGCACGGCAAACTGAGGCGCCAGGCCCAGCAGAAAGCGGGCGTTGCTGCTGCCCAGTGAAACTTGCTTGTAGGAGAGCAGGAGCATGGGCCCCTGGTCCTCGCCCATCCGGCTGCTTGCGACCTGGTGCGGGATGCCGCCTTCGATCGTGATGCGAGTTTTGACCAAGCGGTCATCGGTACCATCGGTGGCATCGTTGCCGAACTCAACCTGCTGCCCGAGCACGTGCGTGCCGCGCAGGAATCGCCGGGCAGCCGCCTCGTTGGCGATGGCGACCACCGGCGCTGAAGCGCCATCCGCCCCAGTAAAGCCGCGGCCTTGCAGCAGCGGCACGCCCATCGTTCGCGCATACCCCGGGCTCACCAGGCTTATGGAGACCGCATCGTGCTTCTGCTTTGGCCGGCCTGCCAGGTGTAGTGAGCCGGTCATCTCCATGGTGAAGTTCGAGAAGGGAAGCGAAGTCTGCGTGGCTGCCGCCTCAATGCCCGGCATAGCGGCAAGCCGGGCAAGCAGCCGATCGTAGGTCCCC
Organism: uncultured Acidobacteriaceae bacterium; assembly: GCA_964246065.1. GTDB lineage: Bacteria > Acidobacteriota > Terriglobia > Terriglobales > Acidobacteriaceae > EB88. The sequence goes on from CAXTPL010000044.1 coordinate 17,337, forward strand.
TTAGCCGCGCTCAGGTCTTGATGCGGATCGATCGGCATCAGCGAAACTTCGGTGACATGGTGAGGATTGAAGCCGAGCGGCACGTGCTGCAAAGCTTGAAAGGTTCGCAGAAAAAGCCCCGCGGTGGTCAGCAGCACACACGTCAGCGCGATCTCGGCTGCGACCAGCAGGCTGCTGAGCCGGCGGTTGCCGGTCACCTGCGTCGGCTGAGAAGCGCGCCAGGGGCAATCGTCGCGCACGGCGTTCCAGGCGGGCGCCAGCGCGGCCAGCACCCCGGCAAGTACCGCAAGCAGCGTGCACCCCAGGTAGGCACCGGGGTGCAGGGCCAGCTCGTCAAAGCGCGCGAACCGGTCCGCATAGGCGTGTTTCGCCGCCCAAAGGGCTCCCTGTGCCAGCACCAGTCCCAGCCCTGCACCCAGCAGGGAAATTGTCAGGCTTTCTGTGACCAATTGACGCAGCAGCCTTGGGCGGCTGGCTCCAAGCGCGGCGCGTACGCTCATTTCGTCCCCGCGTGTGGCGCCGCGGGCCATCTGCAGGTTCGCCGAATTGGCACACGCGATCAGCAGCAGCAGGCCGCAGGCGCCCAGCAGGGCTAACAGCGCGGGCTGCTCCTCGCCGGTCATGCTTTTGCTGTAAGGCACCAGCAGCAGCTTGCCGCGATCGGTTTGCGACTCTCCCAACCGCGTCGGCGCGTGGGCATAGGCGGCCCCGGCTTCGGCCTGCGCAGTTGGGAAGGTGACCCCCGGCTTGATCCGCGCGATCATCATCCGCGAGTCAAAGCCGTGATCGTCTTTGCCTTGCGCGTCCACGGTCCAGGGCAGGTAGAGCGAGGGTCCGGTGAAGATTTCAGGGAAAGCAAAGCGAGCGGGCAGAATGCCGACGATGGTTACCGGCTGCGCGCCTACCTTCACGCTGGTGCCTACCGCATGCGGGTCGCTGTGCAGGATTTCGCGCCAGAACGCGTCCGTGGCGACGGCCGCCGGCTGGTGCGCATCGTTGCTTGAGAGCAGGCGCCCCATCTGTGCCGTTGCGCCCGCGACCCGGAAGAACTCCGGCCCGATGCGTACGACGTGCGTTACCCGGGTGCCTGCGGCCGTGGTCACGGGGGTAGGAAAGTTGCTGTAGGCGCTCACAGCGTCAAAGCTCCCCACGGCCCGCAGCGCATGGAGATCGCTAAGAGAAAAATCGTTGGCGCGCCCTTTCGGGATCAGCCGTTCAAAGCTGACCAGCCGCTCGGCATGCGGCAGCGCCAGAGGCTGCAGCAGCACGGAGTCGACCACTGCCAGCATCGCGGTGGTTGCTCCGATGCCGAGCGCAAGCGTGAGCACGGCGGCTACAGCAAAGCCGGGCGCGCGGCGCAGTTGGCGAACTGCATATGGAACATCCTGCACGAGGGACTGGATGAGCGGTCGCAAGGGTTACTCCGTCCTGAGGGCTTGTATCGGGTCAATGGAGGCGGCGCGGTGCGCCGGAAGAACGGCGGCCAGGAGACCGGCGACAGCAAGCGTGCCGGTCAGGGCGGCCAGCAGGGCGGCATCGTGTGCGGGACGCAGTTCGATGACTGAGACGAAGGCTCGGCGCAGGGCAAACGTCAATAGCCAGCCGAGGCTTACGCCTGCGAGCATGAGCGTGCCTACGCGTTGCAGTAGCTCGCCGACCACGCGCATGCGGGAGGAACCGAGTGCCATGCGCACCCCGATATCGCGCCTGCGCAGTTCAACCTCCAGGTGCACCATGCCGTAGATCCCGATGAGCGACAACGTGAGCGCCAATGCGGCGAAGATGGCAAAGAGCCAACTTTCCAGTCGCTCGAAGATGAGCGTTTCGGCGATGACCTGCTCCATGCTGAGGGGCGCGCGGAAGGGCACGCCTGGGTCGACGCGGTGGAGTGCTGCGCGCAGCGATCGACCGAGGCTGGCCGGCGGCACCGTGCTGCGTACGACAAGGGTCATCCGGGTGAGCGTGTCCACGGTGTACTGGTCGGGCACCTGCGCGGCGAGCAGGTCCATTTCGGCCAGGGGCGGCTAGGACAAGTCCTGCCGGAGATCGGAGGTGACGCCGACGATGGTCAGGGGTGTGCCGCCCCAGTCGATTTGGTGCCCAACGGCAGTGGCTCCGTGCGGAATGAACTTGTGCTCAAACGCCTGGTTGACGATCACGGACAGGGCGGTGTCCTTGCGGTCGAGCGAGGCGTTCAGCATGCGGCCGCGCAGCAGGTGCGCGCCGATAGTTTCAAGGGTCCCAGGGGTAAGGAAGCGGTTCTCTGCGAGCTGCTCCTGGTGCGGCGGCGGCGGGGGCTGGCCGACAATGGCGATGTCGCTGTTGGAGCCGTAGTCCTGGATCGGCAGCAGGTTGATGATGCCTGCCGACTGTACGCCGGGGATGGCGCGAACCTGCGCGAGCAGCGGAGTGTAGAAGCTGGTAAGCATGTCGCGACCGGCATAGTCGGCCGGGGTGAGGAAGAGCTCCTGTGTGAGGAGGCCGTCGGGGGAGAAGCCGAGATCGGTGGAGCGGAGGATGTGCAGATTGCGAAGCAGAAGTCCTGAGCAGACCAGCAAGCCGAGTGAGACGGCGACCTGCACAGTGATGAGGCTGCTGCGGAGGCGATTTTGCCCGCGAGAGGCGCCGGCTGCACCGCCGGAACGGAGTGCCAGCGCGGGAGCGGTGCGGGAGGCCTGGAGCGCGGGGACCATGCCGGCGGCAAGGCCTGCGCAGACGGCCATGCAGAAGGTGGCAGCAAGGACAGGCAGGTTGAGGTGGACATCGGCCCCGCGCGCCAGCGCATGGACCAGGAGTTGCCGCATGGCCTGTAGCAGCGCGGCGGCAAGCAGCACCCCGGCCGCGCCGCCGGCGAGCGATAGCAGGGCCGACTCGGTGAGTAGTTGGCGCACGATGCGGGCGCGATTGGCGCCGACGGCAGCGCGGAGGCTCAGCTCTCGCCCGCGTCGCACGCCGCGCGCCAGCAGCAGCCCGGCGAGGTTGATACAACCGATGAGCAGGACGCCAAAAACGGCGAGCGTGAGCACGCGCAGGGGCGCAGCGGTGTTGCCGAGGACGGCCTCCTCAAGCGGCTTGAGGGTGACGCGTCGACCTGCTTCGTCCGGGTATTGGCGGCCAAGGGTGTCGAAGACG
>CAXTPL010000045.1:0-19437 GCA_964246065.1 uncultured Acidobacteriaceae bacterium
AGATGTAGGTGGTGATAAGCCACTTCCCTATCTGAGAGTAGGGTTAAGAGAAGCGAGTCGGGCGGGGTTAGAGGTGGAGTGAGGTGGAGAGTCGGAAACAGTGCGAGTTCTTCCTGATCCGGTATGTGCCGGATACAGTGAGGGGCGAGTTTGTCAACATTGGTGTTTTGCTCCGTGAAGCCGCCCAGGGTGCGGTTGCAGCGAGCCCGCTTGTGCGCTTTACCCGCGATTGGGCAAGGGTGCGGTGCGTAGATCCTGAGGTCGATACGGAGATGCTGGAAGCCCTGGAGAGTGAACTGGGCGCGCGATTAGGAGAGTCGATCGAGTCAGGAACCAAGACCATGCTGGAGATACTGGAAGACTCCTTTTCAAATAGTGTGCAGATTACGCCTGCAAGAGGCTGCCTGGCTGAGTCGATGCTGACAGAAGTAGAGAACTTGATGCGGGTGTATGTGGATCCTCGCAGGGTCAAAGGGTCGAAGAAGAAGAGCGGCCGGGCGCTGATTCAAGCGGCGATGCGCTCGGAGTTCGAGCGGGCCGGGGTGTGGGAATTGATGAGGAAGCAGATCCCGACGGCGATGTACACGAGGCCGGGTGATCCACTCCGCATTGATTGTGCCTACCGGCCAAATGGTTTGATCCGGATGTTTCATGGGGTGTCGCTGGAAGGGGATACGTCTCTTGCGAAGGTGCTGGCCTACACCGCACGAGGCTTAAGGGAAGGTGTAGCACGGATTGAGGGCGCGGAGCTGCAGCTTACGGCGCTGATTGAGCCGATCGCGCAGATCGAGGATGAAGAGAGTTACCGGTTTGCAGTTGAAGCTATGGAGGCCGGCGAGATCCGCGTGATGACGGTAAAGGATCTGCCAAGGATGGCCGAGACGGCGAAGCGGGAGCTGCTCAGGGCTTGAGGTTGGAGCGAGACGGCGGCCAGCTTGGCGCGGGCAGCGAAGGAGCACTGAGTGCTGGGCATAGTCACGGCAGGTTAAGTTAGCCTGCGAAGAAGCAGCGGCCGTGACGGGGTTTTATAGATGAAAGAGCGGTGTGGCGAGATCCTCGTCACGCCGCTTTTTCGTTGGTGAAGGTTTTTGTGGAGGCAGTGACTGTGAGAATGACGGACGCGGTGCGCAATTTGTGGGCACGCCCTGAAAAGGGTGGGACAGCGAGCGGGATAGCAGCTGGGACGCAGGCACCGGCGACCCGGAAGACGGCAGCTTTGCCATCGATACTGCAACCTTACGCGGGCTCGCCAAGGGCAATGCCAAAGCTCACGCCGGCGAATCTGCGCAGGTTTGCCGAAACCCCTGTTCCACGGCGTGCGATCAACGTGATCAAGGATAAGGTTGCCAGCCTTGACTGGCAGATCCGCGTCAAGCGGCATTACACACCGGCCGACGTGCCGGATGCGGCCGTCAAGATGAAGGCATTGCGGATGGCGCTCGAGGAGCCAAATGCAAGCGACTCCTTCCGAACATTGCTGGAGCAGGTTCTGGAGGACGCGCTGGTGGGCGGCTTTGGCGCGATTGAGATGGAGTTGACCGGGGATCCTGAAAAACCTTTCGAGTTATGGCCGGTGGATGGGGCCACGATTGAGATTAATCCTAAGTGGGACGGTCGGGCCGAGTCACCGCGCTTTGCGCAGGCAACCGGGCTCGCTGGAACAGGCCGCTTACTGCTTGCCGATGAGGAGTTGATGTACCTGCGGATGAATCCGCGTTCGCATACGCCGTTCGGTCTTGGTCCGTTGGAAGTCGCGTTTGAAACGGTGAACAGCTTTCTGAGTGCACATCGATTCGCGGGCAAACTGGCGAGCAATGCGGTCGTGCAGTATGCGCTTTGGCTCAACGAGACGACACCGGCGCAGCATGATCGGCTGATTCGGTGGTGGCAGGACGAGGTAGAGGGAACCGGGCGGGTGCCGATTTTGAGCTCAGAGCAGAAGCCTGAGGTGCTGCGGTTTGCTACAGGCACAGATGCTGATTTGCGACTGAATTGGCAGTCCTTTTTGATCAGGATGATCGGCAACGCTTTTTCACTACCGCCTATGTTGCTGGGGCTGGAAAGCGACGTGAATCGGTCGACGGCCGAGGCATTGAGCGATGAAGCCTTCCGAAGTGCAGTACTGCCAGTCGCAAAGATGGTGACCGAACACATCACGCGCGACTTGTTTGCCAAGCGACTGGGATGGAGGGAGTTCGAATTTGTTTTCAACGATTTGGAGGCCCCGGATGAGATGGCTTCGGTGCAGATCCAAACAGCGCTTTTGCAGGCGGGAGTGCTGACGGTGGACGAGGTGCGGGCGATGCGGGGACTGCCGCCGCTTAGAAGCACCGAGCTTGTCGAGGAAGGAGGAGTACCAGTGCTGGACGCAGAAGGAAACGAGAGCGAGTAAGCAGGACCGGGGGCCAGGAGAAACGATGCGATTGGAAGCTATGGCGATGAAGATGCCGGACGTAGCCGGCCACCCGAATCGGATCCCGTTTGAAGGGATTTTGACGGTAGTGGACGAGCCGAGCACGCGAGCCCCCTCAGGGGCGCGAGGGCACCGCGTGGTGCTCACACGATCGGCAGCAGAAGAGGCACTGCCGTCGTTGCTTGGCATGGCAGTGGGCTTTACGCCTGGATGGGACGGGCACGATGTTCGCCGTAAGTGCGGACTGATTACGGAAGCAGACCTGGTGGGAAAGGATCTGCGGGTGAGGGGTTATCTCTATGGCAGGGATTTCCCGGAGGTGGTGAAACAGGTGGAGGGAGGCAAGCCGGACAGCATGGGCATGAGCTATGAGTTGGCAGACGCCCATGTTGCCGATATGCGAGCGGATGTTTGGACGGTAACACGCGCGATCTTTACAGGAGCGGCGGTGTTGCTCCGGGACAAGGCGGCCTATCGTAATACGTCGTTCCGGCTGCGAGAAAACAAGTGCCGCATGAGTCTAGCCAGCGCCAGCGAAGTGATCCGCAATGTACGGCCGGCGGTGGCCGCTAACTTTCGAATGGAACAGAAAGGGATGGAAGTGCGATGGAGCTAGAGATGATTGAAGTTATGCGATCCCTGGGCGAAAGCCTCGAGCGCCTGAGCGCGGCCGCGGGTGTGATTGAAACATCAGCTGCCCGGCTCGAACAGCGGGAGACCGCGAACTCTGGAGATGTCCAGAAGATCACCGCGGCGGTGGATGCGAGCAGCCGGGAGTTGGAGCTCGAACGCCGACTGTTAGCAGCCGAGCAGGAGATTGCGTCGCTGCATGCGGGAGCGATGAAGGCGGCTGAAACTGCGGGCGCGGTGCGAAAGACGTTGCCAACAGCTACCGTGCAGTTGCTCGCGAAGCAAGGGCTGGATGGTTTAGACACGTTGGACACCGCCGCACTGGACGCCGCCTTGAGCGGCTTGACGATTGAGCAGCGGCTAGCGGTGAAAAGCCAATTGCTTCGCTCCGGATCCCGGATTTCCTAGAAGTGGCCTAAGTCAAACGGCCACTAGAGGCCGCAACAGGTTGGTACTGAAAGCTCCGACTGGAGCGTGGAGAAGACATGAAAGCGAATTTCCTAGAGATTCATTCTGCTGCTGACTACATTGGACCTGGGGCCATAGAAGTACCTCTTTACCAGACTGAAATCACGGACATCGTTCGTCGCCGGGGACCTTTTGGGCAGCGCATCCGCCAAGTGCCGGCCACGGGTCATCCGTCTCGCTTTTTCGAAGAGACGGCGATTCCTTCTCCCGGTACGTCGGGCTTTGTGGATCCCCGCAATATCGTGGCACCCGTGGTAACGCCTACGCGCGTGGAGCGCTCGGTACCGCTTAAGGCGATCGTGGCCCAGCTAAGCTACAACCTTTTCGATGTCGAGCTCGGCACGCAGCAGAAACAGTTTGCCTATCTCCAAGCAAAGGACCTGCTAGACACAGTGGACGGGGTGATGCGAACCCACGATGTGGGGCTGTGGAATGGCTCTGACACCTCGCTGAGCTCGCCTACCACAACCCAGTACTACGGGGCGGCCGCTCAGATTGCGGCAGGTGGGAACGTTACGACCATTGGAACAAGCGCCAGCATCACTGATGGTCTTAAATCAGCCATTGCACAGATGGTTGCCAGTTCGAACTACGAGGTGCGCCCGACGGCGATCTACGCCAATCCAGTGTTGCTGGATCTGCTCGATCGCGAACTCAAATCCGAGTTTAATGTCGTATTGAACTCGAAGGAAGTCACGGCCGGGTTGTCTGTCAAGACACTGTCGACACAGGCCGGCGACATTCCACTTATCCCGGATTGGACTCTTTCTTACACGGGTACGCCTGGTTCGGGTTCGGCGGTGTTGCCTGCTTATATCGTGACGGAAGACATGATTGAATACCACTGGCTCGGGGATGCAGGTCCTCGCATCTTCCAGCTGGGAGTTCCAGGCTCGCTTGCGTCGCAGTATGTCGTCGTGAAGTTCGGCGGTGTCGTGGTCAAGGGCGCCAGCTACGCTCACGCGCAGATACTGGTGGACCGGTAGGTTGAAGGCGCGTGCGGGGCTGCCTCTTAGGCGGCTCCGCACGCACAACCGGCGTTTAGCTCAGAAGGCGCCCAAGCGAGGATAGTGTCATGGGGTATCTGCTTCCTACGGAATATATGAGTTATGGCCTGGCACCCGATACAACGGACGACTGGATTACGGTCGCGTCGAGCCTCATGGAGACCTACTGCCGCCGCATCAGCTTGAACGTGACGCAGTATACAGAGCGGATGCGGATTATATCCGGGTCACAAACGGTGCAGCTGACCTATCTTCCGCTCGCACCATTGGGCGCAGCGGCGCTGCCACTTCTTGGAGTTCAGGCAAGGTATGCCCGGCCCCGGCGGGGAGAGTACAGCGGGCTGATGCAAGAAGAACTCTGGTGGGCTTTCTCTCTCCCAGGGAGCTGGACGCAGCTGGACCCAACCTCGGTGGATTGGACGAGCGATGGTGCTCTTACATTTCCCTATAACGTGATGGGACTGCCTTACAACGAGGTCGAGGTTAGCTACACGGCTGGTCTTGCGACGATACCGGATGCGGTGAAGAGCGCCTGCGCACTGATCGTGAAGAATGCGCAGATTACGCCTGGTATGAACGTGAAGAGGAGTCGTATCGACATGATGCAGGTCGATTACTTTTCCGATTCCCTGATAGACAGCACGGTCAAGACACTGTTGCGGCCGTGGGTGGCGACGAGGCTGGGATAATCGATGAGCTTAGACACAAGTGTAAGAGCTCCAAATGGATCCTGTCAGCGATTGGCTGACTCGCTCCTTCGTGCGACGGCGGGCTGCAATGCCACTCTGCTTATGCCGCCTCTTACCGGGGATACTTCAGACGCGGGTCAGCTGGGGATCAACCCTCCCGCGTTTCAACAGCTTGCACTTGGTCCCGCGGTGTTCCGCCGGACGCGGGCGATTATGCAGGAGGGGGCGGAGCCCAGGTACGAACTGGTCCTCTCAGCTTCAGCCGTCGAAGAGCAGGTAAGCAACCTGCAGTTAGATTCGGCGAATACTTTATTTCTGATGGCAAATGCGGTGCTTGTTAGCGGCAGCTTGTTCCAGATCGAAACGTGGTCGGGATCACAAGCGTTCGGCGAGTTCTTTTTATATCGATTGGCCCTGCGTAGCGCCGAACCGCAATCGCTAACCAGTTCGACGTGAGGTGCACGATGCAGAATGCGAAGGATACGTTTTACATAGCGCTGCGCAACCGCCTCGAGCAGCTAAACCCTGCAAGAGTCGTAACAATTCGCGCTGTACAGCGTCCTGCGATCCTGGTTGAGGATGCCGAAGCGTCGCAAGTACAGATCCCTAACAATGTCTTTGTTCTACGCTGGACAAGCGAGAGCCTCGACACGCAACTGCCAACCATACTGGCGCAGATGACCTGCGAGATACATTATTCGAGCAGCGGAAGTGAGACGCTGAACGGTCTGGACCGAGGAAGACTGTTGACAGAGATGGACAGGGAGCTGATCAGTATCCTTTCTCCTCAGCAGGCTTTGAAGATGAATTACAGCGTATCTCCGGCCGTAGATATGCAGACGTTCATCTTCTGGTCTGAGCCCACCTTTGCCGCGATTGTGAAGGAACGAGACCAGTTGTTGCGGACGGCCAAGGTCTCTGTCTTCGCCTTTGAAGAGCAGGGGGAAGCATGAGCACCCAGCCGGCGATCACCCCGATGAGTCTGCCTCTGGTGACTCGGCGCGTACGTGCCTTCTTCGCCCCGGTCAACCGCATGTCGCAACAGCCGACGATCTTTGATCCGGCTCTAAGTGGGTCATTTGTCCTGAGCGATCCTCCAGCGCCGTGGATGGATTTAGGGTGGATCGAGAAGTTCGCCAGGAAATCAGACAGCAAGATTGCCACGATGACTGCAGGGGTGCCTGCGGCGCCCCTGTACCAGGTGCGGGCTACTCAGGATGCGACTGTGGCGTTCGAGTTCAAGGTTTGGTCCAAGCTCACGATGGCTCTATCGGCAGGGTCGCAACATATGAACCTTCTTGCTGCTGCTGGGGGTGGTGCTCCTATCGGATCAGGGGCAAAGGCAATCCCTGCTATACCACTGGCCCCTGGATCGTCTTCGACGAATCTGGTTTTGAGCAATCCCTCGCCGCTCGCTGCGGGATCGATTGTTTCGGTGGATGTGGACTACTTAGGCGTGACGGGGTATGTAGGGAGCGGTGTGAGTGCCGCTTACGTGAGCAGTGCAGCCAGTGTTGGCAATGATGCTGACTATGTTCGCAGGGTGAGTTTCAATGTCGCGCGGGTTGCTACAAGCGGCGGCTCAGAACTGCAGTTGATGCAACCACTGCTTGCAGGCGTGCCTCTTGCGGGCATGAAGGTGCAGCAGGTGACAGGGTTTGTCGATAGGGAAGGCGGCTCTTTCTTTCAGGAATGGTCGGGGCTCTTCGTCCTGCAAGGAGAGCAGGGAGATCGGCTGATCTTCCATTACCCGCGGCTCCAGGCGATGACGCCTGCACAGGAAGGCAGCGCCCAGTACGCTCAACCCATAGAAGCTATCAGGCTCAGTGCCGCTTTTCGGGCGCTTCCTACTGTGGATGGAAACGACGGTGAGCAGGTGCTGTGTTACCGGTCGTACCTTCCTGCGGCCAGTACTGTTGTTTGAGTGTTCTTGCGCGCCAAGGACGTAAGGGAAGCCTATGCAGATCGCAATAGACAATTTGAATGGCAGCGGTCCTATCGATTACACGGGCTGCATAGAGAGCTCCAGGCCTGTGCTTATTACGAGGAAGCTAAATGCACCCAGTGAATGTGTGATCGCAATACTTCCAGAGTCATCGTCGCGGCCTATACCTGCGCGATATTCTCGCGTCAGCATTGCGGACGATGCAGGAACGCTCTTATTCACGGGATACGTGGCACTCTCGCCCGAGCTCATCGTTGTAGGGGCGGGTACAGCGGGCTTGTCGTATGCGGCGCTCATCACCGCAATCAGTGATGAGGTGCTGATGGACAGCTTGCTGAGCGTCAAGCCAGGAACCGCGCTGAACCAACCGCTTAGACAAACGCTTCAAACATTAGCGACTACCGTGGGGAGCACGGAGCTCACGTTTGGAGAAGGAGTTTCGACCGCAATTGTGGGGCGGTACGACCTGGTAGCAGGATCGTCCTGGTCAACGGCAGCTGGCACCATCTCGTCTTCCACTCGCGGTGCTTACCGGATCGTTGGAGGCGTCACCAGCGTGGCGCCGATCGGGAGTGTGGTTCACCAACTAAATGAAGAGGATGGTTCTCTACAACTGAGTGCCCTGCGGGCATCCTCAGTCAAGTTGCTGGCGAACGACGTGACGGTATGTGGCAAGGTAGAACCGGCTGCATTTGTCACAGAGATTTTGATAGCAGATGGAGTCACAAAAGAGTTCACTCTGAGTGCGCCACCTTTCGAACCTATCGCCTCGGAAAAGCTGGTCTTTAACGACCTGTTCCAAGGAGCGATCCTGAACGGCCAAATGTGGCAGTCGCTCGATAGCGAGTCGCGAATTTCGATAACGGGCGGGGGTGTGAGCTGCTCGGGTGGAACGGGACGGGATGGCGAAACCGTAATCAGTGCCGTTCATCAAGTTGAACTAGGCGGTTCCATCGTGCTAGAAGCAGGCGGCGTGCAACTGAGTGGCACGGGTCTTGTACTAGGACTGTATGAAGGTTCAGTCTCGCTGCAGAACTGCTTTGCATCGTTCCAGCTAAGCGGAGTTTCGGGTGCCACGCAAGTGAGCGCACTGGTGAATGGTGTGCAGGCTGGAGGAACAATGCAGGCTGCCTCGGCGCACACCTACACGCTGCGTCTTCGGCTTTACTGCCCCGAAATGGAACGCATTCACCAGTCCTATTACTATCTTGACGCCGAGGGCGTGAATAGTTACGGCGGAGACATAGTGTCTGCCCCTTCCCGGATTGTAATGGAAATACAGGACGTAACAAGTGGCGCTCCGGGGTTGCCGACGGTGCTCTACGAAGGCATGATGACGACCACGCCTCCCGCCTGCACGATCGGCCTGCTAAACAGCGGTGCGCTGACCTGCAGTATAAGGAGTTTCGCATGTACACAAAGCGGTCCGAATTGGGTGACCCTAGCACCAGCGGGTGGAACGGCAACCTCGCAATATCTTGGGGCTACTGCGCAAGGTGGCAGCTGTAAGCTTGTATCTGGCGGGAAGTTGAGCTTTTACACGGGTACAGTGCCTCCTGCCTCGGCGGTAATTACGGTCTCTTATAGGACGCGGCATCGTGCCGTGGCCAGGCGCAGTATTCCACAACAAAACACGAGTTCGGGCGCAACGACGTTAGCTCCCGCGACCCAGATGTGGATGGGTACGGTGACCGCTCCCACGGCGTGGAGCAGTACTGATTGCGATAATGCCGCGGCGGCCTTGCTGAAGAGCTCTTCTGCAGCGTCCGCGGCCTGGGCGGGAAGTTACACGGGGTGGAATGTTGAAACACATGGCGACGTGTGGCCCGGCGATGTTCTTGCAATCACCAGCACGTCGGCTAGTCTTGATGTTCCCGTCGTGGTGCGGGAGGTGGAGATCCGTCTGGGTACGGACGCGCCACAGATGGTGAAGTACAGTATCCGATTTGCGAATGACTGGGCGGAGGAATTGGCGCTCAGGTTGTCGAACGCCGTGCCACAGGATGCCTGGCTGCCGACGGTGCCGAATGCGGGAGGGGCGCCGCTGCCGAACCTCTTAAGCCTGCAAGTGACGCAGGTTACCAGCTCGCAGATTTATGTGAACGCGGGTGCCGTTGCGCCGGCAGGCGGCGGATTCGAAGTGAAGCGCAAGGATTGGACCTTTGGTCCGGGTGTCGACTCTGATCTGGTTCTGCGAACGCCGACAAGCAACTTCACGATACCTCGCGTAGCCGCGGTAGAGCAGTATTACATCCGCATGTACGATGGGGCTACGCCCCCGAACTATTCACTATCATCGTCTGCCATCTTCCTCGACGTTGCTTTAGGTACTACTTTTTGAAGGAGCGGGAAGTAGGCGTGATATCAACGGGCGCGGCTAACTAACATAGTGCGCCTCAAGCGAGCTTTGCAGCACGCCATGGATCAGGGGCATGCAAGCCGAGCCGGGATTATATAATCCTGGAATGGAACAGCTTCCTAAGGTAGGCGTCGTGATGGGTAGCAGGAGCGACTATGAGATCATGTCGTCTTGTCTCGAGCTGCTCACCCACTTCCAAGTGCCCTTTGAGGCGAAGGTGGTCTCTGCTCATCGAACGCCGGACCTTTTGTTCGAGTATGCAGCATGCGCCCAGGATCGCGGACTATGCTGTCTAGTTGCCGGGGCTGGCGGTGCAGCTCATCTACCAGGCATGCTGGCCGCCAAAACCCTCCTGCCTGTTCTAGGCGTGCCTATCCCGGCAAGCGCTTTGAATGGCCTCGACTCGCTTCTGTCAATCGTACAGATGCCACGCGGGGTGCCAGTGGCTACGCTAGCAATCGGCAAACCCGGGGCGGCGAATGCGGCAATACTGGCCGCTGAGATCCTGGCACTCTCTGATGGGAGCTTGCGTGAACGGTTGGCGCGATGGCGGCGGACACAGACGGAGAACGTGCTCAGCCAGGAGCTCCCACAATGACGGCGATTCTTCCTGGCGCGACGATTGGGATTCTTGGCGGGGGTCAGCTGGGAAGGATGATGGCTATGGCAGCTCGCTCACTTGGCTACCGCATCCAGGTCATGGATCCAGATCCTTCTTGTCCGGCCCGCTTCGTGGTGGATGCCTGCTTTGAGGGAAGCTGGGATGATGCTCGAGCCGCAACGGAGCTTGCGCGCGGCTGCGACGTCATTACTTTGGAGATCGAGCAGATCGCCGTTGCCAGTCTCGAGGCAGCGTCACGCTATGCTCCGGTGAGGCCCGGTATTGACTTAATGAAGGTAATCCAGGATCGAGAACTGCAGCGCAACTGGTTACAGAGTCGAGGGATACCTTTAGGTCCCTACGCAGCCGCACATACAGTCGAAGAACTCAGATCTGCTGTAGCTACTCTCGGGCCGGATTGTTTCATCAAGAGCGCGCGCGGCGGCTATGACGGCAGAAGTCAGGTAAGGTTGGAATCTGGCAAGCCGTTCCATGCTGAAACTGTGTGGGCAAGCTTGGGATCAAAACCGTGCGTCGTCGAACAGGCACTCAGCTTGCGAAGAGAAATCTCGGTGTTAGTGGCTCGTTCTCCGTCCGGCGAGATCAAGTGCTATCCCTCAGCTAGAAACCACCATGAGCAGCAGATTCTTGTGTGGAGTGTGTTGCCTTCCTCATCCAGTGACCAGATGGAAAGCTTGGCGCAAAAGACGGCCGTACACATTGCTCAGGAGCTACTGCTTGAAGGCTTGCTAGCAGTTGAAATGTTTGTAACTCAGGATGAGACTCTCCTGGTAAACGAACTCGCGCCTCGTCCACATAACAGCTATCATGCAAGTGAACGCGCATGCGACACGAGCCAGTTTGAGCAGGCCATACGTGCTGTCTGCGATCTGCCTCTCGGCGACACAAGGATCGTTCAGCCGGCAGCTATCGCCAATCTTCTTGGAGATCTGTGGCTGAACCGTGCTCCTCGCTTTGATAAAGCGTTGGCGGTTCCCGGCGTGCACCTCCATCTTTATGAAAAGCGCCTGCCTCGCGCAGGGCGCAAGATGGGACATTTGTCTGCAGTGGGGGACTCCGCAGAGCAAGCAGTTGCGAGAGTCATAGAAGCCGCAGAGGCACTCAAGGATTGAGGCGCATAGCCAGTCATCTCTCTGGCCATGCGCCGGAAGGCTCCTAGTCGATAGCCTCACTCCAACCTTCGAGATATTTTTTCACCTCGGCCATGAATTTTCCTGCATCGGCTCCATCGATAATGCGGTGATCAAATCCAAGCGTCAGATGGATCATGTGACGGATGGCGATCGAGTCGTTACCTGCTTCATCTGTGATCACTGCAGGCTCCTTAAATAAGCCTCCAATGCCGAGAATAGCGCTCTCTGGCATGTTGATGACAGGAGTGCCGAATTGTTCGCCATAAATGCCGGCGTTGGTAAGAGTAAAGGTACTGGTGCCAACTTCGTCTGGCTTCAGCTTCTTCCCCCGGGCTCGCTCGGCTACATCCACGATGGCTCTAGCAATGCCGAGGAAGCTTCGCTCTTCTGCCTGCTTGATGACAGGCACAATCAACCCCCAGTCGAGAGCAACGGCTATACCCAGATTGACATTGGCATGATAGCGGATAGCGTCTCCTTCTATCGATGCATTAATGATCGGCATCTTTCTCAGCGTCGCAATCACGGCGCGTGAGAGGAAGGGCATATAAGTGAGCTTGACTCCGTTACGCTGCTCGTACTTCGCCCTTTCCTTCTCGCGCAGGCGAACAATGCGTGTGAGGTCTATCTTGAAGACGGTATGCACATGTGCGTTTGTTCGTTTGGACTCCACCATGCGCTGAGCAATGATGGATCGCATGCGGGTCATCGGCACGACTTGCCCTGCTTGCACGGTTGTCGCAGGAGCGACAGGCTTGATCGGGATTGGCTCGACGGACGGCGCAACGGGCAGGGGATCCGAAACTTTTTCTACTTTTCCGGATGGAACGCTCGCGCTCTCCCCGGCACCTTTGCTGTCGATGTAACTGAGTACATCTTCTTTCGTGATCCGGCCAGCAGACCCGCTACCCACAACCTTGTTCAGATCCAGCTCATGCTCTTTGGCCATCTTTCTGACCAGCGGGGAAGTGCGCAAACGCTCTCCACTTTGCGCTTCGGGCTCCATGTCCCGCTTCCGTGAATCCGGGTCGGTGGGTGCGCTTGGAACAGCTGAGGGTTGAGCGGGCCGTGCCGACCCCTGTGCGCTGCCGCCGATTCGCGCCACGACTGTATTGATCTGGACAGTAGCCCCGGCTTCCACTTCGATAGCCGCCAACACGCCCGCCGCCGGGGAAGGAATCTCTGCGTCCACCTTATCTGTCGAAATCTCGAAGAGCGGCTCGTCGCGCTCTACCTTATCGCCAACCTGCTTCAACCACTTGGTGATTGTCCCCTCGAGAATGGACTCTCCCATCTGCGGCATCAGGACGTCGCTGGCACCGCCACCGGCTTCGGGTTCAGCATGAGCCTGTTCAGCAACGTCGGCTGCTGGCGCGTGTTTCGTGGGCGCCGGAGCCGCACCCTCGGCTTCAGAACTGTCGCCGATGACGGCCACAACCGTGTTGATTTGGACGGTTGCCCCCTCCTGAACTTTCAGCTCACCAAGAACGCCGGCAGCCGGAGAAGGAATCTCGGCATCCACCTTGTCCGTCGAAATCTCAAATAGTGGTTCGTCGCGCTCGACGCGATCGCCAGGCTTTTTCAACCACTTGGTCAAGGTGCCTTCAAAAATGGATTCGCCCATCTGCGGCATGATTACGTCGGTCGCCATTGCTTACCCTCTCTTCGCTCATCCGGTCGACGAACCCGCGCACTCCGGATCGCCCACACTGCTACACCACCCAATAGTCTATAAGGATGTGCCCTCGTCTGCGAAGCACACCCGCTTTCACCTACACCAGGTCGGCTAAGCTCTCGACCCATAGCACTTGATGGTTCAGGAGCCGACCGAACTGCCGCGCAATCCGGTGCCCTACTTCTTCCATGTTCGTCGACGTTGACGCCTCATCAGCAAGGTTTGTTACTGAGCGGTCGCGGATTCCGCAAGGCACAATCAACTCGAAGTCGCGCAGGTCCGTACTCACATTCAGCGCGAAGCCGTGCGATGTGATCCCGCGAGACACGTGCACCCCAATGGCGGCAAGCTTTTTCTCCTGAACAGAGCCGCCGGCGGTCGTCCAAACACCTGTTCGGCCCGCAATCCGCTGCGCCGTAACGCCATACTCGCCAACCACGCGGATCAGCGCTTCTTCAAGAAACCTGACGTACTCGACTATGCCCATTCGAGGCGAAAAGCTGCGTAAATCAATGATGGGATAGCCCACCAGCTGTCCTGGCCCGTGGTAGGTCACATCTCCACCGCGGTTCACTTCATGAACCGTCAAGCCACGCGCGCGGAGCAAGCCCTGGTCGGCGAGTATGTTGGCTTGAACTGCGTTGCGACCCAGGGTAAGGACCGGGGGATGTTCCAGCAGCAGCAGCGTATTCCCGATGCGCCCCTCATGTCTCCAGTTCACTAGCTGCTTCTGCAGATCGAGGCCATCCGGATAACTCGTACGGCTTAGCCTCACTACAGTCAGCACCATACCGTAATCACCACCCGCAAAGCACCCTTCCTGCATCGGAGCACGTCAGCAGGCTTGAGCCGTTTTTTGCGTTCTTCTGCATCTTTCCTTCGGCGCGTCCGCACACCCGGTATCGCAGCCTGCGTGCGGACCGACTTACCTTTCAAACATTGATAGCTAGACCCTCGACCGCGCCGAACCCATCCAACATTGCCTCGGCAAGCGTTGGATGTGCGTGGATGGTAAACATCAACTCCTCCAAGGTCGCTTCCAACTCCATCGCAACCACAGCCTCGGCGATCAACTCCGTAGCAGAGGCTCCAATAATATGAACGCCTAACAACTCTCCATACTTCGCATCGGTGATCACCTTTACAAAACCTTCATGTGCGTCGATGATTGAGGCTTTCGAATTCGCGGAGAAAGGGAACTTTCCTACCTTGATCGCATGCCCTTTCTCCCGAGCCTGAGCTTCCGTCAAGCCAACGCTTCCAATCTGCGGCTCAGTATAGGTGCACCCCGGTATGCGGTTGCGCCTTACCGGCCGCGCGTACTTGCCCGCAAGCTTGGACGCAACGACAATTCCGCACATCGCACCCACATGCGCCAGCTGCGGTAAGCCCGCCACAATATCGCCAATGGCAGACACGCCCGGCACGCCTGTCTCCATCCACTCGTTTGTCTTGATGAAGCCTTTTTCCAGCGCGAGCCCAAACGTCTCGAGTCCGATGCCATCCGTCCGCGGAGCGCGTCCGACAGCGACCAGCACCTTTTCGGCCTCTTTCACTACCTGCTTACCGTCGGCGCTCGTAAACGTCACCTTTGCGCCTGTTCCTGTGTTCTCCACAGTCTCGACCTTAGCCCCAAGATGAAGCTCGATCCCGCGCTTCTTGAAATTTCTCGCAAGTTCCTTGGATACTTCTTCGTCTTCCGCCGGCACAAGCCTGGGCAAGTACTCCACAATCGTGATCTCTGCTCCAAAACTGCGGAAGATTGACCCAAACTCTACTCCAACAGCGCCTGAACCAATCACCACCATGGACTTCGGTATCGCCGGCAGCCCCAGAATTTCGTTGTTCGTCAAAATAGAGTCGCCAATCGCCAACCCCGGCAACATGCGCGCATCGGAGCCAGTGGCAATCACCACATGCTTCGCTCTCACATGCTGCGCATCGGCGCCGGCTGCGGCAACCTCCACCACATGCACGCCACCTGTGGCAGGTCCGGTCATCCGTCCCGTTCCGCGTATGACTGTCACCTTGTTCTTGCGCATGAGAAAGTCGAGCCCTTTCACATGCTTGGCGATGATCGCGTTCTTCCTCGCAAGGATCGCTCCCCAATTCAGACTCAGCGCTCCCACGCCCTCTATCCCGTACGCAGCCGCATGCTGCACATGCTCGTACACCTCAGCGTTGTAAAGCAGCGCTTTGGTCGGGATGCAGCCCCAGTGCAGGCACGTGCCCCCAAGCTTTTCATCTCTTTCAATCAGGGCGACCTTCAACCCGTTCTGCCCGGCGCGGATCGCTGCCGTGTACCCCGCAGGCCCACCGCCAATCACTGCTACGTCATACATCAAAGCTTCTGCCAAGGAGCGCTCCGTTCCTGTCTTCGCTGAGCCGCAGCTAGCCTGCAGTCATCCTGCGTCAGCTGCGTCTGCTGCGACACACCCCTGATTCTATGCGACCGGACACCGAGGTCGCCACACCAGCTGCCGGACGCATCCATCTGGGTCAAGCCGTCAGAGCAACCGTCTTCGGCTCCTCGCGCGCCTTCCGCCGCTTCCCTATCCACGCGTTAACCCAGCAGCCGACCCGCTTCTTTGGCAAAGTAGGTCACAATGAACCCGGCGCCCGCCCGGCGCAGCCCCAGGAGCGACTCCATCATCGCCCGCTCCGGCTCCAGCCACCCTCGCGCAAATGCCGCCTGCAACATCGCGTACTCACCAGATACCTGGTAGGCCCCAATCGGCAGATCGAAGCGTTCCCGCGCTGCTCGCAGCACATCCAGGTAAGGCATCCCGGGCTTCATCAGCACCATATCCGCCCCTTCCACAACATCCTGCTCAATCTCCCGCATCGCCTCCCGCACATTCGCGCCATCCATCTGGTACCCGCGCCGGTCCCCAAACTGCGGTGCTGAGTCCGCTGCCTCCCGGAACGGCCCGTAAAAAGCCGACGCAAACTTGGCTGCATACGACAGGATCGGCTTCTCCTCCTGCCCCGCTTCGTCCAGCGCCGTACGAATCGCGCCTATGCGCCCGTCCATCATGTCGCTCGGCGCTACTACGTCGGCGCCTGCCTCTCCTAGCGACACGGCCGTTCGCGCAAGCAAAGCAAGGCTCGCATCGTTCCGCACCCGATAATCGTCTCCGTGCCGTTCCACCAGGCCGCAGTGGCCATGCGACGTGTATTCGCACAAGCAAACGTCGGCTATCAGCAGCAGTTCCTTTGCCGCCCCGCTCGCCCGTATCTCACGCAAAGCGCACTGCACAATGCCGTCCTCGGCCCAAGCTCCCGTTCCCTGGTCGTCCTTCTTCTCCGGCAGCCCAAACAACAGCAAGCCGCCCAGCCCTAGCGCCGCCGCAGCCCTGGCTTCCTTGATCGCCTCATCCACAGAGAGTTGGAACACGCCCGGCATCGAGCCGATCTCCCGCCGAACCTCCCGCCCGGGCGTCACGAACAAGGGATAAATCAGCGCGGATGGCTCCAGTCGCGTTTCGCGTACGAGCGAGCGCATCGCCGCGCTCTGCCGCAACCGCCGCATACGAACCTGAGGGAATGGCATGCCTTGATTCTATGCCGCCAACTCGCCGCACTTCGGCCACAGCCCTAGGGGTCGCCCAGAGATTTAACCCGTGCCCGGGCGTCCGCCCGGTCTACAATCCGCCCAGAGCACGCCGACCCATCCTGCCCTGCGCGAAAAACGCGTAGCACGCAATGACCCCATACCCAGCCAGCGGAACGGCGTAGGCATACGCCAGGCTCTGCGAAGCATCGGCAATCACCCCCATCGCCGGCGTCAACACCGCTCCACCTACGATCGACATCACGATCAGTGATCCGCCCACCTTGCTATCTGCCCCTAACCCATGCAGCCCCAGCGCAAAGATCGTCGGGTACATCAACGACATGAAGAAGCTCGTGATAAAGATCATCCACACGCCCGTCCATCCCGGATGCAGCACCGCCGCTGCCACCAGCACGATGTTGATCAGGCAGTACACCCCCATCAAACGTGCAGGCGCGACATACTTCATCAACGCTGATGAGGCGAACCGGCCTACCCCAAACATTCCCAGGGTACCGGTTAGGAAATAGCCGGCTACCTTCTCGTTCTGTCCCGCATACTGCTGCACGTACTGGATAAAGTAGCTCCAGGTACCCACCTGCGCACCCACATAAAAGAACTGCGCCACGATGCTCAACAGCAGGTGCCGATTGCGCAACACGCGCCCCAGCGAGCCAGGCTCCGCCTTGCCATGGTCTCCGCCATCCTCAAGCACCGGGAACTTTGTGCGCCAGATCAGCAGCGCAAACGTGAACGCAACAATGCCCAGCACTATATAAGGACGCACAACCCGCAGCGTCTCAAAATGCAGATAGCTCCCATATTGGCCCGCAGCCTTTAACTGCGCAATGCGTGCCCCATTAAGCTCCACGCCCGACAAGATAAAGGTGGTGCCGATCAGCGCCCCGGCGATCGACCCCAGAGGATTAAACGCCTGCGAAAAGTTCAAGCGCCGCTCCGAGGTCGCGGCCGGGCCCGCCAGGGCGATAAACGTGTTCGACGCCGTCTCAAGAAATGCCAGGCCGCTCGCCATTACAAACAGCGCCAGGAGAAAAAAGCCGTACTTGCCCACGTAGGCCGCCGGCCAAAATAGAAACGTGCCGACACCCAGCAGAAGCAGCCCGGCAATAAACCCCGCCTTGTAGCCCAGCCGCCGCATCAGCAATGCCGAGGGCAGGGCCAGCAGAAAATACCCCATGTAGAACGCCGACTGCACCAGCCCGGCCTGCAGCCGCGTAATGGAGAACGACTTCATGAACTGCCGGATCAGTACGTCGTTCAAGTTATTCGGTACGCCCCACAGGAAAAACAGCGCCGTCACCAGGCCGAACGGCAACAAATAGCCGGAAGCAAACAAAGCTGTCGATGAGCCCGCTTCCGAGCCCTGCACGCGCGCGCCTGACATGGTCTCCGCCTGTCGAAAAGGACTGAGCTCGAGCTCCGCGACCTCACCTGCTGCCGCTCCACGCTCCGCCAGTTCGGACTATATAGGATTCGCAATCCGTCGCACGTCTTCTGCCGCTCACCACACTTGACGCGCGACGCGCCCGTCTGCACACTTGAGGATCGGAGAAAAGTCCATGAACCCGGAACAGGACCCGCACCAGTCTCGCCACATCAAATGGGAGGACATCCCCGTCGAGCCGATGAGTTCCTCCATCGGCCGTCAGTTCCTCCACTCGGAAACACTCATGCTCGCACGCGTTCTCCTGGCCAAGGGCGCCCACGTGCCTTTGCACCAGCACCCCAACGAGCAGTTCACCTACATCCTCTCCGGTGCCCTTCAATTTCACATAGAAGGCCGCACCATAGTCGTTCGCTCCGGAGAAGTTCTCACCATCCCGCCCAATGTCCCGCATGAGGCTCTCGCCCTTGAAGACACAGTCGACCTCGACATCTTCAATCCGCCCCGCCAGGATTGGATCTCAAAAGAGGACGCCTACCTGCGCCAGCCTCCGGTTCTTTCCCAACCGGAAGCTCTTCCGATCACCCTGGATCCTCTCCCATGGACCTAGGGATCGCAGGCAAGCGGGTCCTCATTGCCGCCGGCAGCCAGGGAATCGCCTTTGCCGCTGCCCGGCGCTTCGTCGCTGAAGGCGCTCACGTTGCGCTCTTTTCCCGCAGCACGACCAACCTCGCGCGTGCCGCGGAAGAACTTCACGCGCTTGCGCCGCATCCGTCCACCCGCATCATCGCGCAACCGGTCGACATCACGGATCGCCCTGCACTCACCGCCTTCGTCGCCACGGTCGAAGAGCAGTTTGGCGGCATCGATATCTGCATCCCCAACGCCGGCGGCCCGGCTGCCCGCCTCTTTCTTCAAACAACCGATGAAGAATGGCAAAGCGCGTTTGAGCTCAACCTCCTCAGCACCATATCTCTATGTCACCTGGTTCTGCCTGGCATGCAGCAACGCGGCTGGGGACGCATCGTTGCCATCACCTCTGTCTCGACTCGCCAGCCTGTTCCCGACCTGATCTACTCCAACACCGTACGCGCCGGCGTTCTGGGGCTGCTCAAAAGCCTCTCGAACGAATTCGGCCCGTTCGGCATTACCGTCAACAATGTCGCGCCTGGCTACACACTTACCGCCCGCATGCAACACCTCGTCACCGCTCGCGCTGCCGCCGCCCAACTTTCTGAGGAGGCATACCTCACCCAACTCACAGCAGCCGCGCCGCTGCGCCGCGCTGGACGTGCCGGCGAAGTAGCCGACGCCATCCTGTTTCTTGCCTCTGAGCGCGCCTCCTACATCACCGGGCAAACCTTGCTCGTGGACGGCGGCTTCTATCAAGGGCTTTGACCGCTTCCTCCGGCTGGCACATCGCTGGGGCATTGGCTGGCCTCGTTCTCTGCTTCCTGTAAACGCAAAAAAGGCGGGGGGCCCCCAAAAAAAAAGGGGGCGCCCGAAAAAACCCCAAAGGGGGGGGGAGAATGGAA
>CAXTPL010000045.1:19447-20109 GCA_964246065.1 uncultured Acidobacteriaceae bacterium
ACGCAGATATCTCTGCGCCGCCGCCTAAGTACCGCAATCGGTCGTGCTAACTTGAAAGCCGTAACCTCTACCCGCAAGCGCGGAGACACCTCAGTAGAACCCTTCCAGAAAAGTACTGACTTAAATCCATGCAGAAGAAGCGCGGAGCTTGTTTCCGACGCCGCTTCTACTGCATGGTGTAAGTCACATTACTGTTCACCCCCGCACCAAACACTGAGCATCCAGCCGCTGCCGTAGCCACCTTGATGCTTAGTGTCGAGTTAGCCGGTACTTGGGGCGATGCAATGCTTGCCGTATAGCTGCTTATGCCATTAGCCAGGTTGACGGTTGCAATCGCCGTCGCTCCGTTGTAGAGCGTCACCGCTCCAGCATTGGTACAGGCCGTCGGCGCGCTGCTAAGCAGCAGCGTCCACGCTTGGATCGTCACAGGGTAGATCAAGTTCACCCCCGCACCCGACTCACTGCAGCCCGCACTCTGCGTACTGCAGCCTCCCCATGGGCTCCACACCATGACGGGCGCAGCACTCATCGAGCTTCCACTCGCAGCAAAACTTACCTTGCTTCCAGTAAGTGCGCCTGGCGTCGTAACCGATGCGCTGGTAAGTGGGCCGGTGGAAACGACGCCGCTGCCGTTATTTCCGCTGACCTTGAAGATACTGGCC
>CAXTPL010000046.1:0-11265 GCA_964246065.1 uncultured Acidobacteriaceae bacterium
GTCCACGCGCAGGTCGTGTACGACGCGAAGGGCGCGCGCGCGGGGCGGCAGGTTGGCTGAAGGGTAAAGAAGCAGCACAGCGTTTGCCTGGTCCAGCTGCGCGTGGACCGCGCTGCGTTCTCCCTGCGGGAGCCTGGTGTAGTCGGCCTGGGCGGCTGCTTCGGCAAGCAGGTTGCGCCCGACCAGGTAGCGGCCTTGTGCGGCGGCCGCGCGGCCGGCACCGATCAGGGCAGCCGTGCGCGTATCGCGAAAGGTCATCGCCTTGGGGTAGATGTCGAAGGCGTCGGCGTGATCCCCTGCCTGCTCGAGGAGGCTGCCGACAAGCAGCTGCAGCGGGTGGTTATCGGCGGCGTTGCCGGCGGCGATCAGCAGCTGATTGGACGCCTCATCGAAACGGTGCTGCGCGATGAGAAAGCGGGCAAGCTCCAGGCGCACGGCACGGCGACGGAGAAAGCCATCGCCGTTCCAGGTGCCGTCGAGCGCGGCCCGGTAGTCCTCGATGGCGAGCGGGACGTTCCCTTGCCGGATGGCGAGCCGCGCCAGCTGGAGGTTGATGCTGCCGTCCCCGGGCTGCTGCTCGTGCAGCGTGTTGAAGTAGACTGTGGCCTCCTGCGTGCGCCCGGCCGCGGCGAGGGCGGTGGCCAGCTCGATCTGCAGGTCACGCTCGTCGGGCGCGTAGGCGAGCGCGGAGCGCAGGCTCTCGATCGCGATCTCCGGCCGGTTATGCTGCAGGGCGCGCTCCCCGCGCAGGCGCCAGCGCTGCTCAAGCAGCAGCCGATGCGCCGCAAAGGAGTGGAACAGGGCGTAGGTGATAAAGGTAAGCGCCAGAATGATGGTGAGCAGCGAGGAAAGAGACACCGTATCTTGCACGATGAGCCGATGCCGGGCGGCGCGCTCCCTGAGCGTCAGTCGCATCCTCGATCGCAAAGCGGGGATCACCTTTCTACTTTAGCGCTTGCGGGCAGCCGGGCGGATGCAGGTGCTGCCTGAAGAAAGAAAAGGCGAGCCAAGCCGGCAAACCAAGCGCGCCCGAGCGCCATCTCATGCGCTGACAGGAAGCAGGCCGCCAACGGCGCCGGCCGAGGAGACGAGCAACCATGGCATCGACAGTGTGGAAAGGCTATATCTCGTTTGGACTCATCTCGGTGCCCATCCGGATGTATGTGGCAGCGCGCGAGCAGCATATTTCCTTCAACCAGCTGCATGCCACCTGCGGCACGCGCATCAAGCAGCAGCTTTATTGTCCGACCGACGAGCGGGTGGTGGAGCGGGACGAGATCGTCAAAGGGTACCCCGCGCCCGATGGCGGCTATGTGACCATCACGAGCGAAGAGCTGAAGCATCTTGAAGCGGGGTCGTCGCAGACCATGTCGATTGTGCAGTTCGTACAGCTGGATGAGGTAGACCCGATCTACTACGAAAGCTCGTACTACACGGTGGCCGAGGAGCCGGGGCGTCGCGCCTACGCACTCATGATGCAGGGCATGGCCCACCTGAAGCTGGGGGCAATCGCAAACATCACGCTGCACCAGCGGGAGCAGGTCGTGCTGATCCGGCCGTATGCGCATGGTCTGGTTCTCCACACGCTGTACTACCCGGATGAAGTGCGCGAGCTTGACGAGTATGGAGGGCAGCCGGAGCTTACGCTGCAGCCGCAGGAGGTAGCGCTGGCTGAGCAGTTTATGCAGCAGCTGGCGAGCCCCTTTCACCCGGACGCCTTCCACAACACCTACCAGGAGCGCGTGGAGCAGCTGATCGCGAGCAAAACAGCGGGCAAGCCCGAGCCTGAAGTAGAGGCGCCTAAGAAGCCTTCCGGCACAGTGGTGAACCTGATGGACGCCCTGCGCAAGAGTATCCAGGATCGCGAAGCCAAAGCCGGGGTGAAGCCGATCCGGGCAGAGGTGCCTGCGCAGGAAGCCGCCGAAACCGCTGCGGTCGAGACCGAGCCAAAAGCGGCGACCCCGGGCAAGGCGCGCCGGAAACGGGCGAGTTAGCAGCGAAGGCTGCGGGAGCGTACCTCGCGCCCCTGTACCTCGCGCCCGTTAGCGAAGTACGTGCTCTGCGGGATTACGGTATGTGCTCTGTGATAGACGAGGTCTTTCGCGCAGCACTAAACTATGCGCGAGAGGTGCAGTGTATGTATGTGCTTCGTTTCGCAACCCTGGCCGCCTTGTGCGTTCTGTGTTTCCGCGCTTCGCTGGCGCAGAGCTACTCTCCGCAGACCGGCCCGCAACTGAACGGCCCGCATCTGACCGGCGGGCAACTGAACGGCCCGCTACCGAACAGCCCGCAACTGAACGGGCCATCAGTGGAGCTGATGCAGCAGGCACCCTCGCTTGCCCATCCTTCTCCAAAGCCGCGAACCTTTCTGCTCGGCGGTCGAAGCGAGCAGGCCTGGGCGCTGTCCCGGGATGCGGACCAGCTGAGTGTCTCGATTCTGCCGACGCCGAAAAACCTCGGCAGCCCGCTCGCGGAGAAGGCAGCTACCTGCTTCACCATGCGGAGCTATCTCTTCTCGCATGAGGATGCGGAGCAGAATGCGCCGCGCGTCACCGGGTATACAACGTGCACGGCTTCGACGCAGCTGCGCGCCAGGGATGCTGTGGGTGGGTTGTTGAAGTGAGCGTTCGACCCCGCTAATCGAGGTAAGCCAGCGCTTCGCGCACGGAGCACAGGCGCACCTTCTGGCAGGTATTGAGCGCGAGGAAAGCCTGATCGCCGGTCACAATAAAATCCGCTTTTGCGGCGAAGGCCGTCGCCAGAACCATGTCATCATCCTTGTCCGGTGCAAGTCTGCTCACGGGCTCCGGTCGAACAAGTAGCGTCAGGCAGGCATAGGCATCGACAAGCTCATCTGGGGAAAGCTGCGAAGCAGCGATCTTTTTGTAGAACTTACTCCGAGAAAGTACATCGGTAAGTTCGGCGAGCATGGGAGCGCTGCTGTACAAGTGAGTTTGAGAACGTGCTTGGCAGCCCAGCAGCAACCTTCGTGGCGAGCCATTCCACAGAAGAGCTGAGGCAACCACATTTGTGTCTAGTACCAGACGCACTTAGGTCTTTGTCTGCGCCCGGCGTTCTGCGCGCATAGCCGCTATCTCAAGTGAAATCTCTTCCGGTAACAAAGGCGGCGGATCGTTAACCGCGTCCATGCGGTCCATGGCCGCTGCAAGGTACGCCACTCGAGGACCTTTAAGTTGCTCGCGCAGCCACCGCTCCAAAGCCTCCGCAGAAAGCAGGCCGGCACGACTGGCTTCGGCTGCAAGTTGGTCAGGTAATGTGATGCGAACGGTTGTCATCGTCACCCCACGTACTCCCAGTATAAGCATGGGTTCTCTTCACAGGACGTTTCTCCCACTCCGCACCCGCAAGCTGCTAAAGCGTCGCGTGCGTTTCAAACACGGCCACGCCATACTTCGGGATCTCTACCGTTGAGCCGCTCGCCGTCCCAACCAGAGCCTCCATCCCCGAGGGCAGCGTGACTGTTTTAGCGTCCGTGGCATGGTTGATCAGGATAACCACGGAGCGACCGCCGCCTGCGGCTGTGCGGACGCAGACTTCTACGCCCTCGGGAACGTTCGGCAGAATCGGTTTGATCTCCGCATGGCGGAGTAGGCCGCTGATGATCTTGGCGATCGAAGCATCGTCGAGGTAGGCGCCGACGTAGGCGATCTCTCCCTTGCCTACCTTGCGCACCACGGCAAAGGGCTGGTCGTCGAGCCAGCCGTTGCTGGGCCCGTATGTGCCGAAGACGTTGGTCTCCTTGGAGTCAAGCTGGAGGGTTTCAGCCCAGGTATTTGCCGTGCCCGGGCCGCCGTCCACGGTGAGCGGCACGGCCTGGTCAATGGCGTAGAACTGCGAGACGTGCGCGCCGAGTGCCGCGGCAAGCGGCCCGGGCTGATCCTGCACATTCAGCCCGTTGTATTCATTCTTCATCCCGGAACGAGGCCCGAGCATCAGGTGGCCGCCGTTGCGAACCCAGGCCAGCAGGCGGTCGGCTGTGGCCTGCGGCAATACGTTGAGGCCGGGAGCCACGACCACCTTGTACTTGCTTAGATCAGCCAGGGCAGAGACGATGTCAACAGCCTGGGCCTGCTCGCGCAGCGGGCGGTAAAAGGCGACCATCTCGGCTACGGGGTCGAACTGGTGGTTGTGGCGCTGAAAGTCGATGGCCCAGCGACTGTCAAAGTCGTTGATCAGCGCAACCTTTGCAACGGGCTCGGTGCCGGACAGCGCTTTCCCGGCCTTGTCAAACTCTTCGCCGATCTGCTGGACTTCAGCGTAGACGGGCACGGGCTCGCCGTTCGCGCCGAGCAGTACGCCGTGGTACTCCTCTTGTCCGTTCAGGTCGGAGCGCCATTGCCAGTACTCGACCGCATCAGCGCCGTGGCCGATCGCTTGCCAAGCCATTTCGCGCACCTGGCCCTTGCTTAACGGCGTGCTGATCTGGCGCCAGTTGACGAATGCCGGCTCGGTCTCCATCACCCAGAAGTTCTTTTGCTTGTAGCCGCGGGTCAGGTCGTGCCGAGCGGCATTTTCCGCCCAGTCGAAGACGTCGGTAGAAACATAGTCGTCCCACGCCGCAATGTCGAGCTGCTTGTGCTCGTCATAAGCGTTGAAGCCGTCAAACCAGCCCATGGTGTTGGTGGTGATGAACTGGCGCTTGTCGGCAGCCGGCCGGATCACGTCGACCTGGTTGGCCGTGTAGGAGACCCACGTGTCGGTCACAAAGCGCTTCCAGTCAAGCAACAGTCCCGGGTTCTCGCCGCGGTCCCTTGCCGGCACCTGGTTAAAGTCGTTATAGCTCTCAGACCAGTAGGCCGTCGTCCACTCCTGGTTCAGCCGGGCCGTGGTGCCGTACTTGTTCTTGAGCCAGGCATGCCACTGCTCGCGCGCCGGCGGACCAAAATCAACCGCGGAAAGCTCGTTGTCGATCTGCCAGCCGACGACATCGGGATTGTGGCCGTAGCGTGTGGCCATGCGCCCCGCGATGTCGCGGGCGAGCTCACGATACTTTGGGTCCGCAAAGGAGAACTGCTGCCGGTTACCGTGCTCGGCGCGCTGCCCGTTTTGTTCGACACGCAAGGTCTGGGGATACTTGGTGGTCAGCCAGGCCGGGGGAGCTGCAGTGGGGGTGCCGAGCACGACCACGATATGGTGCTTGGCGGCCGCTGCGATGGCGTGGTCGAGCCAGTCCCATTGGTAGTTGCCCTCTGCGGGCTCCATGGTGCTCCACGCAAACTCGCCCACGCGGACCAGGTGGATGTGCGCGGCTTCCATCTTCTGGAGGTCGGGCTCCCATTGCGCCTCAGGCCACTGCTCCGGGTACCAGGCAGCGCCCACCAGCAGGGGCGGAGCCGCAGCATACTGGGTGGCCTGGGCGTGGAGCATGGGCGCGAACAGCATGGAGGCGACAAGGGGGAGGGGAACAAGGCGAGCCATGATCAAAGAAGGCCTTTCGTGGGCAGCCGACACGGCTGACGCTGCTCTGGACCGGGCAGACGCTTGAAGCAAGCGGGCGCCGCTCAACAATGGGCTGGTTGTGCATGGCGGGTCGGCCTCTTAGCCGAGCTGCAAGACACCAGCCGAACGATACGCGACGCCCTCGACATTTGTCTCGACTGCCGGCAAATCAGGCGTCTCGGTCAGCACCTCGGCGCCCGCGTCGGTGACGAGCACCGTATCCTCCACCTTGCCTCCGCGACAAGACGGGTTCCAGGCAAAGGCTTGCGGAAGGGTGATGGTCTGGGTGCCGTCAGGCGTAGCGACCCACTCGCGCTCCAAGTAGCCGGCGGGACCGCCCTGGTGGTGCAGCTCTTCTTCGCCGGGGAAGCCGGCCGCGGCATATGCGTCCCGGGCGACGGAAAACAGCTGCGCTCCGGTTGCGGCCTCGCGGGTGGCATGCAGCAGCGCCGCGTTGACCTGGGCCGCAACGGCAAAGCCGCGCTCAAGCTCAGACGGCATAGGGCCGATGTGAGCGAAGCGAGTGATCGAGACCGCGAGCCCCCACTTGCGTGCGCAAAGGTTCAGCATGCCGAAGCGCTTAAGCTGCGCGCCTCGAGCGACGGCGTGCTTGTAGTGGAGGATGCGCTCGTCCACAGCCATGAGCAGGACGGAGGGCAGAATGCCCTCGGACAACAGCAGCCGCGCGACCACGCCCTCCATGTCGTACTCGCTGTCGCCTACTTCAAGCGCCTGGAGCACGCCCTCAACCACGCCCGCGGTTTGCGCAGAAAGCCAGCGCAGGCGGTCGATCTCGGGTGGGGTGAGCGGCGCGCGCAGCGGGCCGAGGTCGATGGGCAGCATGCCCGTTCCGGCCTCGCCCCCCATATCGCTCCCGATGCGGGTGCCGGGCGCCAGTCGGGCTACCTGAAACGAGGTGTCATTTGCATACCAGGGCGAGAGCACCGGCTCATAGCCGAGGCCGGTGAACTCTTCCGCGGCAAGGCGGGGAGCTTCGTTGCTGGCGGCCAGGTAGAAGCGCTGCCCGTCGCGGCGAAGGAGCAGGGCAGCAACGCCGGTTTCGCTTGGGATGAGCACGCGCGCTTCCACCTGGCCGGCGGTGACCCAGGCCAGGTTTTCACCGCGGCGCAGGAGCACGGCATCGAGATGGTCGCGCTCCATGAGGGCTGCAAGTCTCCGGTATTTTTCGTCAAGCTCAGCCGGGCGGCTGTTGCCGCTGACCTCGTTCAGCTGTGCCAGCGTCAAGTTGCGCTCCTGCTCCACGGTGTAGGTCTCCTTGTTCCTGTGTTCTGCGTTCAGCGTTCAGCGTTTCGGGTTTGCGGTCTGGTTTCGCGTTCTGCTCTCTGATGCTACCTGCTACCGGGGCGCTCCGGCGATCCGCCACGCTGAGCGACAATAAGGAGATGGCGGCAATCGAGCTGATTATTTTCGACTGTGACGGCGTGCTGATTGACAGCGAGATGCTGGTTTGCACAATGGTGAGTGAAGAACTGACGCAGCTCGGGTATCCGATTACGCCGGTAGAGGTAGTGGAGCGGTACGCGGGGCGTCCGGAGCGGGAGATCCTGGCGCAGATCGCCGCCGACTGGGGCAAGCCGGTGCCGGCGGTCTACCGCGAGGCCATGACGCGGCGGATCCATGCAGCGTTTACAAGCGAGCTCGAGCCGGTGCCGGGGGTGGCGGCCACCCTTGCCAGGATCAGGCTGCCGATCTGTGTGGCCTCAAGCAGCGGACCGGAAAAGCTGCGTATGGGGCTCCAATTTGTAGGACTGTACGGCTACTTTGCCCCGTCCGGCGGCGCGGCGAACGTGGTCAGCGCGGCATATGTGGCGCACGGCAAGCCCGCGCCGGATGTATTTATTTACGCCGCGGGGTCGATGCGGACCCCGGTCGAACATTGCCTGGTGATCGAGGACAGCCTGCCGGGCGTGCGCGCGGCGCGAGCGGCCGGGATGCGGGTCTTCGGGTTTACCGGCGGCAGCCACTGCCTGCCCGGGCATGCGGAGCGGTTGTTGGAGGCCGGCGCGGAGCGGGTGCTGGGTGCGATGGAAGAGCTGGAGAGTGCCCTGCCCGCAGCGTTTCTTTCTCAGGCGCTCGTCGTCACTCCCTGCGAGCCATCGGAGCTGCTGACGCCTACTTCCACCATCAATACCCAGCGCTGAACTGCAGCGTCGCATTGATGCCGGGATTGTTGTCTCCGAGGCCGGCGTTGGAGATATGCACGACCTTGGCTGTGAAGTCGAGGCTCTGGCGCTTGCGCACAAAAAAACTCGTGCCGATGCCTGCCTGCGGCGTGAAGTTGATCACGCTTGTGCTGAATCCCATGCGGGGAAACTTGTGGTCGGTCCAGAGTAAGCCGCCGCCAAGCTGGACCCATGGCATGAAGCGGGCTGGCGTTTCGTGAGTGAAGTTCCAGCGGAGTGACAGCGGCGTGACAGTGGCGCCGTAGCGTGTTGCGGGACCGATATAGCCGTCTGCAACTCCACCACTGCCGTACGTCGGGTTTGTGTAATGAATCGTAATACTTTGCCTCGGGTAAGATGCTCTCCAAAACGGCACGACTTCAAAGGTTGCTTCTGCCCGCCCGCGGAGTGAGCGCGGCCCGTGGGGCTTACTGATCATTACGCCTCCCTCTAGACCCGCATTGAGGAAGTCAAGTGAGAGCCCGTAGCGACTTGCCGGGGAGTGAATTGAATAAAAGGGTACAAAGCCACCTGCAAAAAATCCGACTTGCCAGTGCCGGGGCGGAAGTTCGTCTTGTCGGGCCGCAGCAGAAGGATCTACACCTTGGCTAACCTGCGCACGAGCTACAACTGATGAGATTGCTAAAAGAAGGTGCGTCCCGGCGACGACGGTGCAGAGTTTGTGCAGCATTTTCTTAGCCATCGCATTGCACCGCTCCTAAAGTTGGCTTGCTACTTGTCTGCGATTGTGAAGCTACCGGATGAGCAGTGAAAATTGCTCATCCATCCTGCACGATTCTGTAGTTTAAACCGGAGCTGTCTCAATCGGAATACCCGCGTTGCGGAATGCCCGGTGCGCGGTGAACACAGCAGCCGGCTGGTACCGGCTGTTGAGCAGCCGCGCTTGCTCATTCACCTGCTCGAGAGTGGTTTAGCAGCGGAGTTTCGGGGGGGGGGCGACGGTTGCGAGTTGCCTACACTCGCACACAGCAGCGTAGCGAGCAGACCTGTGTTGAAGCGCAATCGAGAGTCAATAGTCCTTCTGTATCTGCGAGTTTGCCTTTGACAAAGGCTCGCTACGCTCTGGATGCAGCTTCCAGCCGAGGGAGGGAGATACCAATGAGACAACCTTGGAGACAACCCTGCAACTTGCTGCCACCGAAACGAGGCGAGCTTACCACCAGGGTCAGGAGTAGATCGTTAAAGAATGAAGAAGAGGTAGATTACTTGGAAGGCGACGCAATCCGGCCAATGTTCCGCTTCGCCGCTAACGTTGGCTCCTACAAAACGATGAAGCGCGCGGTGATGTCGTTACCTGCGCCGGCGAGAATGCTGGCCCGTTCGAGGACGTTGCGTAGCTCGCGTACGTTGCCGGGCCAGTCGTGGTTGTAGAGCGCCTCGATGGCGTCGGTGGTAAGTGTGGCGCCAGGCGAAAACTTAGCGGCGAAGCTTTGGCTGAGGCGCGCCGGTCTCGAGAAAGAAGTTGTGCAGCAGAGCGGCCACAAGGTTGCCGCTTCAAAACACGTGCTCGCCGGTCCAGAAATGACCTATCGAGTCCATAACCTGGTGACCGCCGCCGCCGACATTAGTTTGGTACGTATTGCGGAGATCTTTGGCCGCCTCGAGCGGGGCATCGACAGGTTGCCCTCAGGCACACTGCCTTCAAGCATGAGGTTGATCGCCGTCGTAATCAGCTCGACATGGCCGAGCTCCTCGGCCGTAATGCTCGCGATCAGATCGTAAAAAGGCTTCAGCCTCTTCTTTTCCTTGAACCCGAAGGATTGATGAAGGTAGTTGTTCAGCGTGGATAGCTCGCCGAACTTCCCACCCAGCAGCTCCTGGATAGCAGCGGCCCCGTTTGGATCAGGACTGGCAGGCTTTTGCAACGGAATAAGAAGCTTTTCAGAACGGAAAAACATGGAGGACGCTTTTCAGGAGGAACGCGTTCGTTGGCGGTGGCTGATGAGCCGGGCGTAGGGTGGGGAAGGTCGACGCTGTGAAACTCCGGCGCACCCGGAGGCTACGGCGCTTCTTCGATCAGGTTTCCGGCGGGGGTCGGTATCCGTTCTTCCGAGATCGCGTCGCTTCGAAGAACGTAGCTTGTGGTCTCTTGCGTGGTCGACGTGGAGCGGGTGATGCGCACCTCTTCAACGAGTACAAGCTCGCGTCGCACAACCAGTCGCTCGGCTACAACCGGGTATATGGTTGTGTCCCCTTCATAGCGGACACCCGGCGGCTCGGTCACTACCTTGTCGACAGGCACATGCTCAACCTCCCAGCGCACCTGGGTCAATGGGATGTCAAGCGTTTCGGTTCGCTCTTCAGTGTGCTTGGTCAGGCGGACTATACCGGTTTCCACATTGCGCTTGCTAACTACAAGCTGTTCGGAGATCAGGGGAATCACAAGTTCTTCGGCGTCGCTGGACGCCCGGGTTTCAGGTACATCGGTGGTAACGGGATCTTGAATCATGTTGGCCTCGAGCCTGGCATGGCGAACCTGAGCCTTCAGGTTCGCCATGCAGCCTTGCGTTAGTAGCGCTGCTTGTCCGTGGTTTCTGCGAGTTGTTCCACGTCCACTTCAGTGTGGCGAAGTGTATCGTGAACTTCCTCCGTACGCTCCGTGGCTTGCTTGCCGATGCTCACTTCTTCAACGACGCGGCTGGTCTTGCCAACAACCGCTTCTTCGCCGACGGCCATCATCTCGACTACACCCGACCCGGTGTTGAAGTCCGCTTCCGTCGCGGCGCGGTTCACGGGCCGACGGTCCACCACTACCCGCTCATCATGCAGGGTCACATCGGCGCTTACCGGGGTTTCTACCATGTGGGAGTAAATCCGCACGCCGCCGCGATCCACCTGGCGCTTGCCGACAAGGAGATCTTCCTGAACGATCGGGATCACCTGTTCGCCCGCGACCTCACCCTTCACAGCAGTGGCCTCCGTCACGCCGGTCGCTTGCGTGGCTTCCCCCTGGATGCCGGTCGCGCCATGCTGGTAAAGCAGATCGGCCGTTTCTTCAGCCTCCTCCGCGGGAACGGTGACGGCGAGCAAGGCGCCTCCACTGCTCAAACGTGAAGCGTACTGCTGGTAGTGATCATGCTCGTCCTGATGATCGGAGAAGCTGCTGAAGAATCCCTTTACCTTTTCCGTGAAGGATTCGCCGCTGCCAGTGGTGTTATACCCCTCGGCGGTTTGGTCGATAACCTTGATGTGCTCTGTCTCATAACCTTCGGACTGAAGGGCAGACTTGACTTTGTTGGCTTCTGCAACGCTGCTGAATACACCGACGACTGTCTTCATGATGGTTCTCCTGGGTGATTTATTAAAGGCTATTTTTCTGTGAAGATCTCAACGCGGCGGTTATCTGCCTTGCCGGCCGATGTGTCGTTAGATGCGACCGGTTTGGCGTCCGCAAAGCCGCCACCGGTGAGCCGTGACCGATCTATTCCCAGGCTCTCCAGATAGTGGCCGGCTGCAAGAGCCCGCTGTTCAGAAAGGTCGGCATTGTGCGGCGCCGCGCCGGTGGAATCCGTAAAGCCCTCAATGCGCATCCGTGCGCCTGGGTTCTGCTTCAGGTAATCCGCCGCACGGGTAAGCGTGGCCTTTCCGTCCGGGGTAAGTG
>CAXTPL010000046.1:11275-13915 GCA_964246065.1 uncultured Acidobacteriaceae bacterium
GTGTGGCCTGGTTCGTATCAAAGTGGACCGA
Source organism: uncultured Acidobacteriaceae bacterium (assembly GCA_964246065.1). GTDB lineage: Bacteria > Acidobacteriota > Terriglobia > Terriglobales > Acidobacteriaceae > EB88. Next base: position 11,307 of record CAXTPL010000046.1, read on the forward strand.
GCCCAGATCGGGCGCGCCGGTTGCGGCAGCGGTCGCGGTGGTTGCCGGGGCGGCTGTGTTGACGGCATCTTGCTTGGGCCGCAGCAGGAACCATGCAAGCAGGGCCAACAGCAAGAGCAGCGGAATGAGCCAGGCCCAGAGGGGAAACTTCTTCTTTTCTTCGTAGATCTTTACATTTTCGGTCGGCATAACGGGGTAGTCTCCCTGCAATCTGCTCAGCTGAGCTGGTTAGTAGGTCTTGGTGGGGTTCGCGACGTTGGTGGCATTGGCTGCGACCTGCTCGACGTCGATCTCGGTGTGGCGTACGGTGTCCTGGATCGTCTCTGTACGGTTGGTCGCTTCCTTGCCCAAGCGGACTTCTTCAACTACGCGGGATGTTTTTTCGACGACCGCAACTTCCGCCATCTCCTTCAGTTCGATGGTCTGGTCGCCGGCGAGCAAGTCTGCCTCGGTAACCGCCCGGTCGACGGGCCGGCGATCGATGACAACATGCTCCTCACGCAGGTTGATCGACTCGGAGACGGGCTCTTCAACGACCCGGCGGAAGATACGAACCCCGCCCCGATCCACTTCGCGCTTACCCACGACGAGGTCTTCCTGGACTACAGAAATCATCGAAGGGTCTGCGGTGGCCGTTGTGGCTGCCGCCGCCGCAGCAATGGGTGCCACGTAGGGTGCGCGTTCGGCTGTTGTTTCATCAATCTTTTTGGTTGCGTGCTCGTGGAAGATCTTTTCTATCTCTGCCGCGCGCTCGCCGGCACCTTTCAGCACGAGGATGGTTCCACCCTGCGCAAGGCCATCCTGGAGGTGCTTGCGATCGGCCTCGGGAACCCCGATCTCGGCGAGTCCACTCTGCACCCCGTAGCCGTAGCCGTCTCCAAACGCTCCGTTGGCATCGCTATACCCGGTCCCATTGCCGCCGCCGATTACGGTAAGTGCCTCGCGGGTAAAGCCTGACTTTTCAAGGTCGCGAATGGCCGAGGCGGCATGGTCGCGATGATGAAACAAGGCAATATAGGTGGTGAGTTCGTTTTGCACTGCCATGGTGTTCTCCCTGCAGGCCGTAGCCTGCTCTGTTGTGCGTTTGATAAGACCGGATGCTGCACTGTCTTAAGGATTGAGGTTGTGAGTGGCTTCGATGTCCACGCCTAAAACTTCATAATCTCTCCTTGGCTTGAAACGCACTGAGCCGATCACCCGGCAGCAAAGTGGCTGGACGGTCCTGCACCGGGATGCCGGACGTAGCGGGCACGTCAGCCGGCGCATCGCTGCTCAGCCTCCGCCATAGGATGCGCAGCGTTGCGATGACTGGAACCGAAATCAAGGCGCCAACGACACCGCCGATCTCGCCTCCCGCAAGCACGCCGAAGATCTGCACCAGCGGAGAAATTTCGAGTGACTTACCCATGATGCGCGGGGCGCTGACGTAATCCTGCACAAGCCGCCACCCCCCAAGAAAGACCACCAACCATGCCACGTGTGGATAGCCGCTCAAGAGCGCGATCAGGAAGACAGAAACGGCAGCGATTGCGGGACCAACGACCGGAATAAACTCGAAGATGCCGGCCAGTGGCCCAAGAATAAAGGCGTACGGCACGCGCATCAGGCTAAGAACCAGCGTGTACGCGACCAGAGTGAGGCTGGCCAAAATGAGCTGCGCACGAATATAGCTGCCCAGCATCACGTTCACATCACCAACCACGCCTTCTAACGCACTCTTCTCTTGTCGGGTTCGGCCGAAGTTTACAAGCTCTTCTGCAATGGAGGCTCCGTCCTTGAGGAAGAACAGGCTCAGGATCGGAATCAGGATAAGCCACCAGATATGGCTTGCAGGAGCGGCGAGTTTAGCCCCGATCGACTTCCCATACCCAAGCAGCTCTGCTCGATGAGAGACAAAAAAGCCTTGAATCTGGAGCTGTCGCTCTTGACTCCATCCATGCTTTTGGCCGAACTGTGAGACGAGCTCTCCCGACCCCATTCGATCGACCAGGGACGGCAGACTTTGGGAAAGTGCCTTGGCCTCGTCCGCGATCCGTGGGCCGATCAGGAACCCGAGACCGACCAGCACCGCGATCAGAACCAGGTAGACGACGGCGATCGCCTTGAGGCGCCCGCGGAGCGGCCTTTCCAACTTCTCGACAAGAGGGCCAACAAAATAAGCGAACAAGATTGCAAACAGGAACAAGGTCAGCGTTTCTCGCGCCCCATGCAGAAAAGCGAGAAAGACAACAAAGATCAGTGCAGTAAAGAGAGCCCGCGCCGTTCGTGGATCCCAGAATTTATTCAACAAAGCGAGCCCCGATCGCGACTACAGGTTTGTGACGCACTTTCCAGTAAACGGGTGGAACCGGCAGCGGAAGCAGAACTGCGCTCCCATCTGCAGGCAGGACCCAGGCGAGCCTCACCTGGATCGGAAGATAGGGGCCGCGCATTGTGCGCACGGCTGCCAGGCTCCGCGGGAGATGCGGAGGTGTCTGCTTTGCTGCGAACCGAGAACGGTGCATGCGAGTAGGAAAAGCGTAGAGGGTGAGCGAAGCGCCTTCGGGTCAATACCTGCAGCGCTCTTTCTTGTTCGCTTTCTCTGATGCCGAACCATTCTCTGGTGCGGA
>CAXTPL010000046.1:13925-15569 GCA_964246065.1 uncultured Acidobacteriaceae bacterium
ATTGGGGGAGGGTTTGAGACACCGGGTGACCGATGTGCGCAGTCCGTTACCGGAGGGCGCACTTCTCGCCACCCTTCCATGCCGCGTGACTTCGGCGCGCCTTCCCCGGGCTTCTTTTCCTGTGGGAGCTCGATCCGGGAGAGCACCACCGCTGGCACTTGGCCCTCACCCCTCCGCCCCGCCGAAACGCAAGAGCGAGCGAGCGCGGAGGCTATACTTTGAAGGAACCATGTACCCCTACATCCATCTCGGCCACTTCGCGATCGGTACCTTCGGCATCATGCTCTGGTTGGCCGCTGTGGCTGCTTGCTGGGTGCTCCACCGCAATTTTCTTCGCTACGGGGTGACCGGCGATGCGGAAGGGGCAGACGCGGTGGGCATCGTGGCCTTTGTTACTATCGCCGGCGTGGTCGGCGCAAAGCTCTGGCACGTGCTTGAGGAACCTGCGGCATTGATGGCGCATCCGGCTGCGACACTGCTCGATCGCGCCGGCTTCGCCTGGTACGGAGGGCTGCTGGGCGGCATCCTGGCGCTGGCCTGGCAGGCGCGTGCGGCACGCCTGCATCCGTTTACCCTGCTTGACCTGGCCACGCCGGCGGCAGCTACAGGCTACGGGCTGGGCCGCCTGGGCTGCCTTACCTCAGGCGATGGTGACTATGGCACCCATACCAGCCTTCCCTGGGGCGTAAGCTTTCCGAACGGGCTGGTGCCCACAACCGACCATGTGCACCCTACCCCCGTGTATGAGCTGTTGATGGCCCTGCTGATTGCCGCGCTGCTGTGGCGGGAGAGTGCTCCCGCGGCAGGGCGGCTGGCGCGTCGGGGGCTCTTGACCGGGGAGTACCTGGTACTCAGCGGGGTGGCGCGCTTCCTGGTCGAGTTCATCCGGATCAACCCTCACCTCTACTGGGGGATGAGCAATGCTCAGGTGGCCAGCCTGGCAACCGTGCTCGGTGGGGGGCTGCTCATCGTGCGCGCCTGCCTTGCGCGTCAAGGTTCTCCGCTGCCCACGCTCAGGCGGGATGAAGCTGCGACGCCTTCGGCTTGACCTGTCGCGCGGGCCGTCGCGGTCGTCGAGGAGAGCCTTTCTCCTCAACAGGAGTTCGCCCGGCATCAGCGATCTTTTCCGCAAAGCGTTCCCAAAACGGGAAAACTGCCTTCCGTAACGTGGCTCCGTGGCGCAGCCTCTTCTACAGTCGTGTCTAGAATCCGGGTTCGCCAGCTGCTGCTGCCGTTCCCCGTCACACTGCTCGAGGAGCCTTGCTCATGATGGACTACACCACGCGCTACCTGCATGAGGTTGGCGAGATCGCACGCAGTCTGGCGCCGGAGCAAATTGAGAAGATGCTGCGCATCCTGGTCGAGGTACGCGAGCAGGGCGGCCGCGTCTTCTTTCTTGGAGTGGGCGGCGGTGCAGGGCATGCCGGCCATGCGGTCAACGACTTTCGCAAGATCGCCGGCATAGAGTGCTATGCGCCGTCCGACAACGTTTCTGAGTTGACGGCGCGCATCAATGACGATGGCTGGGACAGCTGCTATGCTAACTGGCTCCGCGGCTCGCGACTGAACGGACGAGATGCGCTCTTTGTGTTTTCCGTGGGCGGCGGGTCGGTCGAGCGCAATATCAGCATGAATCTCGTCAAC
>CAXTPL010000046.1:15579-20049 GCA_964246065.1 uncultured Acidobacteriaceae bacterium
ACAGCCTCAAGCTGGCGCAGACGGTGGGCGCGCGCATCCTGGGCGTAGTGGGCCGCGATGGCGGCTACACGGCGCAAGTGGCAGATCAGGCAGTGGTGATCCCGACGCTTTCCCCCGACACGGTGACCGCTCACGCCGAGGCGTTTCAGGCCGTGGTCTGGCACCTGCTTGTTTCGCATCCCGCCATCAAGCAAAACGAGATGAAGTGGGAGTCGGCCGGTCTGGTGCTGAGCTAGCCCGCATGTCTGATCCGACGCCCAGCGCCCCTTGTGTGAACCCTTCCGCGCAGGCTGGGGGAAGCTGCCGTCTCGAACCCGTGCGCGCGGTCTTTCTTGATCGGGATGGCGTCCTGAACCGCAATGTCTTCTACGCCGATACTGGTGAGTACGAGTCGCCGCGCTCTCCGGACGAGGTGGACCTGGTGCCCGGAGCAGCGGCCGCACTGGCGCGGCTCGGCAGGGCCGGCTTTCGGCTCATCCTTGTCTCCAACCAGCCGAATGCGGCCAAGGGTAAGTGCACCCGCCTGGATTTGGACCGGATCCACGCAGCCCTGGTTGCGCAACTGGCCTGCAATGGCGGGAGGCTTGACGCCTGCTACTACTGTTTTCACCATCCGGCCTACACCGGGCCGTGCGCTTGCCGAAAACCGGGTACCCGCTTTCTGCTCGAGGCACGGGCGCGCTTTCGCCTGGAGCTCCAGCAGTGCTGGATGATCGGCGATCGCCCGACTGACGTTGCCTGCGGGCAAGCGGCAGGGGTTCGTACGATCCGCATCCACAATGTCGAAGAAGGCCCGCTGGCGCCCGAGGCCCAGGCGCCGGAGTTTCTGGCGGTGAGCCTGGAGCAGGCGGCGGGACAGGTGCTCGCCGCCTCGCCGCCTGCTCCGTTGCTGCCTGCTCCCTTGCCGCCGTCCTATGACGCTGCCGGACGCGCCTGGGACGCAGCCAGAGGCCTGTAGATCGTCGGTACGCGGTCGAGTGTGAAGCCCGCGGCGACAGCGTCGCTGTAGAGCATCTTCACCGTTTCGAGTGAGAATGCGTTCAGATCCTTGCCGATCAGGCTCATCTTGCTCAGGATGTCCGGTGTAGCGGTGATGATGTGGGTGCCCGACGCTTCAGCATGGAAGATGTTGAGTAGCTCCCGCGAGCTGGCCCACAGCAGCTCGGCATTGGGCAGTGTGCGCAGAATGCCGGCAGCCGCACGCATGACCGGAACCGGATCGACACCGGTGTCTGCAATGCGTCCGGCAAATACGGAGACGATGGCCGGGGTGCGGGGCTCCAGCGCTTCGGCTGTTCGCTCCACCTGCGCCAGCGTGAGAATGGCGGTGACATTGATGCGGATACCGTCGCGCGATAGTCTTCGCACCAGCGGGGCCATCGAGAAGCCTTGCGTATTGGTGATGGGGACTTTGACGTACACATTCTTGCCCCAGGATGCGATGCGACGCGCCTGCATCTCCATGCCCGCTTCATCGTCGGCGAGAACTTCAAAGGAAACGGGACGATCGGGGATCGCGTGGATCACGGAGCGCGCAAAGGTCTCATAATCCTGGACGCCTGCTTTGCGCATCAGCGAAGGATTGGTGGTAAAGCCCTGGACATAGGGCTTGGCGTACATGGCGAGCAGGCTTTCAATATTGGCTGCATCGCAAAAAAGCTTGACCTTGAGAGAACCGCAGGGATTGAGCATGAAGGCAGACTCCAGTGGAACAGGCTGTGTCTCGTTCTATGCGACTCTATCGGCACAATGGATTCCCGAAGACGGTCCAGGAGACCCATTTTGGTTACGAAAGTGAAGAAAGTGCAGAAAGGGAACTAGCGAGAAGCGCTCCATCGTCCGATATCCTGAGTCCACTTACCTGCGTGCAGACAACGGAGTGGGAAGCCAGGCGGCCGCGGTGTTGCGGTGCTGCTTTTCTACCCCGTGCCCGCAAACACGGCTAGTGAAAACAAGAAGCACCCGACGAGGAGCTCTGATGCAAGCTGGACCGGACTTTTGTGAGAGTCCAATCGAGAAAGGGAAGCGCTTTTGTATCGTCGGTGGAGCGGGATTCATCGGCAGTCACTTTGCCGACCGGCTGCTCGGGAGCGAGGCAGTCGAGCAGGTCACGCTGTATGACAATTTCTCCTCCGGGCGCGCGTGGCACTATGAGCATCATCGTGGAGACGCGAGGCTGCGCGTGGTGCGGGCAGAGGTGGGCGATCTAGAAAGATTGACCGAAGTGTTCTCCGGCCACGACGTGGTGATTCACCTGGCTTCCAACCCCGATATTGCACGTGCGGCGACCGAGCCTGAAATCGACTTCTACCAGGGCACTCTGCTGACCAACAACGTGGTGGAGGCTATGCGGCGTACCGGCGTTCCATGGCTGCTCTATGCTTCAGGCAGCGGCGTTTATGGCGAACTCGGGACGACGCCGGTAGACGAGGATACCGGGCCGTTTCTGCCGGTCTCAACCTATGGTGCGAGCAAGTTGGCGGGCGAGGCGCTGATTGCAAGCTACTGCGCGATGTTCGGTCTGCGCGCATGCGCGTTCCGCTTCGCCAACGTGGTGGGGTCGCGGCAAACGCACGGGGTAGGGTTTGACTTTCTGCGCAGGCTCACCGCAGATCCGCGCAGGCTGCGCATCCTTGGGAACGGGCAACAAAGCAAGAGCTACATTCACGTTTCAGATGTGGTGGAAGCGGTGCTGCTCGCGCTTGCCAAAAGCTGCGCGCCTTTCGAGGTATTTAATGTCTCCACCCTCGATGCGATAACCGTGAACGAGATCGCCGAAGAGGCGGTAGGCTGCCTGGGCCTTGCAGAGATGCCCGTTCTGGACTACACCGGCGGGGATCGCGGATGGAAGGGCGACGTACCGGTCGTGCGGCTGAAAAGCGATCGCATCCGCGCGCTGGGCTGGAGTTCCAGGCGAAACAGCCGCGAAGCGATCCGCGCCGCATTGCAGGCCATGATAGAGGAAGAGCGGGTGCTGCTTGCTTAACCTTCAACGCGAAGATGTATCCGCCGTCACGTCAAAAAAACTCGCCCCACCCAAGCTGGCCTTGCTTGCAGGCGGACTCGCGACCCGCATGCGTCCGGTCACCGAGACCATTGCAAAGTCGATGTTGCCGGTGGCCGGCGAGCCCTTTATCGGCCACCAGTTGCGCATGGTTCGCGGCATGGGCGTTCGCCACGTTGTGATCTGCTGCGGCCACCTGCAGGAGCAGCTGCGCGGCTACGTAGGGGATGGGAGCCGGTTTGACTGCGTGGTCGAGTATTCAGGAGACGGACCGATGCCGCTCGGCACAGGCGGTGCGCTGCGCAAGGCGCTTCCGCTGCTTGGTGAGCGGTTCCTGGTGATGTATGGAGACAGCTTTCTGCCTGCGCCGATTGCGCCGGTCTGGGCAAGCTTTCTAGCTTCAGCCAAACATGGCTTGATGACCGTCTTCCGCAACCGGAACCGGTGGGATGCGAGCAATGTCGAGTTCTCCCGCGGCTCCGTCCTGCGTTACAGCAAACGCGAGCGAACCCCGGCGATGCAGCACATCGATTATGGCTTGAGCTGCTTTCAGGCGGAAGCTCTCGCGGATTGGCCGGACGGAGCGCGGTTGGATCTGGCGGACGTCCTGGTGCACCTGCTTGCGCAGGGCGAGCTTGCCGGCTTCGAGGTGCAGGAACGCTTCTACGAGATCGGTTCTCCTCAAGGGCTGCTTGAAACAGACGCGCTGCTGCGCGGCAAGGCTCTGCCGACCGGGGCGGCGCCGGGCAGGGAAGCACAATGATCATTGCGAAAACGCCCTTGCGTATTTCGCTCGGTGGCGGCGGCACCGATCTGCCCTCCTATTACCGGGAGTACGGCGGCTTTGTGATCTCGGCGGCGATCGACAAGTACGTGTATATCACTGCAAACCGGAGCTTTTTCCCAGGCTACGTCCTCAAGTATTCCGAGATGGAGCACGTCAGCTCGCGCGAGTGCATTCAGCACCCCTTATTCCGTGAAGCCCTGGACATGCACGATGTCGGCGACAGGATCGAACTCACAAGCGTTGCGGACGTGCCTGCCGGGACAGGGCTGGGCTCATCCGGCGCCTTTCTTGTCGGGCTGCTGCATGCCTTGTACGCGTACCGCCGCATGCACGTTGCCTCTGAAACCCTGGCGCAAGAAGCAGTTGAGATCGAGATGAACCGGCTCAAGCTGCCTGTTGGTAAGCAGGACCAGTACATTGCGGCTTATGGCGGGCTGCTCTGCCAGGAATATCGCAGGGACGGAACCGTTGGCGTGGCGCCGCTAAACATCTCAGGGTCGAAGATGCGCGAGCTGCAGGAGTCGCTGATGCTGTTTTTCATCGGCAAAACGCGTTCGGCATCCACTCTGCTGGCGGAGCAGAAGAAGCAGTCCGAGCTGCGGGACAAGAAGATGCTCGACGACCTTCATTTTGCCAAGCAGCTAGGCTACGAGATCGAGCGGGAGCTGACCGCGGGAAC
>CAXTPL010000047.1:0-1227 GCA_964246065.1 uncultured Acidobacteriaceae bacterium
GTGTGGGCGCGCTGCTGGCAGTCGGTGCACAACGTAGGCGCGACCGAGGCCAGCGCTACGCGCAGTGCCGCGATGTAGCGCGGGCGGTCCGATGCGGAGCCTACTGAGTTGATGGCCAGCGTGTAGCCGGTGATCTTCAGCTCGTCGAGGAAGGTGGCCAGCATTTCCAGCACTTCGGCGTCGCGCAGCGGGCTCTCCGAGCCGGACGACACCGGCCCGATCACCTCCGCACCGATCTGGAAGAACTGGCGGTAGCGTCCCTTCTGCGGGCGTTCGCGCCGGAACTGCGGGCCGATGTAGTAGAGCTTCTGCAAGAGGCCCGTCTCGCCCAGATTATGCTCAATGTAGGCGCGGACCACGCCGGCCGTGTTCTCGGGCCGCAGCGTGAGCGACTGCGCCTTCTCACTCGCCGCGCGCGCCCGGTCCTCCCAGGTGTACATTTCCTTGGAGACGATGTCCGTTTCTTCACCCACCCCGCGGGCAAAGAGCTGGGTATCTTCAAAGATCGGCGTGCGGATCTCTCCAAAGTTGTAGCGCCCGAACACGCGCCGGGCCGTGGCCTCGACGTGGTTCCACAGCTCGGTTTCGGGCGGCAGCAGGTCACGCGTGCCGCGTACAGCTTGCAGTTTTTGCATGATTTCGAGTCTTCAGCATACCAGTCTGTGCAAACCTGCAAGAGAGGCGCTAGACTGTGCACGCTCATAGGGCAGAAAGCAATTCGCCGCGTCCGAAAACGTATTCTGCCCTGCTGAATGTTCCGCTCATCCCGTCACGGTTTCCGATTCACGCAAGGAGCTCGCATGAACTATCTCCTCCCCCGCTCAGCTCGCAGACTCGGTCTGCGGCTTGCCCCAATCTTTTTTCTCGCCGCCGCCCTCCTGCCTGGCCAGGCCCAGGTCGCTGTAGACACTTCGCATGCACTGGGAATCGTGAACGTGAATAGCCGTCTGCCCTTGAGCATTGCCAATGGACAGGATGCTGCGGGCACAGCTGCCGTGCAGGGCGGCCCGGGCAATGCGACACACTGGCACTTTGTGCCTCAGGGCAATGGGCAATACCTGATCGTGAACCTGGACACGCGCGAGGTGCTCGGCATCTCTGATGGCTCGACCGCCGATCAGGTGCCGGCCGTGCAGTGGGGAGATAACAGCACCCCGGATCACCTGTGGACCATCGAGGATGCCGGCAGCGGTGCCGTGCAGTTGCGCAATGTGCACAGCGGTCTCC
>CAXTPL010000047.1:1237-13606 GCA_964246065.1 uncultured Acidobacteriaceae bacterium
GTCCGTTGCGCCGGGCACACCCGTCATTCAAGAAGCTGCGGGCGGACTCGACACTCTCTGGAGCATCCACGTTCACGATGAGCCTGCGTATCTGGACCCGCTGCCGGCCGAAGTCGCGTACAGCTCCAACGATTTCGACACCATCCACGACCCTTCCATGGTGAAAGCGGCGGGAGGCAAGTACTACCTTTACAGCACACACTCTGGCATCCGCATGCACGAGTCCACAAACATGCGCACCTTCGCCGACGTGGGCACGGCGTTCTCTGCCGTACCTGCGTGGACGAGCACCTATACACGCGGAGCGGCCGACCTTTGGGCGCCGGACGTTTCCTACAGGGATGGAACGTACTGGATGTATTACGCCGCTTCGAGTTTCGGATCGAACAACTCGGCTATCGGCGTCGCGACCAGTCCTACCGGTGCTCCGGGAAGCTGGAACGACTCGGGGTCCCCTGTGATCACGCTCGCTGATTGCATCTACGCCAACCCGATCGATCCTGCCATGGTTGTCGACAAGGCAGGAAATCCCTGGCTGAGTTTCGGCTCCTTTTATGGCGACATCTATATGCTGCCGCTTGACCGCACCACCGGGCGCTTGGCTGCGAACACCGGCTGCACATTCCTTTCCCGTCGTTATGACACGGCTGAGGAAGGGTCCTATGTGCTCCATCGCGGCGAATACTTTTACCTTTTCGTCTCCTTCGGTGCCTGCTGCCAGGGCGTCAACAGTACGTACCGCATCGTTGTGGGCCGATCAACCAGTGTGACGGGGCCATACATAGACGAAGGCGGCTTACCGATGACCAACGGCGGCGGCACGCTGCTGCTTACTACGCATAACCACATCATCGGTCCGGGCGGACAGTCCGTGCTTTCCCTTCCCAGGGGTGATCTGCTCGTCTACCACTATTACGACGGGAGTAACAACGGTACGTCCACCCTCGGCATGAATTGGCTCAGCTGGAAAGATGGTTGGCCGATCCTGCGTGAGGCCGATCGCGAGTAGCCGTCCCCGTCGGTGAACCAATGGCCTTTGTCGAGCGGTAGCTGCTGGTATCGTAGCCAGTAGCGCCGCCGGCAGGTGGCGATCGTCGCGCAGGAGCCCCTAGATGAGCTACTATCCGCCACCGGTCACGGTCTACGTTCCCCAGAAAAGCATGCTTCTCTCGCTCGTGCTTACGTTCTTCTTCGGCCCGTTCGGCATGCTGTACTCAACCATCGTCGGCGCGCTGGTGATGCTTGTTGCCTACATCGTCGTCGGCATTCTGACCCTGGGCTGGGGCCTGGCTGTGTTGCACCCCGTCGCCATGGCCTGGGGCGCCTGGGCGGTGCACACGCATAACGAGCGGCGGCTTCGCCGCGCCTTCTAACGCGCCGATCCTCTAGGGCGTCACAGGATCGAAGATCGCGCCTACCGTGTCATTGTTGTTCAGCGTCAGGGTGCATGAGGTGGGTGTGCCTGTGACCGGGATGCAGTTGGCTGACCAGCCATCGAACTGCGACCCCGCTTGCGGCGTCGCCGTCAGCGTCACAACAGCACCTTTTGGAAAGGTTCCGGTGCAGGCAGCGCCCGTTCCGCAGTTGATAATGCCGTTCCCCGTCACCACACCGGAGCCGCTGCCTGCCTTGTAGACCGTAAGCGTCGGGAGGTTGACAGGGCCTGCACCCGCGTCGTCGGTCAACACACTGCTCCCCGAGACCACCGACCCATCCGCCGCGGTGGCGAGAGCCGTAATCGTCACTTGCCCCGCACCCAGCGCGGTAACCAGCCCAGAGGCGTCTACTTGAGCAATCTTCACGTCGCTTGAGATCCAGGTCACCTGGTCTGTGAGATCCACGGTCACAGGGCTGCCGCCCGTGTACGTACCGATGGCCAGAAACTGTGAAGTTTCATTGGTGGCCAGCACGGTTTGCAGCGCAGGGATGACGGCTACTGAGTTCAGCACGCGAAGCGCGCCCCCGGCGCTCACCGTTACGGCTCCAGATGCCGTCACTGCCGATCCGTCGGCGGCGGTAGCAACCGCGATAATGGTCGTCTGGCCAGGTCCTTCAGCGGTCACCAGACCGGTCGTGCTCACCTGCGCAATGCGGGCATCGCTGGACTGCCAGGCCACCTGATTCGTCAGGACCTGGGTCACCGGACTGCCCGTGTTGTAGGTGCCGATCGCCACGAACTGCGCCGTCTGCCCAACCGAAGGAATGGTCAGGCTTGTGGGCGTAAGGGTGAGCGAGGTGAGCGTCCGCGTACCCGAGCCGGTGCCCGTCCCGCCTGTCACCGTAATGTCTGAGGTAGCCGTGACCGTGCCGAAAGAGCCGGACATGCTGCCCGTGATGGTAGCTGTCCCGGCGCCCACCCCTGTAGCCAGGCCAGCGCTCGAGATGGTAGCGACAGCTGGGTTGGAGGATGCCCAGCTTACCTGGGCCGTCGCATCTTTCGATGTGGTCGCGTGGCCCGACTCGGTATACACGGCCTGCGCCTGAAACTGGGAACTCTGCCCGGCAGCCACGGTGGTCGCTCCGGCGGCAGGCGTAATCACCAAACCCGTCAGCGAGCGCGACAGGCACCCTGCCAGTACGACGAGCGCGCACATCGCGGTGAGCGCCAGAGCGAGCCCCCGATGCCGTCGCGGCGAACCGAGCGCGCGCGAGAGGCCTCCGGTGCGCGCAAGCCCGCCTGGTCCTTTGTCGCTTCCCCTCGCCATGCTTCTCCCTGTGTCCACTGCCAACAGGAGAATGCCATGCCCAGGCCAAAACAGCCGTCACAATCTGCTTCGCGAAAAAACTAAGGTCACCCCGGGTGGGAAAGTTCGCTTCCTTCCCCGGTGGGCACGCAGGAGCGCTCGCGTAGATAAATTTCGGTGTAATGCAGATAGTTGCGCGCATAGGTCAGGATGAGCTCGCGATCCGCATCGCACAGTGCCCGCTTGATGCGCGCCGGCACCCCGGCAACAAGCGAGCCCGGCGAAACCACCATGTGCTCCGGCACCACGGCGCCGGCGGCCACGATGGAGCCCGCCCCGATGCGCGCATCGTTGAGCACACGCGCACCAATGCCGATCAGGCAGCCGTCCTCGACTATGCAGCCATGAACCGTCGCGTTGTGGCCGATGGTGACCATCTCGCCCACGTGCACGGCATACAAGCCGCGCTGCCCATGCAGCACCGCACAGTCCTGCACGTTGGAGCCTGCGCCGACATGGATTGAATGCACGTCGCCGCGCAGCACGGCATTCATCCACACGCTCGCGCGCTCGCCTAGAACAACGTCGCCGATCACCTGCGCCGAAGCGTCTACGTAGCAACTTGCCGCCACGCGCGGCGCCTGCCCTCCAAAGCTGCGCATCATGGTCGCAATCCTCTGCCAACCAGTGTAGAGCGCAAGCGGACTGCAGACGCGCGCTGCCCGCTGTGCGTTGACTGGCACAACGGGCTAGAGGCGCCAAAGAGGTGCTGCTCTAAAAGATGTACCGAGCGGAGAACTGCAGTCTCCGTTCCGTGGAACGCACGGGCGTGCCTTGTGCATCGATGTTGCCGAAGGTAGTGTCGGTAATTCCGGTGTCAGGGTTGTTGTAGCTCGCAATATTGAAGACGTTGAATGCGTCGACGCGGAAGCCGATCGTTTCACCCTCTACAATGCGGAAGTCCTTGAATGCGGAGCTGTCTACGTTCAGATAGCCCGGCCCACGCACGGTTCCATTGCTTGAGTTGCCAAAGGTATTGCTTGCCGCGGCCCCGTAAGCACATATCCCGTTGTCTACGCCGGGCGTCTGGCATGGTGTCGCCGAAGGATCAGTCCCAAACCAGTTCTGAATGGTCCGGTGGACAACCTTCAACCTGCGATACTGATTGGCTCGATAATTACCGCCCTCGTTATTTGAGTTATTACTTGGGCCAGTCACGGTCTCGGGAAAGCCTGTGTAGCCGACCTCGGCTACGGATACCTTCCAGCCGCCGATGGCTTCGTCGAGGAAGCGATTGGTATGGGAAAGGTACTCCTGCCCACGGCCCACGGGCAGCGCATATACCCCGGTAGCCGATACATTGTGGCGCACGTCATAGCCGGCCGGGCCCCAGTCGGCGTGGGAGTCGTAGTAGTTTTGGAATGCGCCGCTAAAGCCGTTCACGTTGAGGCTATAGTTGCCGAGGCTGTTTGTAAGTGCCTTGCCATACGTGTAATTCAGGGTGAACTCAAGCCCGTGATTGAGCCGCTGGCGCAGAGTGGACTCGAGCGCGTTGAAGTTCATGGCGGCGCGCGATTCGGTAATGAGAAGATTGCCCGACCCGAAGTTTGGGTTGTTGTAGTAAGGCGAAGTGGTCGGGTCCCCCAACACGTGCGGCTGGTTGACGTTGCCGTAATCCTCGATATGTTGGCCTTGTTCGCCCAGGTAGCCGACTTGCAAGGAAAGCGTCCGGCTCAGCGCGTACTCTGTAGTCAGGTTCCACTCCTGCACATAGGCCGGCTGGATATTTTGTGGGTACACGTTGTAGGAGCCGGAAAGATTCAACACGCTGGGGTCAGCAGAGGCAAACCCCTGCTCCACCGTGCGCGGGGTGCCGGGATTGAAAACTGCCGCCTGCGTTCCGCTTGCAGGCGTATACGAGGGAGCAATGGTCGGTATGTTGACAGCCTGGATAAAAGGCGTAATGGAGGTCAATCTCTGGTTGGACGAGTTTCCCTCATAGAAGCTGCTTGCCCCGTAGCCGCCGCGAACGACAAACTTGCCGCCCGCCTGATAGGCAAATCCGAGCCTTGGCATAAGTTGGCGAAAATTGTAGTTGTAGCAGCCGCGATTTTTACATATGCCCGAGCCCGCAGGCGCTCCCGTCGGCACATGATCGGCATAAATAGTCTGACCGGTAGCCAGGTCTACGTTGCCGGTCTTATTGTTCTGCTCAACCCACGGCTCGTCGATCTCGTATCGCAAGCCGAGGTTCAGCGTAAGGTTTGGAAGAATGTGCCAATCGTCGGCGAAAAACTCTGCAGTGCGCCACTGGCGCTGGCCCACGTTGATGCTTGCCAGCGTCACCTGCGCGGAGGAGACTCGATCGAGCAGGAAATCCGCAGCGCTGTAGCCCTGCCCGTTCTGCACCGTCGGCGATGGGTCCGAAGTAAAGGTTCCGTTGTATCCCAGGGTGCCAAGAAAGCCGTCATTATTACTGGTCGGATAGTTATTTTGGTAGCGGATCGCCTGCACGCCCATGCTAAGCGTGTGCAAACCCTTTTGCCAGGTAAGGTTATCGATGTAGCTGTAGGTATTGTCGATCAAGCCGCCATCAAAGGCAGGGGTGCCTACATTGCTGAAGCCGGAACCGATACCCTGGCTTGAAAAGCCGACATAGGGCTGCTTGCCGAACGGAATACCCACTTTGGAGTTACCGGTAAGTCCGAATTGCCCGGATGGATCGCCCGGCAGGCCCTGGTTCCAATCTACCCGAGTAAAGCCGATGCGAGCCGAGTTGACGATCTCCGGCGAAAAGGTGTGCACCCAGTCGGCGCCGGTGATCTTGGTAGGGAAAAGATTCGTGCCAGGGAAGGTAATGGCCAGCAAAGCGGTTTGCCCATCGTAAGCGGTAGACATTCCATAAAAGGCAGTTACCTTATCGGCCGCTCGAGGGTCATACTCGATTTTTGTATCGCCCTGGTTGTTGGCAACATAGTGCCGGTACGACCCCTGGAGGTTGTTCGCCGCAAGGCCATCCGTCGCGGTAGCGTTGGGCAGCGGGTACAGGGCAGGATTGGCAAGAAGGAACTTTGCGACTGGGTTGTTGATCGTCACGTGATTGTTTGTGTAAGGCACAAACCCATTTTGCGTGTCGTATAACTGGATAGGCGTGGGGAGCGCGAGAAGCGCCGAAAAGTCGCCGTTACGCATGGCGGGAGTTAGAACAGATGCCTGCGTGGTGCCGCCCTGGTGAAAGCGGGCTCCCAGATAATCGACAAAGAAGAAAAGCCTGTCGTGCAGCACCGGGCCGCCGAAGGTGCCGCCGAACTGCGATTGCGAGAACGCGTTCTGCTTGATCTTGGGGATTGCGTGATTGTTTGTCCAGCTATTCGCGTTGAAGTTCTGGTTCTGTGTGAATCCATAGGCTGAACCGTGGAACTGATTTGTCCCAGACTTCAAGATAGTCACGACGCCGCCGCCGTTTACGTTGCCGTAGTCCGCAGGCGAGTTCGCGGTTAATACCTTCACTTCAGCAAGAGCTTCAGGCGCCGGGCTGTACGCAATCAGATTGTTGAACGTCTCGTTCATATCGATGCCATCGAGCGTGTAGTTGTTCGCCTGGGCACGATTGCCGTTGATGTTCGGCGTGTCTGTATATTGCGTGCTCCGCTCGATGCTGGTCGTTCCGGAGGTTCCTGCTGTGTTTACCGCACCCGGCAGATACATGGTCAACGCGGAGAAATCCTGCCCGTTCAGAGGAAAATTGCGAATTACGTTCGCCGTAAACGTCGTTCCCAGTGTCGGATCGCTCGTGTCGAGGATTGGCGCCGCCGCCGAGACCTGCACCTCTGTTGAGTGCCCGCTCACGGTCATCTTGACGTTGAACGTGGGCCGCTGCAAAACCTCAAGGTTGAAGGGCGGGAGCGTCTCGTCGTTAAAGCCGTTCTGGCGCACCACGACCTGATAGCGTCCGATCGGCAGGAAGTTGATCCGGTAAAAGCCGTCGCCGTTGGTCGTCACCGGCGTGTTCACCCCCGTATCGAGGTTGCGCGCTACCACTTGCGCCCCGGGCAGCACAGC
Organism: uncultured Acidobacteriaceae bacterium; assembly: GCA_964246065.1. Taxonomy (GTDB): domain Bacteria; phylum Acidobacteriota; class Terriglobia; order Terriglobales; family Acidobacteriaceae; genus EB88. Next base: position 7,984 of record CAXTPL010000047.1, read on the forward strand.
CCCGCTTGCGTCGGTCACCGTGCCACTGAGGGCACCAGTCACCGTCTGCGCAACCAGCATGGCGGAAGAAAGCAAAATACCGGCGACAACTCCACACAAGGAACGGGTGCGTAAGCAAGGCATGGCGGCATAACTCCATCGACGAGAGGTGCGCGGGCTCCGTGCGGCAGCCGGTAAAGCTAAACCTCGCGCAGCAATCACGCAGGCTTGCTCACCGATGCAGACGATGCAGTCCACGGGGGCGGACCGTCCGAACCCAAAGCATAGAAACAGCGCGTAGCTATGTCAATGAAAATCACGCCTGACTGCCCTAACTAATCACACGTTTGATCGTATAAGGCCAATATGACGCAGGATCATACAGCCTCATCCTATAAAGGACCGGACCAACCGCGTGATCCCCGCAAGGAGACGCGGGGTGAAACGGTGCCGGTACTCTCGCAAAAGAGGGAGGGGAGAACGGGTCTAGTCTGAAGGAGATGGTGCGCACGGAGATGTGCGAAGCAAGAGCTTAGGCGCGAACCAGGGCTCGGGCGAGCCCTGTGGTAGACGAGAGGGACTACTTGATCTCGGTGATGACTTCGGGCTTGGCGACCTCGGACTTGGCCACCTCGGGTTCGCCCTTGATTCCTTGCTTGAAGCCGCGCAGGCCTTCGCCGAGACCCTTGCCCAGCTCGGGCAGCTTGCGGGGGCCGAAGACGAGCAGCGCGATCGCGAGGACAAACAGAAGATGGGTCGGCGTAAACAGATTATCGAGCATGTTGGGATGCCCGCATCGTAGAGCGCGGGGCTTTCCTCCGATGGGTGTATTGTCGCACACAGAGAGCGCTGCTGGCGCGCCTGGCTCTCCAACAGACTTTCCGCCGGTAACGGCCATGGCTTGTTCAGCCTGGCGCTCCCGTCAGTTCTGTTGAAGGTACGCGGCGGGCCGCCGCCCGGATTGCGGATGCTCGCCTCAGACGCTTCCAGCGACTCCCTGGGGGCCGTCTTTCTGCGCACTCTCGCTCGCAGCGCCTCCAAGCAGCCGCGTCGCCACCATACGGTAAAAAGCAGGCAGGCTTTCGCCCCTGCCTAGGCACAGCCGCCGATGCACCTTCATCATGGGGTAGAGCCGGGAAGACAGCCCTCCGTCCGCCTCCCTGCCAAGCTCCAGCGTAGGCACTGAGAACTCGCTCCCCGGGTAGACCGTCATCGACCATGCGCCGCCATGCAAGGCGCGAAGCAGCTCGCCGAACCAGCTCCCCCACAGCAGGGTCAGCCAGTCCGCCTCGGCGCGGGCAAGGGGTCAGGTTCAGGGCAAATGCGATTGAGGATCGCCTCCAGGCGCTCCAGCGACGGCAGTGTGTAGTCCAGCGCTTCATGGAACTCGGTTCGCGCGGTGCGGACCGCCTCGGATGCGTAGGCGGCCACCATCGCCTCCAGACTGTCGTGCTTGGCTTGCGTCAAACGTTCACGGGGCGTCATCGTCCTGTTAAGGGTATCGCAGCCGCTGCGGCTTGTCCGGCGCCCGAACCCGCAGCGGGCACGAGCCGCCCATCGCGCCCTGTCATGTATCGTTAAAAGTGTTTCCCGGAGGTCCCGTTCTTGTTCAGAGTTGCACGCTTTGCCCTGGCTGCCGCCCTTGCCGCTGCCGCTTATCCCGCCCTGGCGCAGGCACCCCAGTACCATCCGCCCGTGGTAGCCGCAAACGATACGCTCGCAGGCGTGGACTACAACTACCGTTATGAGCTCTACGGCGGACTGGCGTATACGCACTTCAACGCTGGGCCGAACCTCCTGCAGGGCGCCAACCTCGGCGGACTTTCTTTTGACGGCGCTCGCTTTTTTGACAAAAGGTGGGCCGCGGCAGCCAGTGTTCGCGGCTACTACGGCACTTCAGGCGTAGTGCCCAACGACAGGCACATCCAGGGGCCGGCCGTAAGCCAGTACATGTTTATGGGCGGCCCGGAGTACCGGTGGATCGCCAATCCGCACGCATCGATTACGCTGCATGCGCTCTTCGGGGGCGCCTACGGCGTCTTTGACACAGCGGTGGCGCCGCTGACCACGGCACAGCTGGGGCTGTTTTCAAACCAGGTGACCTTTGGCAGCGCCATCGGAGGCGCGATCGACCTGAACCGGTCGCCGCGGCTGGCCTTTCGTATCCAGCCGGAGGCCACCTTGACCGATTACGGAGGCGCGGGACTGCACGAGCAGGTCGCAATCTCGGTCGGACTCGTGTATCGGCTCGGCAAAAAGATCGTACCGGCCGCGGCAGGCACGCCCCGCCCCGCAGCTACCCGGTAAAAGCGCCGGAGCGGCAGACCGCCAGGGTTTGAGGCGAGAGCGCTCGACCTGCCAGGGCATCCCTTTCAGGAATAGCCGGAGCGCCGTCGGCCTCTGCCGGGCGCGCGCTGCCTTCCGCTTTCCCCCTTGCCCTTTCTGCTGCATCCCTCCGGCCACCCGGCTATTCCTGGCCCTTGTTGGCCGCTGCCTCCTCTTCCGCGTTGTACCTTGCGCGCGCAGGCGGCAGCGGATGCAGCTTGTAGAGGATCAGCACGTCCCGGTCTTCGTCGTCAAAGGCATGGAACTTGGCCACCTGCTCCAGCCGAAACTGGGTATGGAGATCTTCGAGCGTGCCCGGGTCGATCTCGTTCCAGGCTGCATACCAGCCCGGCTGGTACTGGTGAATGCGGTAGGGCAGGTCGGTGGAGCCGAAGTCGTCGCAGATGGCCGGCAGATGGGTGATCAGCATGATCTGATCGCCGGAGATAGAAAGCAGCAGCCGGCGCCCGTTGGGATGGCGGTCGATATAGCGGGTGACGCCGCGGGCGGCCCGCACCAGCGTGTAGTCCGGATGGCGCACGAAGCGAAGGGTTCCGACGAGGTTCCAAAGGGTAGTTGCCGCAAAAACAGCCCATGCCAGGGCTCCTAGCAGGCGCATGGACTTCTCGCCGGCCCGCGCGAGCGACGCGGCCCCCAGGCAGCTGAGAAAGACCAGCGGGTAAGCCACCACCTCGTAGTAGCGGGGCTGGGGATTGTTGTGCCAGCCGGTGAAGAAGATATATCCGGCAGAGGCAAGCAGCGCCGCGCCGGCAAGCGGTTCCCTCCACAGGCGAGGCCGCCCCGCAAACAGGCTCAGCAGCAGCACGGACACAGCCAGGCCGCACAGGGCTGGGTCGACCCAGAGCGCGCCATGCAGCGCATACCAGAACGCCCAGAACCAGCCGCTCGCCGTGGTGGGCTGGGTCCAGCGGTTGGCGGCAAAAAGATAGTGGTAGTCGGCGCCAAGGTGCGCGTGCATCAGGCTTACGTAGTAGGCGCCCCAGGGCAACAGCCCGCCGGCCGCGATCAGGAGGCTGTCTTGGCAGCTCTTGCGCAGCAGCCCGGCGTTGCCTCTCCACAGCAGGTACACCGTTGAAGGAAAGAGAAAGACGGCGGTCGTCTTGGTCAGTACGGCAAGCGCCAGCAGCAGGCCGGTGGCAAGCAGAAGCATCAACCGGCGGCGGGGAGCCTGATCTTCGGCCTCGCTCCCGGCCTCGCTTCCGGCCCGGCTCCCGGTCGCGGCCAGCACCGTCAGCCAGCTTGCAAGCAGAAAAAACACCAGCAGCGGCTCCAGAATGGCCAGGCGGCTGAACGCCCAAAGGTAGGCACTTCCCGCCAGAAAGCTCACGCCTGCCATGGACACAGTGCGCGAAGCGAACCGCCGCAGCAGGGAGTAGCTCAGCAGCAGGTTGCCCACATACACACCCAGACCGAGGACGCGCGCAGTGACAAGGCTCACCCCGCCCAGCGCAAAGGCTCCGCGCAGCAACAGCGGCCAGACCGGCAGGGCCACGGCCGGGTTGAAGTCGCCGGGCATGCGCCAGTGACCGAGCAGCGCCTGGCGGAGCGCGGCGTTGCCGTACCACCCCTCATCGGTGTACTTGGCGTAGTCCATCCAGGGAGAAAAGTTGGGAAAGTCGGCGCGCAGGTGTACGAAATGCAGCGCAACGGCTGCACCGAGGCAGGCCCACCAGAGCGCGAGCCATAGATTGCCAAACCGTGCTACACGCGCCATGCGATCCAGGAGAAGAAGAACAAAGCAGCCAATCGTCGGACGAGGAGCTTACTCGTAGGCCAGGGCGTCGATCGGGTCCTTGTTGGCTGCCTTGATCGCCGGGTAGGTCGCGCCAAGCACCGCTCCAACGAAGCCGATCAGCACGCCGCGCACCCACCATACCGGAGGGATATGAAAAGGTCGGGTGGGAAACTTGTAGCCAAGGCCGGCCTTGATGATCTCCGTCAGAAGGATGCCCAGCACGATGCCGGCGATGGTCACCAGCGCCGCTTCGCGCAGCACGGTGTTCACAATGTAGCCGCGCGAGGCTCCCAGGGATTTCAGGATGCCGATCTCGCGCGTCCGCTCCATGACAGCCGTGTACATGGACTGAAAGATGACCAGGAACCCGACAATGACCGCAATCGAGATCACGCTGTCGAGCGCAGCCGTAAAGCCGGGCAGGTGCTCGGGCGTCATCAGGCTCATCCATTCTTCCAGCGTCTGCACCTGAAACTGCCCCAGCCCGGGCGTGGCAAGGATCTCCTTGCGAATGGCGCCTTCGTTGTCTTTGCTGTCAGAGCGGATGTAGAACAGCGAAGCATTGTCGGCATTGCCCATCAGGCCGCCCAGCGTGCGGATCGGCACAAACTTGCGGCCGCCCTTGCCATGCTCGAAAATCCCCGAGATGCGAAACGGATGACCTTTGATCTGGATCGTGTCCCCTACCGTGTGGCCGCCGGTGCCGCGCGCAAAATAATCGTCCACAATCGCGTCATCGGGCCCGGCAAAGGGTCCACCTTCGATAAAGACAAAGGGCTTCAACGCGTTGTAGCTGGCAAAGTCGATGCCCCATATGGTTTCAACCGAGCCGACGGTGCTTAGATCTGTAATCACCGGAGCGGCCACCGCCACATGAGGCAGCCGGGCAAGCACCCCGGCGATCTTTGCCGGCACTGGAGCGCCGCCCACGGCTGAGAAAAAGCTGGAGTTCGGCGGGTGGACGATGATATCGGCCCCGATGCCGCTGGTTTGATTCTGCTGGTGCGAGATTTCACCGACCATGATCCCGACGATGCACAGGATCATGACCAGCTCGACCGCAACCGAGAAGATGCTGACCAGCGTACGGATAGGCCGATGGAGAAGGTTGCCGATCACAAGCCTGTTCATGCGTGCGCCGTTCACCCTTTCCGATGCTTCGCGTGCGCTTTGTAACCCTGGCCGCACCGCGTCGCTCCTTGAGTGTAGCAAAGCGGTGCTCTCCCGCAGGGTGGTGCCGGGCTGGCGGTTCTGCCGGCGGCAGGCGCGGAACTGAAAGCCCAAATATGGAAAAACAAGCAGCGAAACGTTATCAAAGTTTGGTCATTCCCTTTGACGCAATCCGTTTGCCAGTCATAAGGTAGTCAAAAGTGCCGATGTAACCCCTTCGGCGGGACAACGGATATGGGTCAGTTCGGACAACAGCTGCGCCAGGAGCGGGAGTCGCGCGGGATCGCGCTTGAAAATATCACAGGCGTGACCAAGATCAGTGGGCGGCACCTGCTCGCGCTTGAAGACGAAAACTTTGAGGCGCTGCCGGGCGGCGTCTTGTCCCGAGGGATC
>CAXTPL010000047.1:13616-14226 GCA_964246065.1 uncultured Acidobacteriaceae bacterium
GTGCGCGGGTATGCGCGCGTGGTCGGCCTGGATGAGGATGCCTGGGTGACTCGCTACCTCGCTGCCTATAACGGAAGCGGCCAGCTCAAGGATGACGACGTGAGCTGGATGGAGTTCGCCGAAAATGTAGGCCGTGCCCGCAAGGGGGAACTGAACGATCGCGCGCAAGGCATGCGCTGGGCAGGGGTGGCCGTGCTGCTCACTTTGCTGGTGCTGTTTGGCTGGTACGTCACCCACTTTGTGAACACCAAGGCTGCCCTGGCGGCTGAGAATCTTCGCCCGCGTGTCCTTTCCTCTTTGCGGGTGCCCGCTGAGGCACAGCTCGCGCCGCCACGCCGCCTCCGCCATACGCCCACGCTGCCAACAGCAGCAGCTGAGGCCGATCCGGCCCCCGAGCCCCATGCGGCCGCATACCCTGGGACGCTCTCGACCGATCTTGCGCCGCCGTCCCCGTCCACGCCCTCATGCACGTCCACTCTCAGTACGCCAAGCTCAGGAGCCGGCCTGTCGGCGACCTCTACCGACGCTCGTACACAGCCGGACTAGCCGCCTGCGGCGCCGGCAAACTAAGCTCTCAAACCAGCGTGGGCCGGGAGCAGGGCACGCTCAA
>CAXTPL010000047.1:14236-20003 GCA_964246065.1 uncultured Acidobacteriaceae bacterium
GACCAGGCCAGCGCGCTCTCGTACAATCCTGTCTAGCTCCATGCATGCTCACGCTACCCGCGCCGTGGCGCTCGCCTTTCTCATAGCAGCCCTTCTGGCGGTACTTCTTGCCAGCCGCTTCCTCAGCCTGCGCAGCAGCAGGCCAGTGGCTGTTTGGGGCGCAGGCGGGTACCTCGCCCTGCTGCACGGGATCGCCATCTTCGGCCTCGCCACGGGCACTCGCTTTGACACCGCGCTGGCGCAAATGACCTTGTGCACCTTTCCCTTCAGCATGAGCCTGTTTGACACCAACCGCATGCAAGGTTTTGCCACCCCGCACGATCTGGCCGTGAACTACGTCCGCTATATCCTCTACTTTGGCGGTCTCAATGCGATGCTCTTCGCGGGCTTTCTGGTCATCGTTGTGCCCTCGCGGCGCCGCTGAAGCCGCTTGAGTCGCCGCTCGGTCCCCTGCCGCGCCGTTCGCCGGGCAATCTTTGCTGCCGGGCAGTTGCTCAGGGTACCATCGCTCAAGGAAATGCACAGGCGACGTATGCCCGGGCCGGCCTCCTGAACCGATGCTGCCGGCCTCCCCTGACACCCTCCCTCGCACGCTCGCCTACAGCGGGTACGCGCCGCGACCGGAAGCCAGAGTTCGCCGCCTGCGCCACTGGAGGAAGTACCCATTGCCCACACGCGATAAGTTTCTTTTCACCTCGGAGTCGGTCACCGAGGGACACCCGGACAAGATTGCCGATCAGATCTCGGATGCGATCCTGGACGCCTGCCTCGAACAGGACGCCTACTCGCGCGTTGCCTGCGAAACCCTGACGGCGACCGGCCTGGTGGTCATCGCCGGCGAGATCACCACGCGCGCCTATGTTGACTTCCAAACGCTGGTCCGTGGCGTGGTCGCCTCCATCGGGTATGACAACGCCCTTTACGGCTTTGACTCCAACACTTGCGCGGTCATCTCCTCGATCAACAAGCAGTCCGGCGACATCGCCATGGGAGTCGACACCGGCGGCGCCGGCGACCAGGGCATGATGTTCGGCTACGCGACCAACGAAACTGAAGAGCTGATGCCGCTGCCCATCTCGCTCGCCCACAAGCTCACCCGTCGCCTCACCGAGGTGCGCAAAAGCGGCAAGCTGCCTTACCTGCGCCCCGACGGCAAGTCGCAGGTCACCGTCGAATACGACGGTGCCGGCAAGCCTGCCCGTGTCGATGCAGTCGTCATCTCAACCCAGCATGCAGAAACCGTGACCACCGAGCAGCTGCGCGCCGAGGTTCTCAAGCACGTCATCCAGTTCGTCATCCCGGCTGCCCTGCTCGACGAAAACACCAAGTATCACATCAACCCGACCGGACGCTTCGTGATCGGCGGCCCCATGGGCGATACCGGGCTCACCGGACGCAAGATCATCGTCGATACCTACGGCGGCATGGGCCGGCACGGCGGCGGAGCCTTCTCCGGCAAGGATCCGACAAAGGTGGACCGTTCCGCGGCCTACATGGCCCGCTACATCGCCAAAAACATCGTCGCTGCCGGCCTGGCAGAGCGCTGCGAAGTGCAGCTTGCCTACGCGATCGGCGTGGTCGAGCCGGTTTCGGTCCTGGTGGACACTTTCGGCACCGGCAAATTGGCTGCGGGCGAGTTGCAGCAGCTGGTTCGCAACCATTTCCAGCTCACCCCCAAGGGCATCATCGAAAGCCTCGATCTGCGACGGCCCATCTATCGCCAAACTGCCGCATACGGCCACTTCGGCCGCCATGAGGCGGAGTTCAGCTGGGAAAAGACCGACAAGGCAGAAGCGCTGCAAGCCGGGCTGCGCAAGGAAGCGGTCGTATCCTAGGCGCCCTTGCGGCCGGGATCAAATCCGTTCCGTAGACCGGGAAAAGAGGGCAGGCTCACGGGCCTGCCCTCCGTTGTTTCTCGCGGTAGCTCGCGGACGGCTGCGGCGGTGGGCTTTGCGGGCGCTTTTTTGGCGACTTGGCTCTGCGTTCCATCCTAGTAAAGCTTGGTACCTTGGTAAAACTCCGCGCGCGATGCTTGTTTACACTTCCGAGTTGCTTCCCGTACCATCTGTTCGTCAAACAACAGAACAGATCGGTGGTTCTCCCTGCCGTATTCACGCGTTTGCAAGACTTTCTTTACTCCAGCTCTCGTATGCTGTCTCGCCCTAGTCGGCTGTGGATCCACCGCAGCGCCGCAGGCCGTTACGGCAGCAGCAGCGTCTGCAACGGCGCCCACTTTGCTTTCCAATTCCATGGGGAGCTACACGCTGCGCGGCGACACCACTCCGGTGCGGGACCCCAGCATCGCGAGGCAGGGCGCAACCTACTACTCCTTTGGTACCGACCCCGCCGCTCCGTCCTATTCGGGTCACCTGCCGATCCGCTGCTCCGCAGATGAGGTGAACTGGAGCGCCTGCGGCTATGTCTTTGCGCAGCTCCCGGCCTGGGTCGCGCAAGCCGTTCCTGCCACCAACCAGCTGTGGGCTCCCGATATCTCCTACTTCGGCGGGGTGTACCACCTTTACTACTGCGCTTCTACCCTGCTTTCGCAGGTTTCGGCGATCGGCGAGGCAACCAGTCCTACCCTTGACCAGAGCTCGCCCGCATACGGCTGGACCGATCAAGGCGAGGTGCTCGCCTCGTCTACCGGCGACGACTTCAACGCACTCGACCCCACCATCCTGACCGATACCGACGGCAGGGTCTGGCTGACCTATGGGAGCTTCTGGTCCGGCATCAAGCAGCGCGCGGTGGACCCGTCCTCCGGCAAGCTTTCGCAGACCGACGCCGCGGTGTACTCGCTGGCGGCAAGACCGTCTGTGCCCGATCATGCAATTGAGGGCGCTTCGCTTGTGCATCACGGGAGCTACTACTACCTGTTTGCCTCGACCGGCCACTGCTGCGAGGCAGACGACACGCAGGATGATTATGAGCAGGTGGTCGGACGAGGCCCCAGCCCGCACGGGCCTTTCATAGACACCAACGGGATCGACATGATGCAAGGGGGCGGCAATGTTCTGCTCCAGGGCAACGCTGTCTGGAATGCGCCGGGGGGCGGCACTGCGTACCTTGACAGCTCCCACGGAGACAGCCTCCTTGTCTTCCATGCAGCCAATCTGGACGAAGGCGGCGCAGCGCACCTGTGGATCAAGACCATCGACTGGTCGAACGACTGGCCGACCCTCCAGTAGGCTCACCACCGCGCCTGCTTCTTGCCGTCGCTCCCTTCGCGGGCAGACAGGAGCAGGCCACGGCGCCACTACGACCGGAGGTATCTCCCTTTCGTGTCCGATCCGTGTAGAGGACCGGCACAAAGGAGAAGAGTGAATATCTAAGGAGAAACACTTAGTACGAGGGATTCTTTCACGCGCGGCGAACGGGCTGGTCGCCTGCTGTGTCATGGATCAGTTCATCGCCGGATGGCTGTCGCAATCGGCGGCGAGCACCTGTCGCACGAAGGCAAGCAACAAGGCAGCTCGCTGATCCACTACGGCTTTGGGGTACTCATGGGTAGCCTCTATGGAGGTTTGGCTGAGTATTGGGCCGCGGTGCGCGCGGCTTCGGCACCGGCTTTGGAGACGTGCTGTTCGCGGGTGCCGACCTGGTCGCAGTCCCCGCTGCAGGCTTGGCTCCGCCCGCAAGTGAGCCGCCTGCTTCTTCGCTGGCAACTCCGTTTGCCGCCATCTAGGCTACGGCGCTACCGTGGAGCTGGTGCGCCGCACCATCCGTCGCGTGCGCTAAACCAGCTGCGGCTTTATAGCCACGCCTCCAAGGAAGGCACCGTGGGCGATCCACGCTCTCGGAGCCTTGCCTTGGGCATCAGGTCCGCTACTTGGCCGCCGGCTCCAGCGTCTTCTTTGACAAGTACCAGGTATCCACCTGCAGGCCTGCTCCGCCGCCGTTGGTGCGCTTGGCTGCGTCTTCTACCGTGGCCGGGGCGGGCACGATCACCTGGCCGCCTGGCTGCCAGTCTGCCGGCAGCGAAACCTTGTTTGCGTCGGCAACCTGGATCGCCTCAAAGATCCGCACCAGCTCATCGACATTGCGGCCCAGCTGCATCGGGTAGTAGATAATTGCGCGAATCGTCTGCTTGGGATCGATCACAAATACGGCGCGCACCGTCGACGTGTCCGACACAGCCTCGTGCACCATGCCGTACAAGGTGGAAACCTTGAAGTCGAGATCGGCGATGACCGGGAACTGAATCTTGACGCCGGCATGCTGCTCGATATCGCGCACCCAGGCAATGTGCGAATAAATGGAGTCGATCGAGACGCCGATCGGCTGCACGTTCAGCCGGTCCCAATCGGCCTGGTGCTGCGCAAAACCGATAAACTCGGTCGTGCAAACCGGGGTAAAGTCCGATGGGTGCGAAAAGAGCATCACGTACTTGCCCTTGGCGGTGTAGTCGCTCAGCTTGATCTGGCCGTGCGTGCTTTTGGCGTCGAAATCGGGCGCGGGCTCGTTGATGCGGGGGATGCGGGATTCACCAATACTCATCAGATTCATTCCTCGTGTCTTATAAAGAGATGCGGCAGCCGCGCACCGGATGCGTAGAGAACGCCAGGTTGGGGAGCGTATGCGGCCCGCCGGCCTGGAGCCATACCTCGGAGAGGGGCGCTTGGAGCGGAGGCTTTCAGTTCGCGGGAAGGCCTGGTTCAAGCGTGAGGCCGGCCCGCCTGCCACAACGTAGGACGACGCAGCAGCGCGCATGTTCGGCTTGCCGAGGTCCGTGGCTGAATTGGGCAGGCTTGCTCATGCAGTGATAAGGCGGCAGCAATGGGCCGGCACAGCCGATCCCGAGTACCCGCTCCCTCAATGCAAATCAGCGTAGCATACGGCAAAGCTTCCGCCGTTCCCCTTTTTCAAGCAGGCACCGAGGTACTGGCACTGCGCACATTTTCCCATTCTGGGCGGTTTTCATTACCAAGGTACCAAGCCAAGCGCACCATGGCTGGAGCAGGCGTACAGCTTTTCCGTAGACGATGCACATTGGTTCCACAAGCCGAATGCCCGCCCTTGCTGGAAAACGGGCAACCGAGGACCGGTTTTCCTACGTACGTCGCAAGGTTGGGGCGTAACCTTCGCCTCCTGTTCGCGATTGCGGACCCGGTCCCCACTCCGTAGTCTGAGCAGGCGTTGCAGACCAGCACGCAACGCAACTTTCGCTTTTACACACACAACTGAGTCGAGCAAGCGCGTTCCCCACCCGGCTGGATCCCCTCGGGCGGCTCCACGCAACGGCCTATGCGCTCGCTCTCGGCAAGCTTGTCCGGGGCTCAACGGTGCTCCCGGAGAAGGCCGCGGCCTTGTGCCTTGGAGTGAGCGCCCCGGCCAGACGCCCGCGCCTGGCTTCAAGGCAGGTGGCCCATGCCGCCCGCCCCGGCGCAAGCCTGGCCGGCAAATGGACCCCCCCCGGGGGGCGGGCGCCCCCGTGCGCTCCGTCCCTGGGGGGAACAACAAAGGATCGAAGCCGGGCGGCGAGCCCTGCTTCGGCGCAATAAAGGAAGGCACGATGCGCCCCAGAAAAGTCATTCTTTGTGTCGACAGCAACGAGCAGGCTTTGTCCGTTCGCAAGTTCATGCTGGAAAACCGCGGCTATCGCGTGGTGAGCGCGTCCCATGCGGATGCGGCGCTGGAGCGCTTTGAACGCGGCGGGGTGGACCTGGTGCTGAGCGATCTGACCATACCCGGCATGGACGGCAACGAGATGATCCGCAGGATGAAGCAGCCGGCGCCCGAGGTGCCGATGATGCTGGTCAGCGGCACG
>CAXTPL010000048.1:0-4166 GCA_964246065.1 uncultured Acidobacteriaceae bacterium
GACCGCAAGCGCCTCCCCGATGAGCGGCATTCCCCATCCTCCGATCGGCAACTTGACAGCGGAAAAGGCTGCTTAACGTAAGCGCTCAAACCTATTACCAACCGGCTTCTCCAGCCTGTATAGTGCTCGGAGGTGGTGCCGGAAGTTACACCGGGTGGTGGTATGCAACAGGCCGTCTTCGAGAATGCGATTTGGGCCTCCGCTACAGCTGGTGAGCTCGCGTTGGTGTGCGTGCTCCTAATCAAGCGCCGATGGACGGCGTTTCCGGCGTTTTCAACCCTGATTACACTAAATGCTTTGACAAGTCCCGTGCTCTTCTACCTGGATCACGTAAACGCCACAGTCTGGTACGCGCGCATCTACTGGTCGCATGCGGTAATCAACGTCCTTCTTCAATTAGGGGTTATCTTACAGTTGCTTCTTGTTGTGCTCAGACCGACAGGGACATGGGTCAGGGACGCGCGAAAGCAGTTTGCTCTTTGGGGCGCAATCGGAGCGGCAGTCGCGCTGGGTTTAGCTTGGCTCGTGGCGCCCCCTACTCGCGGCATTGCCGAGAACGTGGAAATCCGCGGAGACCTGTTCACTAGTTTGCTGACTTGCGAACTGGTGATAGCCGTGACAATGGCTTCAAACCGACTTGGGTTGGGCTGGAAGAACCACATCATGGCGATAGGTCAAGGTTTGACTATCTGGTCCACTATCGCCGTCATAACCGACTCGCTCCATAGCTACTTTGGTGAGCTACGATTTTTCTGGGGTGCAGAGGACATCAAAGCGGCCGCCTACCTGGTTACCCTGGGTTACTGGTGTGTCCAGCTTTGGCACGAAGAACCCGCCCGTCAGCCGATTTCTCCTGAGTTACGTAACTATATCCTTGCTCTTCATCGCCGCGTGCACTACGATCTCGGTGAAGCTGAACAGTAACCCGGATACCCCATGATGCAGCCAGCTCTGCCCTACGTTCTGCTCACCGTCGCCGTCGGTAGCCTGATTACCGCGGCTGTTCGCTCTCAGCGTTCTTCGATCAAGCTCAGTCAACGCACCTGGAATCAGGTCCTCGCCGAGGTTCAGTTCATCGACTTCCGCGGGATCAGCCTGGTTGCCCGGGACTACCTCGAGCCCCGCAAAGGCCAGATCGATCTCCAGCCGGATGAGATCTGGACCCTGGTGGGAGGCGAGCAGGGCCTGCAGACCATGCTGGCGAACGCGAACCGCCTCCTCGCGCTCGCTGCCTTCGCCCAGCAATGGAACCTGGACGAAAGCGTCATCGTCGCCGAACGGATGCGGCGCGACGGCCTCCGTCTTCGGACGGCAGTGCGCCGGATCCAGATCGGGATGTATTCGCAGGTCTTCACCGGCAGACACTGGGTTTCGGTCCCCTTCCAACTCCAGGAAGCGGCCTCCTCCTACTACCTCATGCGCCAAAGGCTGCTCGCCTTGTATGAGACGAGCCACATCGGGCTCTACCCGCAGCTGGCAGAAGCCGTCTAGCTCGTCGACCGTTCTCGTGCTCCTCTCCTGGGCGCGGGAGCGGTCGGTGACGCTACGCAGGTCGCTTGTGACGGCACGGGCTGGCGTGCGCCCACCTGATCCCTTTGCTGATCTACACTGCTAGAGAGGTGACTGCGCCCGATCGCGCCGATGCCATTCGCGCTGAACAGGGACTTGTATGCCTCGCATCGCTCGATCCCAAGCGCGTAGCGAATCCAAGCAGTACCTCTTAAAGGAGATCTTCCCTTGTCCCAAAGGACTTTCAGCATCATCAAGCCGGACGCCGTACGCAAAGGTGACGCAGCCGCCATTCTGGCCTTGATTGAGAAATCCGGCTTCAAGCTCATCGCGATCAAGAAGATCTCGATCTCCAAAACGCAGGCCGAGGGCTTTTACCACGTGCATGCCGAACGTCCCTTCTTTGGCTCGCTGACTGACTTTATGTCGTCCGGCGCCATCTTTCCGCTGGTGCTGGAAAAAGAAAACGCGATTGCGGACTTTCGCAAGCTGATGGGCGCCACCAATCCCGCCAATGCCGAAGAGGGCACAATCCGTCACCAGTTCGCCTCATCAATCGAGGAGAACGCCATCCACGGCTCGGACGCCGAGGAGACAGCCGCCTTCGAGATTGGCTACTTCTTCGCCGGCTACGAACTCGCCTAAACTCAACCGCTCGACGGTGCGGCAGGGCAGCCTGCCGCGCGGCCATTGCGTCCGCTCTGGCCCGGCAAGCATCCAACACACGAAGCACAGAAAGCCCGGGAGTGCAGGCATGGAAAAAGCGACGTTTGGAGCGGGTTGTTTTTGGGGTGTCGAGGCGCAGCTGCAGCAGCTGCCCGGGGTGCTGGAGACGGCGGTCGGGTATGAGGGAGGCAAACTCGCGCAACCGACCTATAAGGATGTATGCACGGATCGAACCGGGCACGCCGAGGTGGTTGCGTTAACCTTTGACCCGGCGCGGATCAGCTACCGCGCGCTCCTTGAGAGCTTTTTCTCGCTCCATGACCCTACCCAGCTGAACCGGCAGGGGCCGGACTGGGGTGCGCAGTACCGGAGCGTGATCTTCTTCCACTCGCCGGACCAGAAGGCTGTTGCAGAAGCGCTGGTGGCAGAACTCACCGAGCAAAGACGCTTCGCCCGTCCCATCGTCACGCAGATTGTGCCGGCGGAGACGTTCTGGAGGGCCGAAGAGTATCACCAGAAATACCTGGAAAAGCGCGGCGCTCTCACCTGCCACATCTAAAGCAGACGTTTATCCGGCCTCATCGAAGCGGCTTGCCATCCGGACCAAACTCGGCCCGGGTGCGTACCTGTGAGCGGATATTGAGCTCCTGCTGCATGATGCTCAGCCGCTTCTCATAGAGTGCCCTGTCGGCGACGCCGATGCTCTTATCGGCAAGCATCTGCTCAAGCCGTTTGGCGCGCGCCTCAAGCTGGGAGCGGGAATACAGCTGGATCCGGTCGATCTCCCGGCCGCGCTCTGCCACATGGACCTGGGCGAGCGGCATCACACTGGCTCGCAGCTTCTCAGGGGTTTGGCCGCCGGCGAGGATGGAGCGCACCATCTGCGCGATAAAGTCCAGGTTCGCGCGAACCTCCCCTTCGTTGCGACAGGCCGGCGCCGGGGCCTCCACAAACTTCAGCAGGATCGTCCCATCGTCCAGCAGGTGCGGAAACGCCATCAACACCCGCGATTGCACCTTGCCGACAAACCGAAAGATGTTGGACGAAATAAACTCCCCTTGCTCTTTGTCGGTGAGCAGCAGCAGACAGCCTCCGCGGCGCAGCAGCGAGCGGGTCTGGAGCAGGACGCCGGCGCCGGCCGCCATGGCGCGCAAAGGCTGGTCATTCCAGATGTCGACATAGCCGTCCGGCTTGAGGTACTTGACCATGCCGACAAGCTCCACGCCGGGACGCAGGACGCTGCGGACCACCGGGATGAACAGTTTGACGAACGGCACGTGAGCCCCGCAGCAGACAAAACCGCCTTCCTGCGAGGCAATCTCCCGCAGCAATTCAAGGTTCTCCACCTGCACAGGAATCGGAAACCGTCGGCCGCCATCAGAAAGCCCATCCAAAAAACGGTGGAGCAGGCGAGCCTCGAGCGAAGGATCGATGACGTTGGGAAAGAAGAGATGGATGACGCGTGCGAGTTGCCGGCTGACAAAGCGCACGTCCCAGTACCAGCGGTCGCGGGGCCGCAGAAGCATCACGGCATGTGCCACGCAGTAGAGCGCGAATCCGGTCACGACAACACGGAGCTCGAACAGCTTTCGCTTCACTCCGGATAGTTTGGCGCGCATGGATTTCAACCGACACTCCGCATGATGATTCTCCGAGCCGCGCAGCCGTCACCAGGCGGCACGCCGGAGAAGAGACGATCGCTTCTGTGCTTCAAAGGATGGAGCGATCGCCGAATGGTCGTGAACTCTCTTGTTTCCGCCGGCGCAGTCTTCCCCGGTCACCGGAAAGCCCGCCGCGACGGAGCTATCGTAAGACGAGTCCCACAAAGTGCCCGCACCCTATATTAACCATCCTGCACTTTGCTAGCCAGCGTACTCCTCTTCCCTCTCTTTGCTTTCTATCGGCGCAGACGCGAAAGCGTTCACTTTTTTCGCTTGCATATGGGGCGGCAGCGCCGGGGCCCAAAGGGGGGGGGGGGCCCCCCCCCCCAC
>CAXTPL010000048.1:4176-19913 GCA_964246065.1 uncultured Acidobacteriaceae bacterium
ACGGTTAATTTTTTTGCCTTCCAATTGGGGCCGCCCGCGCCTCCACAAAGGGGGGCCCGGCGCCACCGCCGCAACACGCCGCCTAGTTGGTAGGCATGGTGCGGACGTTCAGCATCGAGACCACCAGATTGATCAGGTTGGTGATGTATTGCGTATTCGCCTTGATCCCGGCAGTGCTGAGCAGTTCGGTGGCAGGAGCCTCAACCAGCGCGAGCACGTCTGCCAGCTTCTGCGGGCCAGACTTGCCTGCCAGGTTTCCCGCAGCCCACTTCGCTTCGACGGTGGCCACCGAGTCCTGGATCAGCTCAATGACCCGGGTGGTGGAAGCGATAGCGGCGCTGTCCGCCGGAAAGATGGCCGTCGCAATGGCCGAAGCAGCCGGGAGGTACTTCTGGACGGATGTCAACAACTGGAGACAATCGCGTCCGACCGCCTCCATGACAGTGAGCGCCTGAGCTTCTGTGTGCGTAAAGCGCTGCAGCAAGGATTCATGCTGGCCGAGAGGCGCGGTAACGGCGAAGGTGGCTGTGGCTGCGGCAGTAGCTGGAATAACAGTGCTCATGGTTTCTCCCCTGCTGAATGAGTTGTGTTTGGCCCCAGACGCAGAAAAGGCGCCGCTGGCTGCGGCGCCTCCTGACTCGCGGTGATCCGGGTGCAGACTAAAGGCCTGCCGGGAACGCGCCCGACATGCTCGAGTCTCTCGTTCAGGCTTCTACTCTATTGTATGAAAAGAGCCGGGAATCGCAGGCCAACAAGCGGAGGAAGGACGTGGTGCGCCCGAGAAGATTCGAACTTCTGACCTAACGCTTCGGAGGCGTTCGCTCTATCCAGCTGAGCTACGGGCGCACAGGGTGCTCTTTAAGCATACCGCAGGCCGCGGCGAAGCGGTACTCGAGAAGAGCCGGCGAGCGTGCGTGCACCCTGCTACCGGGCTACGCTTCACCTCAATCCCCGCGCGTCCGTTCAAGCTCAGCCATTACAGACTGCACAAGCTCCTTAGCGCCCTCAATGCCGGCAAGCACCGCCTGCAGGTCGAGGGCGGGCTTGGCAGGATTGCGACTGGACACGCAATAGATGCCGTGCTGGCCCACCAGGATGAGCGCATCGGTGAGAACGTCGAGCGACACGGCAAGCCGTCCTCGCGCGGAGCCGAGCATAAACTCCTGCCGCTCCAGCGCGTCCCTTCGCTCTTCAAAGATTGATCGGCCCAACCTTACCACTCCTTCGCAGGGGAATCGTCGGGGGTGAGCGGCGTGGACGCAGCTGCAGCCTTCCACCGGAGAACCGGCTTTCGAGCAGCTGCTGTCTCGTCGAGCCTGGAGACGCGGGTGGACTGCGGTGCGTCCAGGATCAGCTGCGGATTCGCCTCCGCTTCGCGCGCAATCTGCCGCATCGCATCCACAAACAGGTCGAGCTCCTCGCGGGACTCGCTTTCTGTGGGCTCAATCATCAGCGCGCCCGGAACGATCAGCGGAAACGAAGTAGTGTACGGGTGAAAGCCGTAGTCGATGAGCCGCTTGGCGATGTCGCCAGTCTTGATGCCGTGCTTCAACTGGCGGCGATCCGAAAAGACCACCTCGTGCATGGACGCGGTCTTGTAGGGCAGCTCATACACGTCTTCGAGCTTCGCGCGGAGGTAATTCGCGTTCAGCACGGCATCCTCTGTGGTTTGCCGAAGGCCATCCGGCCCGTTCGCCAGGATATACGCCAGCGCCCGCACGAACATGCCGAAGTTGCCATAAAACATGCGCACGCGGCCGATCGATTGTGGCCGATCGTAGTCGAGGTGGAGCAGGCCCTGCGCATCTTCCCGCACCACGGGTTTGGGCAAAAACGGCTCGAGGATGCTCCTGCATGCCACTGGCCCCGAGCCGGGGCCGCCGCCGCCATGCGGTGTCGAAAAGGTCTTGTGGAGGTTCAGGTGCATGACGTCCACGCCGAAGTCACCCGGCCTCGTCTTGCCGACCAGCGCGTTCATGTTGGCGCCGTCCATGTAAAGCAACGCCCCCTTGGCGTGCAGGATCTCCGCAATCCTGGCGATCTCCTTCTCAAACACCCCGATGGTCGAAGGGTTGGTGAGCATCAGCGCGGCAGTATCTTCGTCCACCAGCCGCGCCAACGCCTCCACATCCACCCCGCCTTCCGCATTCGACTTGAGATTGACCACCTCATACCCGCACACGGCCGCCGTTGCCGGATTGGTCCCATGCGCCGAATCGGGGATGATCACCTTCCGCCGCGGATTGCCCTTGGACTCATGGTAGGCGCGTGCAAGAAGAATCCCGGTAAACTCGCCGTGCGCACCGGCCGCCGGTTGAAGGGTGATGGTGTCCATGCCGGTTATTTCGATCAGGCATCTTTCAAGCTGCTTAAGGATGCGCAGCGAGCCTTGAGAAAGCGCCTCCGGCTGGTATGGGTGCGCCTCTGCAATGCCTTCAAGCCGGGAAACATACTCATTCACGCGCGGGTTGTATTTCATCGTGCAGGAGCCGAGAGGATACATACCCAGATCGATTGCATAGTTCCAGGTGGAGAGCCGCGTAAAGTGGCGGATAATTTCGATCTCGCTGAGCTCAGGCAACACATCCATGCCTTGCCGAGCGGCCGCGCCCAAAGCCGCACGTGGGTCTACCGCCGGTACATCGAGTGGCGGCATCTTGTAGGCGCGCTTGCCTGGCGAAGACTTCTCGAAACTTAACGCCTCGTTCTGCGTCTGGTGCTGGCGCACCTTGCGCGCCGTTCCAACAAAAGGTGCGGTCATGAGCTCTGCTTCGCTGGTGGGCATCTTCTTCCTTTATCTCCACTGTTCCTGTAACCCGTCAGGGATCTACCAAAATGCCATGCTTGCGCAAGGCAGAAGTCCGCGCCGGCCGGCTTACTTGCTCATCGCGCGTGGGCAATGGCAGGCGCGGCTGCGAGCACGTGGGCAGCCGCATCCATCTGGAGGCGCGTGGTCAACTCGGTCGCACACCACAGCGTGGCATTCCCTAACTCGGGGTACCATCTGCGCAGGTCAAGACCACCGATGATCTTTTGCTCGAGCAATCGCGCGTTCAGCTCGGCCGGGGTCTCCTCGGTGCGCAGCACAAACTCATGGAAGCGCGGCGCATGCTTGAAGAGCAGCTCGCCATGCGCCGACAGCGCCGACGCAGCATACTGCGCCTTCGCCAGGTTATGCAACGCGAGTTCCTGGATCCCTTCGCGACCATACACCGTAAGGTAGATCGTCGCCATCAAGGCAACCAGTGCCTGGTTGGTGCAGATATTTGAAGTAGCTTTCTCACGGCGGATATGTTGCTCGCGCGTAGAAAGCGTAAGTACAAATCCCCGCTGCCCAGACTTGTCCTTGGTTTCCCCGACTAACCGCCCCGGCATCTGACGCAGATACTTCTCCTTGGCAGCCAGGACGCCGCAGTACGGGCCGCCGTAGCTTAACGCGACACCGAAGGACTGCGCTTCCAGGGAGACAATATCCGCCTCGCGCGGCGGACGCACCGCACCGAGCGAGATAGCCTCCGCAATCGAGACGATCAACAAGGCTCCCTTGGCGTGAACGATCGTTGCGATTGCTTCTATATCTTCGACGACCCCAAAGAAGTTAGGCGACTGCACCAGCACGCACGCCGTTGCATGGGTCAGGGTATCCTCAAGCTGCTCGAGATTAAGCCGCCCATCTTCGGTGTAGCCGATCTCATTCTGCGTTGTGCCCTGATGCTGCGCATAGGTGCGCATCACCTCGCGATACTCCGGGTGCACGCTGCGGGCCACAAGCACAGCGTCTCGTCCGGTGACGCGTATCGCCATCATGGCGGCCTCAGCCGCGCCGGTCGAGCCGTCATACATAGAGGCGTTGGCGATCTCCATGCCGGTGAGTTCGCAGATCATCGTTTGAAACTCAAAGATTGCCTGGAGCGTTCCCTGGGTTATTTCCGCCTGGTAGGGCGTGTAGCTTGTGAGAAACTCACCCCGCTGCACTAACGAGTCGATAACAACCGGCCGGTAATGCCGATAGGCCCCTGCCCCAAGAAAGCTCGCATATCCCACTGCATTGTGCGCGGCAGCGTCCTTGAAGTGGTCGATGATCTCCGATTCCGCCATCTGTGCCGGTACATCCAGATCGCGCGTCAACCGAAACTGCTCGGGAACACTGGAAAATAGATCGTCGATCGATGACGCGCCGATCGCCTGGAGCATCGATCGCCGCTCCGCATCTGACTTAGGTAGATACCGCATCAGTGCCCCGCTTCCTCAGCCACAAACCTCTGGTAGTCCGCCGCCGTCAGCAGGCTTTCTATTTCGGCCGGGTCGCTCAACGTCACGCGCATGATCCACGCGCTATGCGCGTCGGCATTAATCTTTTCCGGCGCCGTCGTTAGCTCCTCATTCACCGCTGCGATCTCGCCACTTACCGGCGCATAAAGGTCGGACACAGCCTTGACCGACTCCACGGAACCGAAGACCTGACTCTTCTCCACCTGCGTGCCGACTGAAGGCACCTCGACAAACACAATATCTCCCAGGGTCTCCTGCGCATGATCGGTAATGCCCACCGTGCCCTGGTCGCCTTCCACTGCTATCCACTCATGCTCCCGCGTGTAGCGGTATTTCTCCGGATATTCCATTGGCTTTCCTGCTCCACTTAGCTGGCTTTCTTAGGCCGCTTATAAAAAGGCGTAGACACTATCTTTGCCCTGACCGCAGCCGACCGCACCTGCACAAACACCTCGCGCCCTAACGCCTGCCGGCCTGCATACTCCACCGGCAGATAGGCAAGCGCAATGTTGATCTTGAGGAACGGCGCGGGCGATCCGCTTGTAACCTCGCCGATGCGCTTGCCGTTCTCGTCGAGAACGGCGTAGCCATCGCGCGCGATGCCTCGCTCCATCATCTCCAGTCCAACCAGCTGCCGCCCGGGGCCGTCGCCCGCCTGTATCTTGCGCAGTGCCTCGGCTCCTGTAAATTCCACGCCTTTATCCAGCTTGCAATAGCGGCCCAGGTTCGCCTCGTACACGTCGATCGTGTCGGAGATCTCGTGCCCGTACAGCGCCATTCCCGCCTCCAGCCGCAGCGTATTGCGCGCACCCAGCCCGCAAGGCAGGATGCCGAACTCAGCGCCCGCTTCGAGCACCTCATCCCATACGCGCTCGCTGATCCGCTCGTCGGCCGGCACGTAAATCTCAAATCCGTCTTCGCCGGTGTACCCGGTACGCGCAATCAGCGTATTTGCAAGGCCACACACTGTGCCCCACGCAAACCAGTAATTCTTGATCCCGCTCAGCTCGACCGGGGTCAGCTTCTGCAGCGTTTCTGCCGCGCGCGGTCCCTGGATCGCCAGCTGCGTGTACATGTCGCTGTAATCGGAGACATGGCACTTGAACGGCTGCGCCTGCTGCCGGATCCAGTTGTGGTCTTTCTCCCGTGTGCCGGCGTTGATCACAATGAGGAAATCATTGTCAGACAGCTTGTGCACGATCACGTCATCGACGAACGTGCCTTGCGGATAAAGCATCGCAGAATAGTGCGCCTGCCCCACGGCCAGCTTTGAGGCGTCGTTCATTGAGAAGCGCTGGACAGCGTCGAGCGACTGTGATCCGCGCAACTGGATGTCGCCCATATGGCTCACGTCGAAAACACCGACGCCGGTCCGCACCGCCAGGTGCTCGGCGATCAGCCCTGAGTACTCGACCGGCATATCCCATCCGCCAAAGTCGACCATCTTGGCGCCGGCCTTGCGATGCACGGCGTTCAGCGCAGTCTTGCGCAGCGTCCCAACGCTCACACCGACCCTCTTCCAGCAGCAGTAGCTGATCCTTCCACGGTACCACGCAGGGGCAGCCCTGGGCAGCCTCGGCAACCCCCCGCGGTCGGGCCCGTTTAGCTGTGCGAAACCTGCCAGCCGTCGTCCGTCTGGGTCACCGTCGCCTTATCGACCTTGCTGCCGGACTGTTCGGCCTGGATGGTGGGAAACGCCGTCTTCATCTCGGTCGAGTTCGCCCAGCCGGCCACCCCGGTAATGTCATAGTGGTAATCGACATTCGCCGTCTGCCCGTTCACTACATAGTTATCGATCGAGGTCACCTCGCGATGTCCGTAGCAAAAGTTGCCCGATCCGGGCTGCGTCTGGTCCGGGGTCCAGGTCGACCGTCCTTTGTCTGACAGGTCATAGTCATTTACCTGCTTGGAGCCAATGCCAAGAAACCCCGAGGTATGCGCCGGTTTCCGCGTCAACAGCCCTGCGTCTGTCAGCGCATCGTAGCCGGCGGTCTGGTCGCCCTTGTTCGGGTCTGCCTCTACCGGAAACTTTACCGGCGTAGACCACACACACTCAGGGTGCGCGTTGTAGTAGTTGCCGATCGCCTTCTTGAAATTGTCCTTGCTCGCCGCATTCTTGCTCGAGCAACCAGCCACCGCCAGCACCGCGCAAACCAACACTCCCGCTCTCCCACGCATCGTCCGCATCACGTTTCCACCTCGGCCTTTCCTCTTACCCGGCTGTAGGATGCGCAATCCGCATCGGTGTTGGCCGGCGCCACGCCCCGCCTGGAAAGGCGCTTCGCCCGAAGCCGTGCTGCCTGCTCGGCTATACTGAAGCGTCTTTGTCCCACTTCCTTGCTGTGCGAGGCGGCCTTTTGTCCTACTTTGAGAACCCCCTGCCGCCCACCCTTGCCGCCCCAAGCTGGTGCACGGTGGTGATCCCCTGCTACAACGAGGCTGCGCGGCTTCCCATCGATAGCTTCCACAGCTTCCTCACGCAGGGCCTACCCATACGACTGCTGTTTGTCAACGACGGGAGCAGCGATGGCACGCTCGCCATCCTGCAAGGCCTGCAGGAGCACCACCCGGACAGCGTTTCCGTACTCGACAAGCAGCCCAACGGCGGCAAGGCCGAAGCAGTCCGTGCCGGCATGCTCCACGCCATCGCTCTCGGCAACACGGCGTACACCGGCTTTTGGGACGCCGATCTCGCTACGCCCCTTGCATCCATCCCTGACCTGCTGGCAAAGCTGACCAGCCGCCCGGCCATCCAGATGGTCTTCGGCGCGCGCGTTCGTTTGCTCGGTCGCGAAATCCATCGTCGCGCGATCCGCCACTACCTGGGACGCGTCTTTGCCACGGTCGCTTCGCTGATGCTCCGCCTGCCAATCTACGACACGCAGTGCGGCGCCAAACTCTTCCGCGTGACCCCGGAGCTCCAGGCCATCCTCGCCGAGCCCTTTCGTTCGCGCTGGATCTTTGACGTCGAGCTTCTGGCCAGGTTCATCTCGCGCCATAAAACCGACCGCGCCTTCGTCCATGACTCGATCTATGAGTTTCCTCTGCCTACCTGGTCCGATGTCGCCGGCTCCAAGGTTGGCTCGCTCGACTTCCTCAAAGCGTCTGCGGAGCTCGTCACAATCTACCGAACCTACCTGTAAGCCGCGTCAAGCCTGCCGCGGAGCCCCAGGCGCGCGCTCGTCGAGGTAGCACGACCATAGAGCGCAGATAAGAAATGCTACCAGCGCAAGCTCCGCCAGGGGCAGCGGCCGGTAGAGCAGTACCGTCTGCAGCCTGCCCGCTGCGACCATGTGCGCCGACTCGTGATGGATCACGCCTGTCAAAAAGGTGTGCGCGGTTACAACCGTTGCCACCGCAAGCAAGCCCAGGCCGGCATAGCCCCAGCGCGGTCGTTCCGCAATCAACGCCGCCACTGCCGGAAAAACCAGCAGCAGCAGGCGCGTATCGTACTGGCGATGATAGATCGGCAACAGTGTCAAGGAAGCCAGCGCCGCCAGCGCCAAAAGGTGCTTCAGCAGGGATGGCCGCATACGCAGCGCCGGGTAAAGCCAGCCGAGAAGCAGCACTGCGGTCACGGCGGCAGCAAGCAGGTTGTACTGCGCCGGCTGGCTGTCAAGGGGTGCGATCGCAGCCTGCAAGTCGGCTATTTCAATCGCCTCCACGCTGCCGCGAACGGGATCATTGACATTGCCGGCTGTGCTGTTGCCTTTCAGATTGGCGCGCAGCTCCGGCAGCCAGTGCCTGGCCGCAGGCTGGTGGCCTACCCACCAGGTGCCGCCCAGCACCGCGAGCAGCGTTAGCGGCGCGAGCCCCCACCAGAAAACCCTTCGTCCAGCTCGCCCTGCAAGCGGCAGGTACAACACCAGGAGAAATGCGTCGTGCGGCTTGAGCGCCAGGGCCAGCGCCAGGGCCAGCGCGGCTACCGGCAACAGGCGCCCCCGCACCACACACCAGAGCCCGATAGCGAGCAAGGCAATCACCGGACCGGAGATCTGTCCAAGCATCAGCAGGATGGTGCTGCTGGCTACAAAGGCCGCCAGCAGGAGCGAAACCAGCAGCGATGGAAACAGGAGGCAAAGCTCCGCCATCAGCAAAGCCGCGACAGAAAAGAGGCCGGCCACCGCCACGAACCAGACCGCATGCGCTACGCGGTACTCGAGCATGGCGACCGGCGTCAGCACGACAAAAGAAAAGGGAGGATACAAAGCTGAGTAGGGCTGAAAGACCACAGCATCCGTGTCAAGGCCGCCTGCGCGCAGAAACTCCGCCCGCGTATCGCTTTCGCTGTAAGGATCGCACCCGTGCAGCAGGCATCGCGCACTCGCATACGGCTGCTTGAAGTCGCGAAAGTGCAGGACCACGCGCTCGTCGCGGTAGCCCTTGACCACGAACGCAAGCACGCCCAGCAGCACAAGGAGCCAGAACAGCGCGCGCTTGCTGTGCCTTGTAGCCGGAGCGGCATCGACCATGCTGCTCACGAAGCCTCCCTGGTCCAAGGCTGTCCGCCGCTTTGGAAGAGCGCGCCTGCCTGCTCCTGACCGGAAGAGTCTGCGGCAACAAGCGCCGGCCTCAAAGCATCCCTGCCGCCGGGTCGCCGCAGCATCAAGAAAGACGCCAGGCTTACCAGCAAAAGCGTGCTGACGCTCAAGGCTGCCGACCAGGTACGCATGGCGCTGGCGGGCACAAACCTCAGCGTGAGACGGTGCCGGCCGGGCGGCAGCGCAATGGTCAGTAGTCCGCGGTCATCTGCCCGCACCGGGAGCTCGGCTCCGTTCTCGAGACGGGCACGCCAAAATGGGTAAAAGTACGTGTTGAGCGTCAAAGTGCAATCGGCGGCGCTCGCGGTTGCGATCTGTCTGCTGTTTGGTTTTGCCTCGAGCACTGCTGCATTGCAGTTCTGCGCGGCAGCCATGGCAATCGACGGAAAACGCTGCATGGGAAGAAGCCGGGTGTAGGCCGCGAAAGGAACCACGGCAAAGCACGCAAAACAAAGACCCGCGATTGCTTGCAGCCTTGTACTCACTCCCGCCTCAAAGAGAAGCAAGACCACCGCGAGACTCAACAAGGCAAGCAGCCGATAAGGAAACAGGATGAACTTGAACTCCGGCAGCTTTTCCCAGAGCAGCGTTGTGATGGGAAGCTGAAAAAGGATTGCGAACGCTGCCAGCGTCACCAGAGAAGTCAGCCGGCCGGTTTGGCCCTGGCGCGGAGAGGCTTGCCGCACGGCAGGCAGCATCAGCCCGATCGTGAGCGCGATATAAAGTGCGCAGAGATACACCACCAGGTGCGGCGGCGGGACTCGCCTGAGCTGCATGGAGGAACGAAAGTTGTAGATCAACAAGCTGGCGGAGGTGACCCACGCCTTCTCCTCAAAGGCCGGTCCTAGCCGAAACGCGCTCAACAGAAGGGCCATGGTCTGGGCTGCCGCGCCGATCAGGATGGGTGCCCATGACCGTTGGCGCCAGGCCAGCACCAGCGAAAGAACGCCGAAGGCGTAGAAGATGCCGATCGCTTCAGGGATGTTGGTCAGCCAGCAGGCAGCGAGCAGGCAGCCGGCGAGGCCGGTAAGCTGCCATCGCCTGTGTGCCACGGCCATGTAGAAGCAGGCAAAGACCAGGGGCAGGATGGCCTGGACCCAGGCCTCCGCTATGGCAAAACGAATGACCACGGTGATGAGCAGGTAAGGGTTGAACATGTAGAGAACGGCAGCCTGGAAGCGATGCCGCTCATCGACAAGCCGCCCTGCGGCCACGTACATGGAAGCGCCGCTCAACGTGAACAGCAGCCACACCACCGCAGCCGGTACAAAGCGAAAAGGCAAAAGAAAGGTGAGCCCCGTACCGAGGAGCAGCGAAAGTGGAGGATAAAACGCGAAGCGAGGCTCGCCAAAGCCATACTGCGCCCACTGCGACCAGCCCAGGCTCCACGGATGTGCACGCCAGGCCTGATGCAGCTCAAGCCAGGAGGCCGCATGGAACTTGAAGTCATGGCCGCCATAGCCTGCCACCGCGTACAAGAGCAGCGGCAGGAGCGCGAGCAAAGGAAGCGCTACGAAATGACGACGAGCAAGCGACATAGACTGATCTTCTCTGGCGTACAGTAGAACGCGTCATCCTCGGTAGACCTGCCCGGCCCCCTCAAGATCGCGGACCGGCAAGACAGAGTAGATACCAGCCATGCTGCGAACATCGGAATCGAGCCGCCTCCCTGGGAGCCAATTGGCCTAAAAGGCCAGAAGCTAACTCATGCTGGGTACCAGCGTACATGATAAAGCTTGCAGCCCGAAGGGTTCGCAGTACATCGGGATCGGGAGCGGAAGTTCTGGGGCCTCCTTCGCCATGGTTCGCTTTAAGGTAGTCCACCTTGCGGGTGTCGATCATCAGCGGACTCTCCGCCATCGCCTGCAGGGGCAGGATGTTTTGTTCCAGCCACGGGCTATCGAGCGCAATATCTTCCTGCCGGACAAAAGGGAGCACGGCTCCCCACTCGAAGAAATTGGGAGCAAGCTGAAAGGTAAAGCGTGACCAGGAGTCGAGCTCCTTGCCGACCAGCAAGAGGCCATCCTGCTGTTGCGGAAGCGGCTGCTGCTGCACCGTGTCAACGATGCGGGCAACCGGTCTGATATAGACCTCGGCAGTCACTAGCGCAATCAGAGAAAAGAGAACTCCGATAGGGATAAGCAGCCTTGCTGACCGATCGCGGCGCGGCACATAGCCGCTCGCGGCTAACATCGAACCGATCCAAAGGAGAACTACCAGGCGAGTGGAAAAATAAAACGAACCATTCACCCCATCAGGGAGAAAGGGTAAGCTCAGGCCCAGCAACACAGTAGAAAGAAAGACAGAGTCGCCGTGTGTCAGCTTATGACTCTTCCATGCGGACGCAAAAGCACGACCCCCCAAAAATAGAAAGCCTGCCAGCAACAAGTAAAGGCTTAATCGATGAAAGTTCATCAACAGGCTGGTAGAGCGCGTGTTATAAGGGGAAACGCCGGTAAGCATCAGGGCTGTTTTTACGAATTCCTTATGCAGAGCGATGTTATGCAGCGCGGAAAATGAATGAGCGCTGTCAACGCTGGCCGCCGGATACAGAAAGGTTAAACAGGCAAATGCGAGCGCGGCGAGGCGCCAGCCGTTGCGCTGAAAAAAGCCGTTTGTCGCGAGCCGCTCCGGTCGTAGGAGGTTGAGTAGCAAATCAACAGCACACAACCCGACGAGGATGAGCAACGGAACAGGATGGGTGACCGCCAGAAGGAGAACCATTGCGACATAGCCCAGCCAGAACCGGCGCCTTGCGGCGGCCGCGCGCACCCAGAACCCCACGGCGAACAAGAAAAAGGCAAGAGCAAGATCGTAGTTGAAGAACCCCATCATCACCGCCCAGTGCAGGAACAGGGGTGCGATGCAGAGAGACACCAGATCTCCAAAAGGACCGATCGCCATCGCGCAGAACCGAAAGCCGTAACCGAAGCAAACCACCAGCCCGCAGGTAAAGACTTTCTCAGCAAAGTCGTAGGAGAAGACCTTGTGCAACAGCAGGAGGGAGAAGTAGTGCGTGGCATACGGCGGAAACGGATGACGAATGCGGTACTGATCATAAAAAGGATTGTGGCTGAGGACGGAACCGAGAACATGCGCATAGTAGCGGTGCATCGGCCCATCCTGCGACGGAAATAGGGGCAGACTGAAGATCCAAAAACAAAAGGCCGCGACGATTGCCGCAAAGATCAAGGAAGTGAGTGGAGGTCGACGCTTACTTGGGTTCATTGCCGACGTTTGATCGTTCAGTCCAAAGCCGACAAACAGACTTGCAGGTGAAATCATTTGCTTTTATAGCATGTGCCAACTTCGGCGGAGTGCCGTTTATCACTCAGTGCTTATTGAGTGGCCCAGCTTCAATCATCCTCAACCGGGTTTCGTGGATAACGCAGAGAAGGCCCGGCATGCGCCGAGCCTTCTCTGTTGTTGCTTTTGCGCCAGGGGCGCATCCGCCCGTGACCGCCACTTACTCGGCTGCCATCTCCTCGGCTTCGCCTTCTTGCCGCATGATCTCGAGCTCGCGCTCTTCGGCCTCATGCTGCGCCTGGACCTCCTGCTGCACACGGGCTGCCGCTTCTTCAAGCTCCGGAGAGAGCTGGATGTTGCGGTAGTACTCCATCCCGGTGCCGGCCGGGATCAGCCGTCCGACGATTACGTTTTCCTTCAACCCGCGCAAGTTATCCACTGCACCATTGATCGATGCCTCGGTCAGCACACGCGTGGTCTCCTGAAAGCTCGCCGCCGAAATAAAGCTGTCGGTTGAGAGCGACGCCTTGGTGATGCCAAGCAGCAGCGGCCTCCCTACCGGCGGACGCCCGCCATCGGCCGTCACGCGGTCTGTCTCGATCTTGAAGCGGAACCGGTCCACCTGCTGCTCGAGCAGGAAGCTCGAATCGCCCACTTCTTCGATCTTGACCCAGCGCAGCATCTGCCGAACGATGGTCTCGATGTGCTTGTCCGAGATGGTCACGCCCTGGAGCCGGTAGACTTCCTGGATTTCGTTGACCAGGAAAGCCTGCAGAGCATTCTCGCCAAGTACGGCAAGGATGTCATGCGGGTTCAGCGGCCCGTCCATCAACGGGTCGCCGGCACGCAGCTTCTCGCCTTCCTGCACGTTGACGTGGATGCCGCGAGGAACCGAGTACTCCTTTTCCTCGCCGTTCTCCGCGGTGACGTAGATCTTGCGCTGGCCCTTGGACACTTCGCCGAACCGGACCGTGCCCTCGATCTCGGAGATGATTGCCGTCTCGCGAGGCTTGCGGGCCTCAAAAAGCTCAACCACTCGCGGCAGACCGCCGGTGATGTCCTTGGTACGGGTGGTTTCGCGCGGGATCTTCGCCAGGATATCGCCCGGAAAGACCTCCTCGCCGTCCTGCACCATGAGATGGGCGCGCGACGGCATCAGGTAACGCTTGTCCTTTTTGCCCTCGGCCTTGATCAGGATCGTCGGCTGACGCTTCTCATCCGGCGCATCGGCGACCACGAGACGGGAAAGACCCGTCACCTCGTCCACCTCGTCGTTGAGCGTGATGCCCTCCTGCAGATCCTTGAACTGGATCGTGCCGCCGACCTCGGTCAGGATGGCAAAGGTGTACGGATCCCACTCGGCAAGCTCCTGGCCAAGCGTAACCTGCTGGCCCTCAGTCACCTTGAGCTTGGCGCCGTAGACCAACTGGTAGCGCTCCTTCTCGCGGCCGCGCTCGTCGATGATGGCCACCGAGCCGGAACGATTCATCGCCACCGTGTCGCCGGTCTTTGACTTGACCGATACCACGTTGATGAAACGCACCGTGCCGTTGTTCTTGGCGTCCAGTTTGGACTGCTCATTGACCCGCGATGCCGTACCGCCGATGTGGAAGGTACGCATCGTAAGCTGCGTGCCTGGCTCACCGATAGACTGCGCCGCGATCACGCCGACCGCCTCACCCAGCTCGACCATGCGGCCCGACGCCAGGTTGCGCCCGTAGCAGTGGATACAAACGCCGCGCTTGGACTCGCAGGTGAGCACCGAGCGGATCTTGACCCGCTCGATCCCGGCCGCCTGGATGGCGACAGCCAGCTCTTCCGTGATGTCCTGGTTGATATCGACGATCACATGACCTTCAAAGTCCTTGATCTTTTCAAGCGAGACGCGGCCGATGATGCGGTCGCGCAACGGCTCGATAATTTCGCCGGACTCGATGATCGGCATCACGTAGATGCCTTCCGAGGTGCCGCAATCCATCTCGGAGACGATCACGTCCTGCGCCACGTCGACCAGCCTGCGGGTCAGGTACCCGGAGTCGGCCGTCTTGAGCGCCGTGTCCGCCAGGCCCTTGCGCGCGCCGTGGGTCGAGATGAAGTACTGCAGCACGGTGAGCCCTTCGCGGAAGTTCGCCGTGATGGGTGTCTCGATGATTTCGCCTGAAGGCTTGGCCATCAAGCCGCGCATGCCGGAAAGCTGGCGAATCTGCTGCTTGGAACCGCGGGCGCCGGAGTCGGCCATGATGTAGATCGGGTTCATGGCTCCCTCCTTGTCCGCATTCTTCATGTTGTTGAACATCTCGTCGGCCACCCGCTCGGTGACCGAGGACCACATCTGGATCACCTTGTTGTTGCGCTCGCCATTGGTGATCGCACCGTCGAGGTACTGCTGGGTGACGGCCACGACCTGCTTTTCTGCTTCGCGAACGACGGGGTACTTCGACTCAGGGATGACCATGTCGTCCAAGCCGACCGAAAGACCGGACCGCGTGGCGTACTGGAAGCCGAGATCCTTGACGCGGTCGAGCATCTTGACCGTCGTCTCCAGACCCAGGTTGAGGTAGCAGTAGTTCACCAGCTGGCCGATGCCCTTCTTCTTGAGCAGGCCATTGATGTACGGCATCCCGTCGGCGAGCGCGTCGTTGAGGATCGCGCGACCGACCGTGGTGGTGATGTACTGCTTGTCGTACTGCACCGGCTCGGTGTGCGTCAGGTCCTGGTCATCATAAGCAGTGGTCATGTCGAGCACAGGGCCGGTATACCGCAGGCGAATCGGCGACAGAGTTTCCACTTCTTTCGCTTCAAGCGCCATCAGCACTTCTTCAGTGTTTGCAAAGACGCGGCCCTCACCCTTGGCACCCTTCTTGGCCTTGGTCAGGTAGTACAGCCCAAGCACCATGTCCTGCGTAGGCACGGTGATCGGCTGGCCGGACGCGGGCGAAAGAATGTTGTGCGAGGCGAGCATGAGCACGGACGCCTCAACCTGCGCTTCGGGCGACAAGGGGATGTGTACCGCCATCTGGTCGCCGTCAAAGTCCGCGTTGAACGCGGTGCAGACGAGCGGGTGAATCTTGATGGCCTTGCCTTCTACCAGCACCGGCTCAAACGCCTGGATACCGAGGCGATGGAGCGTAGGCGCGCGGTTCAGCAGCACAGGGTGATCCTTGATGACCTCTTCAAGGATGTCCCAGACGATCGGCTCCTGCATCTCGACCATCTCTTTGGCCTGCTTGATGGTGGTGCAGTGGCCGGTCTGCTCGA
Organism: uncultured Acidobacteriaceae bacterium; assembly: GCA_964246065.1. Classification (GTDB taxonomy): domain Bacteria; phylum Acidobacteriota; class Terriglobia; order Terriglobales; family Acidobacteriaceae; genus EB88. Next base: position 19,494 of record CAXTPL010000048.1, read on the forward strand.
GCCGGTGATAGATGAACGGCTTGAAAAGCTCAAGCGCCATCTTCTTCGGCAGGCCGCACTGGTGCAGCTTCAGCTCAGGGCCGACTACGATCACCGAGCGCCCGGAGTAGTCGACGCGCTTCCCTAGCAGGTTCTGGCGGAACCGGCCCTGCTTGCCCTTGAGCGTGTCGGATAACGACTTGAGCGGACGATTGTTCGCGCCGCGCAGCACGCGTCCGCGACGGCCGTTGTCAAAGAGCGCATCGACGGCTTCCTGCAGCATGCGCTTTTCATTGCGAACGATCACTTCCGGCGCATGGAGGTCCATCAGCTTCTTGAGCCGGTTGTTGCGGTTAATCACCCGACGGTACAGGTCGTTCAAGTCCGACGTGGCAAAGCGTCCGCCATCGAGCGGTACCAGCGGGCGCAGCTCGGGCGGGA
>CAXTPL010000049.1:0-2244 GCA_964246065.1 uncultured Acidobacteriaceae bacterium
TTTTCCAATCGCCCAACCGTGAAAAAGGTGAAGAAGAGCAAGAGCAAGGTAGACCCGTTTGCTCCCGAGCCGGCACCGTCCGATGAGGTCGCGACCAAGCAGGTGCAGGATGCGCCGCTCGGACTGAGCGGCGACACCTCGAAGAAGCCTGCCAAGCCGAAGCCGGCCGGACAGAAGACGCGTTTCTCTGACGACACGCGTAGCAAGAGCGATCGAGATGCCGACGAGCCGTGCACCGTTGCCGCTCCAGGCGAGCAGAACCCGGCCACGCAGACCCCGGCCTCCACCGGACCCTCTGTTCCGGCCGGTCCCGCGACGCAGACGGCACCGAACGGCAATGGAGATCCGCTCGGCCCGACCAACTCGGTCTCGCCCAACCCAGCCCCGCCGGCCGCGCAGCCGCAGCCCTAGGCGCTCTGGCGATGAAGGAGCTGTATGTGGAAGCGCTGGCGGGCCTTGAAAACCAGACCGTCACGGGGTTTTTCGTCGCCGGCGCCCGCCAGCTGCGTACCAAGGCGGACGGCTCAGCCTACCTGGCGCTGACGCTCTGTGACCGTACCGGCCAGCTTGAAGGCCGCATGTGGGAGACAGCAGACGCCGGCGAGTTCGCGCAAGGCGACATCGTCAAGCTGCGCGGACTGGTGTGCCGTTACCAGGAGAAGCTGCAGATCAAGGTGGACAAGCTGCGGCGTGCCGACCTTGCCTCGGATGCCGGCGAGTATGAGCTAGGCGATTTTGTCCCGGCGACGAAGCAAAGCGTAGACGCACTGTGGGCCCGGCTGCTCGCGCACGTGGGCGGCTTCACCGACCCCCACCTGCGGCAGCTCGTCGAGGCTTTTCTTGAGGACCCTGAGCTCGCACCGGCTCTCCGCCAGGCGCCCGCGGCCAAAACCATGCACCACGCATGGCTAGGCGGCCTGCTTGAGCATATTGTCTCCTTGTGCGATATCTGCGCCTTTGCCGCACGGCACTATCCGGGCGTCAACCAGGACCTGCTGCTCACCGGTGCGATCCTGCACGACATCGGCAAGCTGGAAGAGCTGCGCTGGGGCACGAGCTTTGAGTACACGCTGCCCGGGCAGCTGCTTGGGCACATCACCATCGGCCTCGCCATGGTCGACCGCCGCGCCGCGGTTGTTCCAGGCTTTCCGCCACGGCTCAAGCTGCTGGTGCAGCACATCATCCTGGCGCACCATGGGCGCTATGAATTCGGCTCGCCCAAGCTGCCGATGATTGCTGAAGCGTTGCTGCTGCACTATCTGGACGACCTGGAAGCGAAGATGCAGACGGTGCAGTCCGAGCTCGCCAGGGCGGCCGCCGCCGGCCGCCAGCCCGGCACCATGACAGACTGGGTACGCGCCCTTGAACGGCCGCTGCTCGATACTGAAAGCTACCTGGCCGGAGAGCCTTAGCCTCCCCTGCGCAGCCAAGTACAATCAGAGTCGACATGTTACGGTTCAGCACGGCAGGGGAGTCGCACGGGGAAAAGTTGATTGCGCTGGTGGCAGGCATGCCCGCGGGCGTGGTGGTCGACCAGGAGTTTTTGAATCGCGAGCTATGGCGGCGGCAGCAGGGCTACGGGCGCGGCGGACGCATGCGCATCGAGCGCGATACGGCGCACATCGTCTCAGGTGTGCGCCATGGCAAGACCATCGGCTCACCCATAGCGATGGAGATACAAAATCGTGACTGGAAGAACTGGACCGACATTCTTCCCGTCGGTGCGGGCGATCCGCTCAAACACAAGGCGGTCGCCTCGCCGCGGCCGGGCCATGCTGATCTGGCAGGCTCGCTCAAGTACGACTTCCCGGATGCACGCTATGTACTTGAACGGGCGTCGGCGCGTGAGTCCACCGCGCGTGTCGCAGCCGGAGCCGTCGCCAAGCTGCTGCTCGCGCCCCTCGGCATCGCCGTGCTGAGCCACGTGGTGCGCGTCGGCCGGGCAGAGTTGCGCCGCGATGCAAGCTGGGCCGAGATCGCAGCGCTTGCGCTGAAGGAAGAGGTCGAACTGGGCTGCGTCGACCAGGCCGACGAAGCGCGCATGAAAGAAGAGGTCGATCTCGCGCTGCGTACCGGCGACTCGATCGGCGGCATCTTTGAAGTGGTAGTGCACGGGGCGCCTGCGGGCATCGGTACCTACGCAAACTGGGACGAGCGCCTGGACGGGATCCTGGCCCAGGCGGTGATGAGCCTGCAGGCCGTCAAAGCTGTGGAGATCGGGCGGGGCGTGACCGCTGCCGAGTC
>CAXTPL010000049.1:2254-3995 GCA_964246065.1 uncultured Acidobacteriaceae bacterium
GTGCCTTGGCGCGGGGGGCGCTGGTGCACGACGCGATCGGCTACGGGGGTGTGGAGTATGCCGCGGCCGGGGGCCGCCCGACCCGATTTACGCGCGAGCGCAACAACGCCGGCGGGATTGAAGGCGGTATCTCAAACGGCGAAGACATTGTTGTGCGCGGATATCTCAAGCCCATCTCCACACTGCGGCGGCCGCTTGGTTCCGTCAGCTTTGAGGGCAGGGAAGAGACCAAGGCCGCCTATGAGCGGTCCGACGTATGCGTGGTTCCGGCCGCGGGCGTGGCCGCGGAGGCGATGGTTGCGCTTGCGTTTGCTCGGCTGCTGCTTGAAAAATTTGGCGGCGACTCGCTGCGGGAGTGCAAACGTAACTACGACGGTTACCTGGAGCAGATTGGCGCGTATTAGCGCGTCGATCTGCCGCGCGGCAACAAATACATCGCTGCACGGGCGACACAAAGACGCCTGCGTGGATCAAGGCGGTCTTCCGCCAGGGGCGAGAGGAAGCCGGCGATATGCGCGTGCTGCATAGCTGGCCTTGTCCGGCACGCGCAGTGCCTGCTCTTGGCCCTGGGCGCGCCGGAGCCGCAGTTAGCCTCATCGCAGGTGGTTGGATAAAGGAATGATTCGAGAGATCGTAAAGTACCCCGATCCGGTGTTGCAGCGCGAGGCGGAGCCTGTCGTGAACTTCGACGCGGAGCTGCGCACGCTGGTGGCTGACATGTTCGAGTCGATGTACGCCGCCAAAGGCATCGGGCTGGCGGCGCCGCAGATCGGCGTATCGCAGCAAGTTACCGTGATCGATCTGAGCTTTGATAAAAAGCCCGAAGACCGCATCGTGCTTGTCAACCCGGAGATCGTCTTCCGCGAAGGGCGACAGTATGAGGAGGAGGGCTGCCTGAGCCTGCCGGAGATTCGCGAAAAAGTATCGCGCTCCGCGAGGGTGACCGTGCGCGCGCAGGATGAGCACGGCACGTGGTCGGAACGGGATGGCGAGGAGCTGCTGGCGCGCGCTTTTCAGCACGAGATCGATCACCTGCATGGCATCCTGTTCTTTTCGCGCGTAAGCGCGCTCAAGCGCGACCTGCTGCTGCGCAAGATCCGCAAGATGATCAAGAACGGCGAATGGTAGTGTTTGTGCCTGTCGCTGCTACGCATTCCGTCCCTGCTACGCATCTAGCCGCCGCTACGCATTCCGCCGCGCTTGCGGCGGACGGAGCCGGGCAATGAAGCTGGTCTTCTGCGGCACGCCGGACTTCGCCGTGCCTGCGCTTGAAGCCGTTTTGCGCGCCGGCCACCATGTCGCACTCGTGCTTACGCAGCCCGACCGGGCGAGCGGTCGCGGCATGCAGCTTGCGGCCTCCCCTGTGAAGCAGGCGGCCCTCGCCGCCGGCATCCCCATTGAGCAGCCGTCGACGCTGAAGACCAACGACGCGCTGCGCGAGCAGCTTGCGGCCATGGCGCCCGATGCAATCCTGGTCGTCGCCTATGGCCGCATCATTCCACCGTGGATGCTTGCACTGCCGCCGCATGGCAACATCAATCTTCACGGATCGCTGCTGCCGAAGTATCGCGGCGCAGCGCCTATCCAGTGGGCGGTCGCGCGGGGGGAAACCGTGACCGGGGTGACGACGATGCGCCTCGATCAAGGGCTCGACACGGGCGAGATGCTCCTGCAGCGCGAGCAGGCGATCGGCCCGGAGCAAACGGCCGAGCATTTGTATCCGCTACTGGCACATTTAGGC
>CAXTPL010000049.1:4005-10520 GCA_964246065.1 uncultured Acidobacteriaceae bacterium
GTCGGCAGGCACCCTTGTCGGCCGTCCGCAATTGCATGAGCACGCAACGCTTGCACCGATCCTCAAGCGGGAAGATGGCCGCATCGATCCGCTTCGCCCTGCGGAAGAAACCTACAACCGCTGGCGCGGCTTTTCTCCGTGGCCGGGCGCGTACGGCATGCTGGCCGGCAAAAAGCTCAGCGTGACACGGATGGCGCTCGCCTCCGTTGCGCCGGGCGGTGCGGAGCCCGGGCAACTGCTGAGCGGCAGTGGAGGGCTCCTGCTGGTCTGCGGCGACCGCGGGACGGTGCAGCTGCTTGAGGTCCAGGCTGAGGGCAAGCGCTGCATGAGCGCGGTGCAGTTCCTGCGCGGCAACCCTTTGCCTGCGGCGGCGCGCCTTGGTTGATCCTCGGGCGCCGCGTACTCCAAGACCAGGGCCACGCCCCCAGCCCCCTGCGGCCAAGCCTCCGGCCCATCCGGTGCAGGGCAGCGTTGCGCCCGCGCGTGCCGTCGCCGCCCATATCCTGCTGATGGTTGAGCGCGGCACGGCTCACTCGGACGACCTGCTGCGCTCGCCGCGCGCCGAAATGCTCTCCCGGCAAGACCGCGACCTGATGACGCAGCTGGTGCTCGGCACCCTGCGATGGCAGCGTGTCCTTGATGAGCAGATTGCCGCCCGGCTGGCGCGGCCTGAGGCCGAGATGCACCTGGCGGTCATCGTGGCCCTGCGCGTAGGGGCCTATCAGCTGCTTTTTCTCGACCGCATTCCACCGCATGCGGCGATCGGCGAAAGTGTAGAGCTTGCCAAGCAGGCTGACGGACAGTTTGCCGCCAACATGGTCAATGCCGTGCTCCGGCGAGTGTTGCGCGAGCGCGTCGCCGGCGCGACCCACGACCCCATGGCGGCGCACCCAGCCTGGATGGTCCAGCGGTGGCGGCAACGCTTTGGCGAGGAGCCGACAAAGAAGCTGTGTGCTTACGACCAGGCGCCCGCGCCGACCACACTCCGGCTGCTTGATGAGCGTGCGGAAGGCTCGCTCGCAGCCTCGGGTGTCGTGCTGGCTCCGGGGGAGTTTTTAGGGAGCGCGCGACGCCTTCTCGCAGGCGATGTGGCCGGCTCGCCTGCGCTTGCAAGCGGCTGGGTGCGCATCCAGGATGAAGCTTCACAGCTGGTGGCTGAGCTTGCGGCAGCTCTTCCGGCGAGCCTGCACGTGCTCGATACCTGCGCCGCGCCAGGCGGCAAAACGGCCATCCTGCTTGAGCGGATGCCTTCGGCGGAGATTACAGCGATGGATCTTGGCGAGGCGCGCCTGCGGATGATGCGGCGGCGTATGCCTCCAAATGCGCGGCTGCGCACCCTTGTGGGTGACGCCGCTTCGCTCTCGCCCCAGCCGGCGTATGACGCCATCCTGTGCGACGTGCCGTGCAGCGGCACTGGGACGCTTGCGCGCAATCCTGAGATCCGCCACCGGCTTGAGCCTGCGTCGTTTCAGCGACAAGCCGAGCGGCAAACGGCAATTCTGTCCGCCGCCATGCGGGCGCTCACGCCGGGGGGCAGGCTGGTTTACTCCACTTGCTCGCTCGAGGGCGAGGAGAACGAGGAGGTCGTCGAGGCAGCGGTACGTGCCTGCCACGGATACAAACTTCTTTTTGTAGAGCAGGAGCTGGTACGCCTGGCAACAGCAGGCGTGCTTACACAAGCGGGACTGGCCCTGCTGCGTGCTTCGGCCGTGCATGGCCCGTACCTGCGCACGGTGCCCGGGGTGCTCGGCTGCGACGGCTTTTTTGCGGCGGTGCTCGAGCGGCAAGAACGCTGTACTTGAAAGCGCTTTACGCGCGTAGACGAGAAAGTCGGCGCGCTGCGCCTCGCTCGGGCGTGCCGGGACTCGGCTCGGGCGCTGGTACCAGCTTCATCGAAAGCTGAGAAGCCGCCGCAAGCACTGCTTCCAGGGCTCGCACGGCCCAGTACAGTGCAGCACATGGTTGCTTACCGAGCGACGTCGAACACGATTGCTGTCTGAGTGGTTACGCGTGCGCCGGGTGCCGGGCTTTGCCGCGCCACCATGCCCGGCTGCCCAGCAGGTGCACCATCGGCCGAGGGAAGCGCGTCCCGCTGTTCCGGCAGCCGCAGCCCTTCATGGACCAGCGCCGCCGCGGCATCGTCGGCTGGCTTGCCTGTACAGTCCGGCATGACGAACGCTGCGGGCTCGGCAGGCTCAGCGTCCGCGACCAGCAGGCTGACGCTTGGGCGCTCTACCCCGGCTGCGTTGGGCATGGGATTTTGCGCAATCACGGTCCCGGGCGGCACCTGTGCGTCGGGCATATGTGCCGCTGTACCAAGCTCCAGGCCCAGCCGGCCTATCGCGATACTGGCCAGTCGCTCCCCTTGGCCCAGCACGTTGGGAACTGGCACCTTTTGCGGCCCAAGCGAGTCTGTGACGCGTACCTGCCACTCCCGCCGCACCACCGCTCCAGGGGCGGGCGTTTGCGTCAGCACCCGGCCTGCAGTCAGTTCGGTTGAGTACAACCGGCCCTCCACACTCAGGTTGACACCCAGGGCCGCGGCCTTTTGCGTAGCAGCCGCAACGCTCAACCCGCGAAAGTCCGGTATGGTCACCTCTGCCCCGTGGATGGCAAAGCGCATCGTGATTACCGCCGAAACAGCCGCGATCAGGGTAAGGGCCATGGCGATCAGCACGAAGCGAAAAAACGCGATCACGGCAGAGGCTCTCCGCCCACGTACTCGATGCGGTAGTCGATGGCAACGCTCGCCGCCAGCATCAGGGAAACAGAGCAGTACTTTTCTTTTGAAAGCGCGACGGCATCTTCCACGGCTTTGCGGCTCCCGGCGCCCGCGACTTGGTAGGTAAGCGTAATGCGCGTGAAAACCCTGGGTGGTGTAGCCGCTTGCTCCGCCGCCGCAGACACAACAAGCGAGTGCAAAGGCTGCCGCTTTTTCTCAAGGATTGAAACTACATCGACCGAGGTGCAGGCGCACAGCGCAGCCAGCACCGCCTCCATGGGCGAAGGGCCGGCAGTGTGCGCCGCGTCTGCGTCGAAGAGCAGGGAATGCCCGCTCTCTGAGCAGCCTTCATACTGTTTGGTGCCTGGCTTCCAGGTAGCGCTTGCGATCATCGAGTGTCACCCCTTCTGCGAGCTTGATTGTAGTGCAGCCTGCCGCGACCGCTTCCCGTTCCCCGCGCGGTCGGCGCGCGGCGCCCAGAGTCACGCTCCACCAGGGACCACAGCATCGGCAACGCAGGGCTGTTCAGCGGTGATGATTGTCCGTTTCCGGCTCGGGGTGAATCATCACGCGCGCCACCTCCGGACAGTCGCTGCGAAACCTGGACTCAAGCGTGGTAATGACCTCGTGTACCCGCTGCATCGCGAGATCGTCAGGCATGGTGCAGTGGCAGCTCAGCAGGTACTTCTCGCCGACCCGGCTGACCACCACCTCGTGTACGTCACGGATCTCAGGCAGCGTACCGGCGACGCGCCGCAGTTGTTCTTCCATGGCGCGGTCGCGCGCGAGCGATACAGGCTGCTCAATGGTGGCAGGCTCGCTTTCGATGTGGGTCAAGACGCGATCCACCTGCGGCAACTCGGTGCGGATCTCGTCCTCAATGCGCCGCACGAACTGGTGAGCCTCGCGCAAAGGCAGACGCTCGTCGACCTCAATATGCTGCTCGATCGATAACTTGTTTTCAAACCGCTGCACGCTCACATCGTGCAGAACCACATTGTTGCGCAGGGCGACGGCACGCACCCGGTCGAAGATGCTTTCTGTGCCCGCCTGCCGGGCCACGGTGCCGATCACTACGTCGGCCCCGGGCAGCACGCGTCGCACCGCCGCTGTTGCTTCCTCGACTAACTGCTCAGTATGTTGAAAGGTCAGCTGGCGCGAGAGTGACAAGGTAAGGTCGGCGAAGTAGTGCGCACCGGCCCGCCGCATCCGAGCCTGATCCACAGCGAGTACGCCGTCGATATGGTTCACTTCGACCAGCACGCGCGAGCGCATCTCGACGGGGATCGAGTCGAGCAAGGCGCCGGTGGTCCGCCGCGCCAGCCGCCAGCTCATGCGCAGGATGAGCGAGGACACGACCAGAGCGGTTGCCGAATCGGCGTAGCGCAGAAAGCCGATATGCGTACGAAAGCCGAGCCAGGAAAGTCCCAGCCCCACAAACACGGCCGCGCTGGACCAAATATCGGAGGCAAAGTGCACCGCGTCGGCGTGGAGCGCGTCGCTTTGTGTGCGCGCCGCCACAAGGCTCAGGTGCCGCGCCCGCCAGGTATCCACTGCCATGGACAACGCAAGCACCCCCAGCGGCCACGCCGAATAGCGGATCGCTACATCGCGGGCAAGCATCCGGTGGATCGCCTCGTAGCTGATCCAGACGCACGAGCCGATCATCAGAAAAGTCTCAACAAAGGCCGACAGATTTTCTATCTTGGCGTGGCCATAGGGGTGGTCTTCGTCGGCCGGCTTGTCTGAAACGCGTACAGAAAGGTAAGTGAGCGCGGAGCCCACCAGGTCAAGCCCGGAGTGTGCCGCATCGGACAACATGCCGAGCGAGCCGGTCATCAGTCCGGTCACCAGCTTGAGCAGGCTCATGAGCAGGGCAGCCGCGGCGGAGGTAAGTGCGGCCGCCCGCTTCTCCGGCGCAGCATCGCGCGCGCTCGCCGCTCCCCCGGAGGCGGCGTGCAGGGCGCTCGGCGGAGGGGAGCTTGCCTGGTGCATATCGTCAGCCTACAACGTCGCCAGCGGCGAAGCTACCGTACGACGACGCCGACCATGGCGCCGCTCCCCGGCGTCTCCGGCCGCGACCAGGTGCTGCCGTCGCCGCAACAGGGCAGGCGCGTCCCCGCGGCAGGGCAGGTACGGAGGCGAGGCCGGTTCGTGAATGCCCGGTAAAGAGGCTGTGAATGTACATCGCGAAGGGCCCGACCTTAAGACATCCTTAATCCAAGCGGCGCTGAAGTAGAAGAGGCGGCCCGGGTTCGATGGTTCGTAAATTCGGAGTTCGATACTTCGATGGTTCGTCAAAAGCACCATGCACCCCGGGGTCCGACCTCATCGCTTTTCAGAGGCTACTTCCTTGTTTGAAACTTTCAATGGTGTATTCCGTTCGTCTCCAGTGCTGCGGCCGCGCATATCCGCGATTGCGGCGGCATGCCTGCTCCTGGCCCCGGCGACAGCTCTTGTAGCCCAGCAGGATCGCGGCTCGGTGGCCGGCTCGGTAACCGACCCCGGCAAGGCTGTGCTGCAGGGTGCGCAGATCATGCTGGAGCCGAGTAAGCAGACCGCGGTGAGCGATGCGCAGGGGCAGTTTATCGTTGCCGGCGTCACGCCCGGCCATTACACGGTGCGCGTGTCTTACCTGGGTTTTGACACCTACTCGGCAGAGGTAGACGTGGCTGCGGGCGTTATCGCGAACATCAATGCGGTGCTGGCGGTAAGCAATGCCTCCTCGGATGTGAATGTGCGGGCAGAACGGGAGGTGGGCGAGGCAGAAGCCCTCAACCGTCAGCGCGTTGCGGTAAACATCGTGCAGGTGCTGCCTTCTGAAGTGATCAACAGCTTGCCGAATGTGAACATCGCTGACGCAATCGGACGCATGCCGAGCGTTTCGCTGGAACGCGACGAAGGCGAAGGGAAGTACGTGCAGATTCGCGGGACCGAGCCGCGACTGAACGCGGTTACGATCGACGGTATCGTGGTGCCGTCGCCGGAGAATATCCGGGCAGTCAAGCTCGATACCATTCCTGCCGACCTGGTCGAGTCCATCGAGCTAAGCAAAACACTGACCGCCAACATGGATGGCGACGGCATTGGAGGGTCGATCAACCTCGTGAGCCGCCAGGCCACCGATCAGCCGTACTTCGCCATAGAAGGATTGGACGGACATACGCCGATCAACGGTGGGCGAGGCGAAGACGAAGTCTTTGCCACGTACGGCCGACGCTATCTAGCCGACAAGAAGCTCGGCTTTTTGATCACAGGCAGCTATGACTGGAACGGGCGCGGCATCAACGATGTGGAGCCTGCGCAGGCCTACAACAATATCGTCGCCATTAATCCGGACGGCACAACGACCGCGACCGGCCAGGCTGTCAACGCGCCTAACTCCATCGATCTTCGCGACTACTTCTACGATCGCTCGCGGTATGGCCTTGGCGGCACGCTCGACTACAAGTTCAGCGACACAACGACCGCGTATCTCAAGGGCTTGTATTCGTACTTTGACGATTTCGGCGAAGACAGCATTAATCGTCTGAACGTAGGCAATTTCATCACACCGACCACCACCGATAACTCTGGCAACGTGCAGTACCAGGACGTATATCGCAGGCCGGTACAGCAGATCTGGAGCCTGTCAAGCGGGGCGCGCCGCGACTTTGGTACGTCGACGCTGTCGGTGCGTGCGGCGCTCTCGCAGGCCAAACTCACGGGAGGATTCCAGACGTCAGCCTTCAATGGCCCAGGCGCGACCCAGAATGCGGCCGGCACAACACAGCAGAACGGTGTGGGCTATGTA
>CAXTPL010000049.1:10530-13622 GCA_964246065.1 uncultured Acidobacteriaceae bacterium
TATGTATACAGCGCTCAGGATCCGTTTGTGCAGAAGCTAACGCCCACCGTGGTGCCTGGAGCCGCGAGCATTTATGATCCGACGCAATATGTGCTAAGTAACATCAGCTTTCAAGACAATCACACCTTTGAGCGCGATGCCGTCGGACAGGCAGATTACTCGAAGGGCTATACGCTCGGTCCGACCTTCGGAACGTGGGAGATTGGCTTTAAAATCCGCGATGCCGTCAAGGAGCAGCTCTATAACCAATCACAAGCCAACGGCCCTGCGCCCCTGCTGAGTACATTTCTGACTCACCGCGGCGCGGGAAACAATTACTATTTCGGGGACTACCAAGCGGGGCCGCAGTCGAAAGCCACCGCAATCCGTGCGTATTACAACGCCAATGCCGGGCAGTTCACGCTCAACACAGAAGATGCAAGCAACCTGCGCAATGACTTCAATGTGAATGAACGGGTGTATGCCGGGTATGCGATGAATACTGTGACCTACAACCGGTTTCGCTTGAACACTGGCGTCCGAGTGGAAGGCACAACCGAAGCTGTGCGGGGCTATCAGCCGAACGCGGCCAACGTAGTGGCCCCCGTACACAATAGTTCGAGCTATACCTTTGTGCTGCCAAGCGCCGGTTTGCAGTACAACCTTGGCGACTTGACAGACTTCCGGCTGACTTACAGCATCGGTTTATCGAGGCCGAACTACGGCGACCTGGCGCCGTATCTTACCTATGATCCAAGCCAGGCGGACACCGCGGGCGCACCGGCGCTCACGGCAGGTAATCCCAACCTGCGCGCTACCTGGGCGCAAAATCTCGATCTGCTTGGCGAGCACTACCTTAAGAATGTCGGCGTCATCCAGGGCGGCGCATTCTACAAAATGATCTATAACTACATAGCTACTTCGGTGACGAACGTCCAGTACACCGCGCCGGGGACCACCGGTCCTGCCGCGTACTATGAGACGGCTCCGCTTAACATCGGCGCCGCCCACGTCATCGGAGTAGAAGCCAGCTGGGAAGAGCACTTGACGATGCTCCCGGGCGCGCTTTCCGGCACGGGCGTTACGGCCAATTACAGCTATACGGCCTCGGTAGCCGGGTATCCAGGCCGGTCCGATCACCCTACGCTCCAGCGCAATGCCCCCAATAACTATAACTTCGACATGACTTACGACAAGTACAACCTGTCTGCACGCATGGGCCTCACGCACAACGATGCCTACCTGTGGCAGTACGCGTACCAGGATGGCACTCCTGTGCTCGGCCAGCCGACGACGCCCACCCCGGGCGGCATCAACGGTCCGCAGTCAGACACCTACATCTACCCGCACACGCAGGTCGATGCGCAGGTGAGTTATCTGGTGCCGAAGGGGCGCGGAGTCAGCGTCGTAGCCCAGTTCCTCAACCTCAACAATGAGGTATTCGGCTTCTACAATGGAAGCCAGAAGTACCCGATCCAGCGGGAATATTACAGCCCAACCTACACCTTCGGTCTGCGGTGGACGCAGAACTCGGAGAGTGGAAACGTCTTCCACCAGTAACGATGCGCCGCGACGGAAAAGGCTCGACTGAAGAGTCGAGCCTTTTTCTATCCAAAAAGCGAGTAGGTTGCCGCGCACGGGCACGACTAGGGCAATGCTTCGTCTCCGTGCTGCGGTCCCCGTGCCCCGGTCCCCGAATCCCGGCCCGTCTCGTGCCCGGCCCGTGCCTCTTTGCCGTCGATCGACGAAGCTGCAAAAAGAGAGCGAAGCGCGCCCGCAGGCAAGCGTTCACACTCGGGTGCCGCGATAAAGCCCTGCTATGCCCAGGCTGTAGGGTGTCCAGCTTACCTCGCGAAAGCCTATCTCGCGCATGGTGGTCATCAACTGTGCGGGCGGCGGAAACTTCTCCACCGATGTCGGCAGGTACGCATAGGGCCCGCTCACCCCGGAGAGTCGAGAGCCGATAGCCGGGAGCACCCGCCGAAAGTAAAAAGCGTAGAGCTTGCCCAGCAGTCCGCCCGGCTCGGCAAAGTCGAGAATGCCGAGCTGGCCGCCCGGCGCGAGCGCCCGATGAAACTCTGCCAGACCCTCGCGATAGTTGGCCAGGTTGCGAAAGCCGAAAGCTGTGGTGATCAACTGCAGCGAGCCGGCGCGAACCGGCAGTCGCATGGCATCGGCCTCGCTGGCCACGGCGCGCGCCCCGCGGCCGGCGCCCAGCCGATTTCGCGGCTGCTCCTGGGCGAACTTTTCCGCGCCGCGGCGCAGCATCTGGTGCGCAAAGTCGGCCGCGAGCATCGGTCGAGCACCCGCTGGCCGATGTCGCAGCAAGGCCATCGTCATATCGCCCGTGCCGCAGCACACATCAAGGATGGCCGCATCGGGCTGCTCAAGGATCCGGCGAAAGCGTCGCGCAGTCTTCCACCACCACAGGCGATCGATGTTGCACGACAGCAGATGGTTCAGCAGGTCATAGCGAGGCGCGATCTCGTTGAACATGGCCCGCACCGCAAGCGCCGCGCTTGTCTCGTCGGTAACCCCGGCCGGCCGCGCGCCGGGGTTGGCCTGGGTGCCAGTCTCGGGCGGCACAGGCTCAGCCATGGGCAGCCTCGCGCGCGCGGGCCGGCCGCTGCGCCAGCATCGCCTCAATGCCGCTGTGGAGCTCGGCCGGGCTTAAATCTTCCACAACAAACGCGTCGCCAATGCCTCGCGGCAAGACGAAACGGCGCACCGCGCCGCGATGTTTTTTGTCGCCGCCCGTTGCCGCGGCCAAAGCCGGGGCAGTCGCCTCAAAGCCCGGCAATGGCCCATACAGCGCCAGCGTTTGCCGCATGCGCTCAACCTCCTGCAGGCTCACCGTGCCGCGCTCGCGTGCGATGCTGATCGCTGCCACCATGCCCCAGCCGATCGCCTCGCCATGCAGCAGGGCTTTGTATTTCGTCACGGCTTCAATCGCATGGCCTACGGTGTGACCAAGGTTCAGGATCATGCGAAGCCCGCTTTCGCGCTCGTCCAGGCCGACCACCTCTGCTTTGAGCGCCACAGAGCGCGCCACCACCTGCTCAAGCAGCGCGGGGTCGCGCGCCAGGATACCGCCGGCGTGCTGCTCCATCAGG
>CAXTPL010000049.1:13632-19911 GCA_964246065.1 uncultured Acidobacteriaceae bacterium
ATGCCGCCCTTTACGCTCTCATATAGTCCGGCACGCAGTTCGCGGTCCGGCAGCGTCGCCAGCAGATCGATATCGGCAAATACCGCCAGTGGATGATGAAAGCAGCCGGCGAGATTTTTTCCTGCGGCCAGGTTCACCCCTGTTTTCCCGCCGACCGAGGAGTCTACCTGCGCCAACAGGGTCGTGGGTACCTGCACATACGGGATGCCGCGCATATAGATGGCAGCAAGAAAACCGCCCACATCGCCAACAATGCCGCCGCCAAACGCGATCAGCAGCGAGGATCGATCGGCTCCCGCGCGCGCCAGTTCTTCGAGCAGCCGCTCCAACGCGTGCAGGCGCTTGTGCTGCTCGCCCGCCGGGAGAAAAAGCACCGTAAGCGCAATCCCTGCGAAGGAGGCAAGAAAACGCTCCGACCAGAGCGCCCAGATCTCCGGCGAAGTGAGCACAAACATGCGCGCGCCCGCCCCTCCTGGTCCTCGGGCTGCGCGGATGCGCCGCGACAACGAGGCAAGCAAGCCGCTGCTCACGTATACGTTGTACTGGGCTGAGGGGGTTACAACCGGGATCGTGCGCACTTGCTTTCATCGTAACGCGCAGCAGGCCCCGGCGCATCTTCGCCCGTGCAAAGCGAGTCCAATAGGACGGGAAGTGCCATGCCCTGCAGCCCGGCGATTTGCCGGTGTCGCATGGGGGTGCGTCAGGGAGTCATGCAGACAGACTTTATCGTGGTAGGCGCAGGCATCTCAGGGCTGCGTGCGGCAGTAACCCTGGCTCAACACGGAACCGTGCTCGTCGTCACCAAGGAACAGCTGGGCGAGTCGAACACCAGCTACGCGCAGGGCGGGATCGCCGTGGCAATCAGCGGCGAGCAGGACGTGGCCCTGCACCTGCAGGACACCCTGGCCGCCGGCGATGGCCTGGTCGATGAGGCGGCGGCCACGGTGCTGGTGACTGAAGGGCCCGCGCGCGTGGGTGAGCTGCTGCGCTGGGGCACAGCCTTTGATCGCTATGCAAGCGGCGAGCGGCTTGGGGAGCTCATGTTGACGCGCGAAGGCGCGCACAGCCGCAATCGCATCCTGCACGCGCATGGCGACGCCACCGGAGCCGAGATCGGCCGGGCGTTGCTGGCGCACGCGCGTACCCATCCCCGCATCTGCTTTCGCGAGTGGACCTGCCTGGCCGATCTGCAGATGGGCGAAGACGGCGCGGTGACGGGCGTGCGCCTGCTCACAGCCGATGGCGCGGACGACCGGGTGGAGGCTCGCGCCGTGTTGCTGGCTAGCGGCGGGGCCGGGCAGGTGTACAGCGATACCACCAACCCTGCCGTGGCAACGGGGGACGGCATCGCAGCCGCGTGGCGCGCAGGCGCGGTCGTCGAGGACATCGAGTTTTTCCAGTTTCACCCCACCGCGCTGAGCCTGCCCGGGGTGGCGCGCTTCCTGTTGTCTGAAGCGTTACGCGGCGAGGGCGCCGTGCTGCTCAACCATCGCGGCGAGCGCTTTATGGAGCGTTACCACCCGCTGCTGGAGCTCGCGCCTCGCGATGTGGTCGCACGCGCCATTACCCGCGAAGGGATGAGCGATGCAGGGGCGGCGCAGCCGGTGTACCTGGATATGCGGCACGTCGCGGCCGCCGGGCTCGACCTCGCGGAACGCTTCCCGGGCATCTCCGCGTTTCTTGCGCGGCATGGCCTGGCACTCGATCGCGACGCGATCCCGGTACGCCCGGCTGCGCACTACCTGATGGGCGGCGTGGCCACCGACGTAGATGGGCGCACGTCTCTGCCCGGCCTTTACGCCGCCGGCGAGGTGGCCTGCACAGGGGTGCACGGCGCCAACCGCCTGGCAAGCAATTCGCTGCTGGAAGGGTTGGTATTCGGTGCGCGCGCGGCTGAAGCGATGCTTGGCTATACGCCGGTCTCCGCAGAGGGCCGCGCCGAACCGATAGCATCGGCGAGCCGGGGAGCAACTGGGAGCGCCGGGCCGGGCGATGCCGCGCTCCCGCGGCTGCGCGCCCTTATGTGGCGCGAGGCAGGGCTGCTTCGCGATGCAGCAGGTTTGGAACGAGCTGCGGAGGCACTGCGCGAGATAGCTCCTGAGGCCCTGGCGGCAGCACCCGGGCGCGGCGCGCTCGAGTTCGCCAACCTGCACGCAGTTGCCACGTTGATTGTGCGGGCTGCGCTGGCACGCGAGGAAAGCCGCGGAGCACACTTTCGCAGCGACTACCCGGTGCGCGACGATGCCCGTTTCGAGCGCCACTCCCGCCTGGCAGGCGAGGGTGCTCCGGAGTTTTGGGTCCGAGGCTCCTAGGCGAAGCGCCTGCCGCAACTCGCGGACTCCCAAGGCGGCCCGTTGCGTCCCCTAGCTCGGCCCCAGATCGGCCCCAGCTCGGCTCCAGAACGGCCCCAAAACTGCCTCCGGCAACAGGCTCCACGCCGCTCCTGCCTTGCGTCCTGGCGTGATCAGGCGCGTCCTGTCTCCGGCACAAGCTTGCTCGCTGCCGTAAACACCGCCAGCACCGTGAGGATGACCCCGAGCGAGACCAGCGTTGGCACATGCACCCACGGTTCGGCAAGCATCTTGAACGCGACAAAGATCAGGATCAGCGCGAGCCCATAGTGCAGCAGGCGCAGCTTGTCCAGCATGGCTGCAAGCGCAAAGTAAAGGGAGCGCAAGCCAAGGATGGCAAAGATATTCGAGGTGTAAACCACGAACGGGTCGCGGGAGATCGCCAGTACGGCTGGAATAGAGTCGAGCGCGAAGATCAGGTCCGTGGCTTCCACCGCGAGCACGATCAGCAGAAACGCCGACAGCGGCGGAGCGCCGCCGGGAGCAGACCGTACATGCGCCGCGAGCCACCGCATGGGACCTTTCTCCTTGTGCAGGTCGGGCTCCTTTTTCGCACGCAGCAGGCGCAGCCCGGCCACAAGCAGGATGCCGCCGAAAAGGTACTCCACCCAATGGAAGCGAGCCAGCAGCGCAACCCCTGCGAAGATGCATACTGCACGCAACGCAATTGCGCCCAGCACGCCCCACAGCAGCACCCGCCGCTGCTGCTCTACATCGAGGCTGAGCGAGCGAAACAGCAGCAGAAATACGAACAGGTTGTCGACAGACAGAGAGCCCTCGACCAGGTACCCTGAAAGGAACTGCAGCCCGTGCTCCATGCCTTGCGTGCTTGAAAGGAAAAGCGCAAAACAAAAGGCCAGTGCGGCGACGATCGCCGTCCAGGCCCAGGCCGTCCGCAGCGAGACTTTTTTGGTTCGCTGCAGCAGTACCAGGTCGACAAACAAAAGTGTTGCCACAATGGCATGGAAGCTGAGCCAGAAGGGAAGCGTGGCGCCCGCGATCATCCTTGCCATGCAGGAACCCTACAGCATCTCCCGTAAAAACTCGAAAACAACGTAGCCGACCAGCGCGGCAACGATGCCGATGGCGAGATTGGCGAGGCTAAAAATATCGGCGAGCGCCCCCGGCAGCGTCACCCCGCGCGCCTGGCCGCTATGGGTAAACTCGCCCATAAGCAGGTTGGCATAAAACAAAAAGAGAATGAACGCGACTTCGATGACGGCGCGGATGAAAGTCTTTCTCATGGCCGCGCGCCTACCTAGCGTGCGTCGAGCAGGTGAATGGTCTCAAGCAGTGTGCTCCCGGCAATGCCGAGACTTTTCGCACTCAGCTTGTCGAGAGTGTCTTTGGTGGTGTGGTGAAACGTCCCCGGACCATCCGGCCCATACTCGATGTCGATCACGTCGGCACACGGCACGCCGCGCCTGGCAAAGGGCAGGTGGTCATCGCTTACCGTATTCGGCCGCCCAAAAAAGTACTTGCCGTCACCCTCGTTGTCTGCGGCTTTCTTGACCAGGTCCAGCAGCCAGGGAGTCGAGTTGGTGTCACGATCGATGTTAAGGTCCTTGTCTCCGAGCATGTCTGTCAACAGAAAGGCCTTGATTCGCTTCAGCGTTCCATCTGCCGCCCACTTGGCCGCCAGGTGGCGCGAGCCGTAAAGCGAATCGGCATCGGTCCAATCCGGGTTGACGGACTCTTCGCCATCGAAGAACACCAGCCAGACCGAGTATCCATCGAGCGTGTGCCCGCGGAGCAGGTTGGCCATTTCAATCAGAAGCCCGGTGGTCGCTCCACCATCGTTTGCGCCTACAAAGTTCACATCGCGCAGCCAGTAATTCGTTTCATAGTGGGTGGCGAGGACGATGACGCCATCTTTTTTCCCCGGAAAGCGCACGATAAAGTTGTGCATGGGCTGCGGTCCAGCCGGTGTGGATGAAGTAAACGCGTCATCTTCCAGCTGGTCATGCGCAAACGCCTGACGCAGAAATGCCTGCGCTTTCGCGAGACCCGGGCTGCCGTTGTAACGCGGCCCGGTCTGGTTCACAAACTGGGTGGTGTAGGCGAGCGCCTTGGCGCCGCTGAACGACTCCGCGGCATGGGCGGCGGCACGGGCGGGGAGCATCGCCCCCAGCACGAGAAGTCCAACAACCACCCGCCATCGCCATCGGTTCGCGCACCTTCGCATCCGCTCGCTACCCCTTCTTTTCTGCCAGCTCACGGCGCTTACGCCGCTGCGCCGGGTGCACCATGTAGGAGACGCCGATCGAGATCAGGTACAGCACCAGCATGGGCGTCGCGAACACGCACATGGTGATAATGTCCGGCGTCGGTGTGATGATGGCCGCCACGACAAAGATAATCAGCACCGCATAGCGCAGGTTCTTCCAGAGAAACCGGGCATTGGTGATTCCGAACAAGGACAGAAACAAGACAAGGATAGGAAGCTCGAAGGTGATTCCGAGGCCGAGGATGACCGTCAAAAACAGGTCGGTATACTCGTTGATCTCGATGAGCGGCTTGAACTTGTCACCGTAGGTGAGCAGAAAGTCGAGCGACCCGGGATACACAAAGCGATACCCGAAGAACGCCCCTGCGAAAAAGAGCAGGATGGTGGCCGACATAAATGGCCAGATATACTTTTTCTCGTTCTGGTAAAGCCCCGGCGAGATAAACAGCCAGACCTGGTAAAGCACGTACGGCGCCGCCAGCAGGCACCCACCTAACGCGCTGATCTTGAGGTAAAGGTTAAAAGGATCGACCGGGTTGTGGTACACCAGCTGCGTATCAAGGTGGTGCCGCTTGAGCGCAATCGTGATGGGCGCCTGCATAAAGGCGTAGATCCGCTCATGAAAGCCGTACGCCACAAAAAAGCCGACCACAAGCGCGATCACTGAGTGCACGATGCGCCGCCGAAGCTCTTCAAGGTGCTCCAGCAGGCTCATGCCGGGCAGCTCGGCGCGATCCGACACGGCCGTGCGTGCGCGATCCATCAGGTCAGCCATAGGAGGCTCCCGTCACGCTGCAGGCACATCCGCTGCAAAGGCGCTCAGCCATTCTGCAGCGTCGCCTGTTCCGGTTCGCGGCTTGGTTCTACAAAGGAAGTATGGCGGTCCAGCAGGGCGGCATTTGCCTGCGCCGCCTCAAGGCCCGTCGGCGCGTCCCCCTGCGCACGGGGGTCGGCGGGGATGCTGTCGACGCGCAGCAAGGGATGATCCTCAGCCGGCGCCACCTCGCCCGTGCTTGCCGAGACCGCGTAGGGCGTGCCGGCACTCACCTGCTGCCCAAGCGCGGGAGGCAGAATCTGCAGGTTGGCCCCGGCCTGCGTGCTGGCATCGCCAAGGGGTGCGAGCAGGTTCGGCTCAGCGGTGGCCCCGGCGCTTGGCGCGGTCCGCTCCACTTCCTGTTTCTTTTGCTGTTCCTGCCGCTCCATGGTGCGCAGCTCCTCGTCGATCTGGAGCCGAAAGTCGTTCGAAGCACGACGAAACTCGGCCATCAGCTTGCCGATCTGGCGCGCCATCTCCGGCAGCTTCTTCGGTCCGAAGAGCACCAGCGCCAGGATGAAGATAAAGATCGAATCGCCGAGGTGCATGTCCCTCCGATGATACCTGTGACCCGCTCCGCTGTCACAAGGACGCTGGGGGAGTCCGGCCGGATGTCCCGGAACGGTCTGGGGATCATCGAGGAACGGTCCCGAGGGTTGCCGGACGGGAGTGACCCCGGTTCGAGCCGGTCAGCGTCAGCCGCGTTGCGACTGTATTAAGATGGGTTGAAGAGGCGCGAACGCTTTTGAGATGGTCCGGCCGGCGGGTGTGCCCTGCATCCTGCCGCCCGTTCACGCATCAGTAACAGCACGGGTTGCAACATCCCCGGGGATTGGGCGGCGCCCGCCGCAGCGAATCCTCTGCAGCCTTTGTTTCTTGCTTTCAAC
>CAXTPL010000050.1:0-19863 GCA_964246065.1 uncultured Acidobacteriaceae bacterium
GTCTAGGATCGCCCCCCCGACTTGGCCCGCAAAGACCTGGCCGGCAAATATCTGCCCCGCAAAGACTTGGCCCGTAAGCAAAGAAAAGGCCGCCCGGATCGCGCGGCCCCTGATTTCCCCTTCAAAACGGCACCCAGCTGCGCGCCATGCGCTAGCCTGAGACGGCTTCCATCTGATCGGCATCCATATCGAAGTTCGAATACACGTTCTGGGTATCGTCGTTGTCTTCCAGCGTTTCCAGCAGCCGGATCATCTGGTTGGCAGCCGCCCCCTCCAGCTTGGTGTAGGTGCTGGCTACCATGGTCACCTGCGAGGCAAGCGTCTCGATGCCCGCAGCCTTGACCGCCTCCGCAACCGCCTCGTAGGCGTGCGGATCACAGGTAATCTCCCAGGTTTCGCCCTGGTCCGCCAGGTCGTCGGCGCCTGCTTCAAGCGCCAGGCTCATCAGCTTGTCTTCATCGGCCGCCGCCTTGTCCACCACGATCAAGCCTTTCTTGGCGAACATAAAGCGGACAGAGTTGGGCTCACCCAGGTTGCCGCCGTTTTTTGAAAATGCGTGGCGGATCTCCGACACAGCCCGGTTCCGATTGTCTGTCGTGCATTCAACGATGATCGCTACGCCGCCCGGGCCATACCCTTCAAAGCTGATCTCTTCGTAGTTCGCGCCTTCAAGCTCGCCCGTGCCGCGCTGGATGGCGCGTTTGATATTGTCAGCCGGCATATTCTCGGCCTTGGCCGCGGCGATCGCGGTGCGAAGACGGGGATTGCCGTCCGGGTCGCCGCCGCCCTGGCGCGCCGCCATGGTCACTTCCTTGATGAGCCGGGTAAAAATCTTGCCGCGCTTGGCATCCGCGGCGCCCTTCTTGTGCTTGATCGTCGCCCATTTTGAATGGCCGGACATGAAAGAAACCTCGAGTTTCGGGTGGTGTGGACAGGCGTACCTGGCCACGGTCCGCGACCGCCCAGGCAACGGCCAAGTATAGCAGCTAGCGTCCACTCTCCGGCAGCCTCAGCGGCGATGGGTAGGCGCGCGCCGCTGAGCTGCGTCCCTTGCGTGTGGCTCGCTCCGCCGCTCGCTCAGCTGTCTGCCCGGCGGTCTGCTCAGCGGCTCGCCGAGTCGCCGGCTGCCATGGTCCGGTCAGCCCCGGCAGCCCCCGTGCCGCGGAGGCCAGCAGAGTTGCCGGCGCGAAGCGGCTCAGCGAGGCTCCTCCCGCATCCATCCTCGTGAGGTGAAAGCGTCCTATGAGTTTGCATGATGTTTTGATCAGTGAGTTGCGCGATCTGTACAGTGCCGAGTTGCAGTTGACCAAGGCGATGCCGAAGGTGGCGAAAGCCGTCAAAACCGAGGCACTCAAAGCCAGCTTTACCGAGCACCTGGAAGAAACCAAAGGCCAAGTAGAGCGCTTGAAACAGATCTTCCAGATCATCGGCAAAAAAGCGACAGGAGAAACCTGCCACGGCATGCAGGGCCTGATTACCGAGGCCCAGGAGCAACTTGCGGAGGATCTTGCGCCGGAGCTGAAGGACGTTGCGCTTGCAGGAGCCGCGCTGCGCATCGAGCACTACGAGGTTGCCGGTTATACGACCGCCATCCTGCTTGCCAAGCAGCTCGGGCAAAAGGAGATTGTCGGTCTGTTGACCGCTACACTCAACGAGGAAAAGGCTGTAGCCAAGCGGGTGCTGGCTGAAGCCAAGCCCGTGCTCAAAGCAGCCGCCTCAGCAGAGTAAGCGACCCATTAATGAGAGCGCCTGCCCTTCGGGGAGCTTACTCCGAAGGCGGATCGGAAGCACGGCCGGAAGCACGATCCGGAGCGGCGATCCGAAGCAGGCGCTCTGCATTTGCGTGGCTCAGCTTGTCAAAGTCTTCCGCGCTCAGTGTTGTGCGCAAGCGTTGCAGATACTCGCGGCCTCGGGTGTTTGGACTGAACGGGTAATCGATCGAAAACAAAAGCCGATCGATCCCAACCATCTCACGTGCGCAGGCGAGCGGTGCTTCGGTGAAGTACCCGCTCGTCGTGATGTGGATATTCGTCTTGAAGTAGTCCGCAACGGGCTGCCGCAGAGTTACTGCCTGCGACAGGATCCCGCTGGTCCGAGCCAAGGCGTAAGGAAGACCTTCGCCCATGTGCCCGATGATCAGCTGGAGCTCTGGAAGGCGGTCAAAAAGCCCTGAGACGATCAGCCGCAGGGTGTGCAGTCCGAGTTCAGCGTGCCAGCCCCAGCCTGCAATAGACAGCAGGGTGCCGGCCTCTCCCGGCAGCCCGGAGTAGTACGCCTCACGCACAGTCGATGGCGGCGGCGCGGGGTGCAGGTACACGGGCACGCCGAGATGCGCAGCGGCCTCGAAGACCGGCAAAAAGCGCGGATCGTCGAGGAACAGGCCATCCGTTGTACCGTCAAGCAGCACCCCCGGAAAGCCAAGCTTGCAGATGCAGCGTTCAAGCTCCGCAGCCGCCTTTGCCGGCTCTTTCATCGCCAGGGCAGCAAACCCGCGCAATCGATCCGGGGGCAGCGGCACGCCCGCAGCCAGTTCGTCGTTGACGTCAGCGATAAGCGCCGTCGCTTCCGCGGCCGGCACCGCATCGAGCCCCATCGACGCCAGCGAAAGCACCTGGAGGTCGATCTCCGCTTCGTCCATGGCCGCGATGCGCCCTGCACCGAGATCCAGGAGCTTTGGCTGGAGCGCAGCCATAGGCGCCAGGCGTCGGCTGCCGTATGCTTCGGTCACAGCAAGAAACGACTGCGTGACGAAGTGTTCTTCAAGCGTAAGAACGGGCATGGTGCCTCGCATGGTGGGTCAAGGTCAGTGGGGTCGACTGAATAAGCGCCGGAGAAAGCACTGGCCGCGCGACAGTCCCCGGCGGAGGCGGGGGCATGCCCTTCACGCATAAAAACGCGCCGCGTGAAGCAGCAGCCCCGCGTGCGAGCTTTACTTCTTGTTCAATCCATACGGCACAGGCGAAGGCGTGCGTTCGCGAAACCCATCCTGGTGCCAGTAGGGATACGGCAGCTGCGGCTCACTGGCCTTGTCGAGCCTCGCAATCTGATCCGAGGTGAGGGATAAAGCAGCAGCGGCAAGATTCTGCTTCAGCTGCTCCTCGTTGCGTGCTCCCAGGATGACGCTTGAAACGGTAGGCCGGGTGAGCAGCCAGGCCAGTGCCACCTGCGGCACCGTGCTTTCTGTCTCGGCCGCGACCTGGTCAAGCGCGTCTACGACCGTATACAGGTACTCTTCAGGCACGGGAGGACCGTAGTCTGCCGTCGCATGGAGCCGGCTCTGCTCGGGCAGCGGGTGTCCGCGACGAATCTTGCCCGTAAGGCGGCCCCATCCGAGCGGGCTCCACACCAGCGCGCCGACCTTTTGATCGAGACCGAGCGGCATCAACTCCCACTCGTAATCGCGCCCTACCAGCGAGTAGTAGACCTGGTGCGCCACGTAGCGCTGCCAGCTATGCCTTTCGCTCAGGGAAAGCGACTTCATCAGGTGCCAGCCTGAAAAGTTGGACGCCGCCAGGTAGCGGATCTTGCCTTGCTTGACCAGGGTGTCCAGCGTTTCCAGGGTTTCTTCGACCGGGGTCGTCGCGTCGAAGCCGTGCATATGGTAGATGTCGATGTAATCAGTGCCGAGCCGCTTCAAGCTCGCATGGCACTGCTCGATCAGGTGCATACGCGAGGAGCCGACGTTGTTTGCGCCCTGGCCCATGCGAAAGGTCGCCTTGGTCGAGAGCAGCATCTCGTGCCGGCGCCCTTCGATCGCCTTTCCCAGTATCTCCTCGGCGAGACCATAGGAGTAGATATTGGCTGTGTCGAAGAGGTTGACGCCTGCCTCAAGACAGAGCGAGATCATGCGCCGGGCCTCGTCCACGTCCGTCTGGCCCCAGGCCCGAAAGAACTCGCTGCCGCCGCCAAAGGTTGCTACCCCAAAGCAAAGGGCGGGAACCTTCAATCCTGAATAACCAAGCTGCCTTGTTTCCATGTTTGGAAAGATGCGCGGGCAGGCCAAACGGTGCACGTCCGCGCCTTTCGGCAGCTCCAGCATGAGGAAAAAAACTGCTAGCCTACAGGTATGAAGTTCGGTGTCCTTGTCTTTCCCGGCTCCAACTGCGACCGTGACGCCTCGCACGTGCTCTCGGAGCTGGCCGGGCAGCCCACGGTGATGCTTTGGCACGACTCGCCCTCGCTCGGCGACTGCGACGCCATCCTGGTGCCGGGAGGCTTTGCCCATGGCGATTACCTGCGCACGGGCGCCATCGCGCGGTTTTCGCCGGTCATGCAATCGGTCTCCCGCTTCGCGGCCGAGGGTGGCCCGGTGCTCGGCATCTGCAACGGGTTCCAGATTCTTTGCGAGGCCGGCCTGCTGCCGGGCGCGCTGCTGCGCAATGCCGGACTCAAATACATCTGCCGGCAGGTTTATCTGCGTACGGAGACGACCGACTCCCCTTTTACCAACCAGCTGCGCCAAGGGGAGATCCTGCAGGTGCCGATCGGCCACATGGAAGGCAACTACTTCTGCGAGCCGGAAACCTTGGCGGCTTTGGAGCGGGACGATCGTATCGCTTTTCGCTACGCCACGGCGGCAGGCGACATCACACCAGAGGCAAACCCGAACGGGTCGCTCGGAAACATCGCAGGCATCCTCAACCAGCGGCGCAACGTTCTAGGGATGATGCCCCATCCCGACCGTTCGAGTGAAGCTTTGCTCGGATCGTCCGATGGATTTGGTATCTTCAGTTCGTTGATTCACGCGCTCGGTGCGCGCCAGGAGCTCAGCAGCCCTCGATGATCGACATACATCACCACCTGCTCTTCGGGTTGGACGACGGTTCGCCCGACCTTGACACCTCGACAAAGATGGTGGAGGTCGCCGCACGCGACGGCATCACGCATATTGTCTGCACGCCTCACGCCAACAACCGGTTCCAATACGACCGCGCGCGGAACGAAGCTCTGCTGGAGCAGGTCCGCGTCGCCACCGGCAACAAGGTCAAGCTCGGCCTGGGCTGCGACTTCCATCTTTCCTGGGACAATATTCAGGACGCGCTCGATAACCCCGGCCGCTACACCATCAACGGTCGCAAGTATCTGCTGGTCGAGTTTGCGGACACCATTATCCCGGAAACGATCAACGACAGCTTCTTCGAGCTGACCATTCTGAAACAGCGACCCATCATCACCCATCCCGAGCGCAATCCGGTGCTGCAGCGGCATCCGGAGCGGCTGGCCGAGTGGGTGCGCGACGGCGCACTCGTCCAGGTAACCGCCTCCTCGCTTACCGGGCGCTTCGGGCGCACGGCCAAGGCTGTAGCGGAAAAGTTTCTCGATCGCAACTGGGTGCATTTTCTCGCTACCGACGCGCACAATCTAGAGTCGCGGCCGCCCATCCTGAGCCGCGGCTACGAAGAAGTGAAAAAGCGGTGCGGGGTGGAAACAGCAGACCGGCTGTGCATCCACAATCCCCGCGCCGTCTTTGAGGGCGACGACCTGCCGGCGCAGCCCCAGGCGACGCACCTGCACACGGCGGAACAAAAGCAGCCCATGTACGGGAGCAAGAAGAGCGTCTTTGGGCGCCTTTTCGGGCGACGCTGAGACAGGCATCGCCTTCCCTCAATCGTGCTTCTGCTCCCTGCCCGGTCACACAGGCGGCTGCGCCTTCTTTCCTTGAGCCTACAGGCCAAGCCCTCCATCGACGGTTAAAACCTGCCCGGTGATGAAGGGTGTCGCTCCGGCCAGAAACAACACCGCTTCGGCGACATCGGCGGTGGTGCCGTTGCGACGCATCGGCGTTTTCGCGATGAAGTGCGTGTAGTCGCCGCCATTCTCGCCTTCGCCGGTTGAGATCATTCCGGGCGCCACGCAGTTTACCGCCACCTCCGGCGCCCAGGCCTTGGCCATCGTCCCGGTAAGCATATGCAGGGCTGCTTTGGAGGCGCAGTAGTGCGCATGGGTGGCCCAGGCATGCTGGCCGCCGAGCGACCCGATATTGATCACCCTGGCTGCCCTGCCCCGCGCAGCGGCCGAAGCACGCAGCAGCGGCAGAGCAGCCTGCGCCGCCAGGAAAGGCGCGCGAGTGTTGGTCGCAAACATAGCATCCCACTGCTCCACGCCCAGCGTTTCAAGCGAGGCGGTTTCAAACGCGCCCGCATTGTTCACCAGCAGGGTCAAGCCCCCGAGCGCGTCAGCCGCGGCCAGGACGGCGGCGCGGATGCTGGCCGGCAGACTCAGGTCGCAGGCGACCGCAAAGGCGTCCACGCCCAAAGCCCGCAGCGCGGCCACTGTCGCTTCTGCCTCAGCCGAAGATTGCCTGTACGTGATCGCCACGGAAGCACCCGCGCCTGCCAGGGCCAACGCCAGCCCGCGCCCGATCCGCCGAGCTCCACCTGTGATGAGGACCTTTTCTCCTTGCAGCCTGCACATGGCTCCATCCTACCCGGCCGCAAGGAGACACCGCTTAAGGAGGACGGCACGCACCCAAACGCCGGAAGAGAGTGAGCGCAAAGCATGCAAAAACGCCTTGGCGCAAACAACCTCTCGGGCTGCGGGGCCATCTCCACAGCAGACCTCGGTCTCTCTCCATGAGCCTCTTTGCCAGGAAAGTCGAAAGGCGAACCGCCTGCCTCCAGGCAGCACTCCTGCCTTTACTGTGCCTGGGCGGGTGCAGCGCAGCCCATCACGCGACGCGGTCCCTGCACGCTGGCGCACCCCTTCTAGGCGAAGAGCGTGCAGGAGCAAACCCAAACGGGCCCTACCTAGTGGCCGACCGGCCGGCCCGGCTGCAAAAGCGGACTACACAGATCGACGTGAACGCGGCCCCGGACTGCGACGCAGCCAACCTCAGCCTGTTTGAGTCCGGCGCTGACGTCGATGGAGACCGCCGCACCGTTCGACTCAACCTGGTCAACCATGCCGCGGGACCTTGCCGACTGAGCGGGTATCCGGCTATCTCACTTTTGCGCGAAGACGGCTCCCTGCTGGGGAACATCGTTATTGAAAAGATCGCCGCCAGGCGATTAGAAGCCTCCGTGCAGCCAGCCATCACGCCTGCGGTCGCCTCGCCCGGCAGCCCCTCGCCGCTGGTGCTGCTCGCCCCAGCCGGCCAAGCCAGCTTTGAGATAGGCTGGACCGCTGCAACCGCAGGGACGCCGTGCGATACCGTTGGCTCCGTCGCGGTGTCGGCGCCCGGCAGCAGAGACCTGTTCACGGTGCGGCATACGCTCACCGTCTGCCAGGGCAGGGTCACCGTCACAGCGATCACCGATGCCGGTGGCGGCGTTTGACCCCTTCGTCCTCGCCCAACCACATCAAGACGGCTACTGCGGAGGCGCGGTTTTGACCGGCGCCGCAGGCTGGTCGGCCGATGCGCCCTTGTTGTAGATCGAGTATTGGCCGGCTGGCGGCTTCAGCTTTACGGCGATCTCCTTGGTTGGACCATCGACGGTAAAGTCTTCCCCGTAGGTTTGGAAGCCGGACTTGATGACCTGCACCCGCACCTGGTCGCCGATCGGCAGCACATCGATCACGGCGCGACCTTCCTCATTCGTCTTGACTTCCAGATTGCCCTGGTCCTTGCCGTTGTGCTCGGTATGGAAGATCACGGCTGCGCTTTCCACCGGCTTGTCGGCCTTGCCCTTGGTCACGGTGACGACCACGTGCGCAACCGGCGGGGGCGGGGTGTATTTGCGGCCGCGTCGCTCGTCCTGCCCATGCAGCGCAAGCGCCGCCACAAGCAAACCGCAGGTCGAAAGCAAAGCAGGGCGCAGACTCCAGATGTGCATGCCCCATTGTAGCCAGCAGCCTGCTTCCGCCGCCAGCCTTCTGCCTTTCTCGGCTGCGTGGATCGCATCACAGGATGCGCTCTTTGGAGCAGACTGCGCCGGGACCGCCGGGCGCATCGAACCACTTGGCAGTGAGCGTGGCTCACACACCGAGTGAGCTCGCAGCGGCGCCTCCAACGTGCAACCCATGGAGCCCGCGCGGCAAACGCCGAACGACCACACACCGAACCCAGAAAAGGAAACCCAAGCCCGATGGCACAGCAAAGCGTGAAAGAAATGCCTGCAAAGAAGCAAGGCAGCACCACCACCACCCCAGGCCCGAAGACCACCCTGGTTACCCGTATGTACCCCACCCGCATCGCGCTTTCGCCCGAGATCAAGCAAAAGGTGGTTGAGGTTTTGCAGGAGCGGCTTGCCGAGGCGCTCGATATGTATTCTCAGGCCAAGTTTGCGCACTGGAACGTGAAGGGTGACAACTTCTACCAGCTTCACCTGGTCTTTGACAGCGTGGCGGAGCACATCTTTCCGCAGATCGACGCGATAGCCGAGCGGCTTACCCAGTTGGGCGGCGTGGCCAATGGCACCGTCCGGCAGTCTGCTGCCGTTTCCAAGATCCCGGAGTACAACGTGGAGCTGATTGCGGGCATGGACCACGTGCGGGTCCTCGCGGATGCGCTGGGGCACTACTCCGGCGAGTTGCGCGAAGCATCGGACAAGATCGACGACATCGGCGATGAGCCTACCTCGGACTTCATCAAGCAGCTCGTCGTCGAGGCCGAAGAGCAGCTTTACTTCCTCGAGTCGCACCTCGAAGCCGGCGACGTGCAGTAAAACCCCCCGGGACAAGCCGGGGCGCTCGTCCCGGCTTGTTCGTCCTCCGGCAAAACACCGCCCTGGGCAGCGCGTCGTTGCCCATCGATGCCGCATCCATCTGTGCATGGAACAAGCAGACCAGCCCATTCGCGCCGGAGTCATCGGCTTCGGCCTCGCCGGCCGCATCTTTCATGCCGCTGTCCTCAACGCCACCCCGGGCATGGAGGTCGCCTCCATCGTGCAGCGGACCGGCGACGATGCGGCCCAGGCGTATCCTTCTGCCCGCGTGGCCCGCTCGGTGGAGGAGATGCTGGAGGATTCCTCGATCCGTCTTTGCGTCGTCGCCACGCCCAACCAGGCGCATCGCTCGCTTGCCGAGCAATGCCTCCGCGCCGGACGGCACGTCGTGGTCGACAAGCCGCTCGCGCTTTCAAGCGCCGACGCCCGGGCACTGGCTGAGCTTGCGGCCGAACGTGGGCTGGTTCTCTCCGCCTATCACAACCGGCGCTGGGACGGCGACTTCAAGACGGTGCGCAGCCTGCTCGACAGCGGCAGGCTGGGCCGGCCCCTGCACCTGGTCTCGCACTTTGACCGCTACCGCGCGGCTCCCCGCCTGGACGCATGGCGCGAAAGCGGTGAGGTAGAAGGGGGCGGCACGCTTTTCGATCTTGGCCCGCACCTGCTCGATCAGGCTTTGGCTCTTTTTGGCACCCCGACCAGCATCTGGGCCGATGTGCGCCGCTCACGCGACCATGCCGTGGTCGACGATGCGTTCGACATCCTGCTCGGCTATGAGACTGCCGAGGGCGCAAGAGAAAGCGCCGACCCGGCGGAAGCTCCTCCGCTTGATGGATTGCGGGTCTGGCTTTGCGCCACCTTGACCGCGGCCAGCGCGGGTGCGCGCTTTACCCTGCACGGCACACTCGGCAGCTATGAGAAGTGGGGCCTTGATCCGCAGGAGAACGCGCTGAAACAAGGCGACACCTTTGACACGCCAGGTTTTGGCACTGAGCCGTCTACCTCCTGGGGCATGCTGACGCTGGCTAATGGCGCGCCGGAGCCGGTGCCTACGCTGCAAGGGGACTACCGCGAGTATTATGCAAACGTGCGGGATGCGATCCTCGGCCGTGCACCGCTTGAGGTGACCGTGCGCGCAGCCTGGCGGGTGGCCCGGCTGATCGAGCTGGCGCGCGAAAGCAGCCGCTCCGGCCGCCGGATCCAGGTCGACTTCACCGATGAGCCGTGACCCGCGCGCTTATGGTCACGGGGGCCGGGCCGTGCTTGCCTGGCCGTGCTGGCTGAGCCATGATTGCTGGGGCCACAAGAGGGCGCGCAGAGGCCATTGAGGAGGAAGTGCGATGCGGCTAGAGGTTCGCGGTCCATTCCTGAGTGTTGCCCTGAGTGTTGCCCTGGCAGCTACCCTGCTGCCAGGCGGAGCAGCTGGCGCTCAGCAGCATGCCGATCCGCTCAACGAGACCCAGGCCGATCAGGTGCGGGAGCTCGGCGACCGGCCGAATGACCGTATCAAGCTCTACCTGAAGTTTGTAGAAGAGCGCGTCGCCGCCATCCGCGAGCTTTCCTCCGCAGATACGCATGAGAACAGTCGCCCAGCCGATCTGCGGGCGAAGCTCGAAGAGTTTACCCGGCTCACGGATGAGCTTTCCGACAACGTCGACAGCTACACCTCTGCTCATGCCGACGTCCGCAAAGCGCTTCGCCTGGTGCTTGAGGCCAGTGCCCGGTGGCCGGACATCCTGCGCAAGGCGCCGACCGACCCCGTTTATGAGTTTCCTCGAAAGACGGCGCTGGACGCGGCTCTGAGCACGGTGGACGATACAAAGAAGCTCTTGGCCGAGCAGGACAGCTACTTTGCCGCGCACAAAGATGAGGCAGGCAAGAACGGCAAGGCCCCGACCGCGCCCCAGTAGTTTTCCCCGGCAGTGCGCAGGGTTCAAAGCCTTTAGGCAGTTTTTTGTCGGCCGTCGGGGATGTCTGACCAGTCTGCGGGGCCGGCACCCAGTCTGCGGCACGGAAACTGCACGCCCGCGGACTAGCTGCTCATGCGCAGCAAGGCCGCGGCGCTCATCAGTCGCTGCTCTCCATGCCTTTCCAGCCCGCGCACGGCAAAGCTGCGCAGGTCTGCCGCCCGTCCGCGCGGCCAGGGCTCGCGCACCAGGCCGCCCACCGGCTCGCGCAGCATACGCGCCGCCAGCTCACGCGAAGCCGGTGTGAGTGCGGCGCTCCCGGCCGGCCGATGTTCTTCGCAAAGAACGCCATCGACCCCGGGCGCCCACCACGCCGGCTCACTCGCGGCCAGGCACCGACGGCAGGCGATGCAGCGGCCCAGCTCCGGCAGCCACCCCATCAGCCGGGTCATCCACAGCGCAAAGTAGGTGACCGGCATCCAGACCCGGCCAGCTTGGGTTTCCGCCAGCACGCTCACCAGCAGGCGAAACACCGCATCCTGCGGATCGTTCTCCGGCAGCATGCCGTCGAGCACCTCGGCGTACAACGAGAGCGCCGCCACGCGGGCGTAGTCGACCGGGTCCGAGAGCGGCGAGCGCAGAATCTCAAAAGAGTCCAGCCGAACCAGCTCCTGCCGGGGCCGCACCACGTAGTTGGCCCGCACATGGGTCATCGGCTCAAGCGCCCCGCCAAAGCGCCGGCGCGACTTCGCGGCCGCTTTGGCCACCCCGCGCAGCTTGCCCGCGTCCCGCGTCAGCAGCGAGACGATCTGGTCGGCCTCCTGCACCGGCCAGGTCCGCAGCACCACCGCTTCTGCTTGTCGCGCGATCACTCACCCGAGCATAGCTGACGCCGCTTGCCGCCCAGGCTTGTCCCGCGATCAAACCGGCCTTGTCCTGCGATGCCGCCGTCTCGGCCACGCCGCGGGCAGCGTGTTCAGCCGTGCTCCTGAGCAAAGGTCTGCGATGGCCGGAGCCGGTCGTCCTCCTGGAAGAGCCGGCGTTGCGAAGAGCCGGCGTTGCGATGAGCCGGCGTTGCCACCCTATAAAGACTGCAAATAGCCCGCATCACTTTCCTTAATCCGTGACGGAAGTACCGTACCCCACGATACCCTGCTTTGAGCGAGACTTTCCGGTCCCCGCGCGCCTTTCCCGGCTGCCGCAAACCCGCCTCGCACCCACCTTCCAAGGAGATCCATGTCGACCGAACTGCGCAACTTCCTGTCCCTGTCCTACGCTGAACTGGAAGAACTCAACCTCGCCGCCAAGAAGGACCGCAAGAACCGGGTTCCGGTTGAGGAGATTCGCGAAAAGCGGCTCAAGTACCTGGCCGACGAAAAGGGAATCAAGGCTGTCACCGTGCTTTTTAGCGATCTGGAAGGCCGGCTGCACATGCTCGATTACGACAAGAAGTTTCTCATCGGGTCCTATGACAACCTTACCTTCGACGGCTCTTCGATCCGCGGCTTTACCGCGCAGCGCGAAAGCGATCTCCGCCTCGGCATCGACTGGTCAGCCTTTTACTGGCCGCCCGCCGACATCTTCGGCCCGGGCAAGGTGCTGGTCTTCGGCGAGGTGATCGACAAGCAGGGCGCACCCTACACCGGCGACCTCCGCGGCGTGCTTAAAAGCTTTGCGCAGGCGCAGTTTGAAAGCAACGGCTACACGCTCAACGCCGCGAACGAGATTGAGGGCTTCTTGTTTGCAGGCCGCGACGCCGAGCGCAACTTTCACAGGAACGGCCGCTTCGATTACGTCAACCAGGGGGGCTACTACCATTCTCTGCCCGGCGACCCGCTGCGCGACTTTATCGATCGCGCCTCAGAGATCCAGCGGGCGATGGGTTTTGAAAATGAAAAAGATCACCCCGAGGTCGCCCCGTCGCAGTTTGAGATCAACTACTCCTATGGCGAGGTGGTGGCCGCGGCCGACCAGATCCAGCTTTACAAGCTCATCTGCCGCCAGCTTGCGCAGCAGCTCGGTATGACGGCCTCCTTTTTGCCGAAGCCGGTGGTGGGCGTCAACGGCTCGGGCATGCACACCAACGTGTCGATCACCAAGGACGGCAAAAACCTGATGTGGGACGCGGCCGGCGAAGAAAAGCTTTCCGCCTTCGGCTGGGAGTTTATCGATCGCATCCTGACCCACGGCAACGACATTTGCCTGCTGCTCAACTCGAGCGTGAATGCCTATCGCCGGCTCGACCCGCACTTTGAGGCGCCCAACCAGATCAAGGCTTCGGCCGTCGATCGCGGCTCGATGATCCGCGTCCCGATCGGCAACGAGAAGAGCGCGCGCGTGGAGGTTCGCTCCGTCGGTCCCGATGCCAACCCGTATCTCGTTCTTTATTCGATCTTTCGCTCTGGCCTCGAAGGCGAGCATGCCAAGATCGATAACCTGCGCCAGGCTTCGCGCTATCTGCCGGATAACATCTACACCGCCATTGAAGATTTCCGGAAGTCGGCCTGGATCTCGAAGCTACTCGGCGACGATGTGAAGGAACGATTTGCCGATCTGAAGCAAGGCTCGGCCGATCGGTGCCCGCGTCTGCTCGGTACCTTTGTCAAGCCAAGCGAGGTGCAGTTCCACCACGAGGTTTACAACCAGTATTTGTGGAACGAGTTTTAAGCCGGCGGTTTGAGCCTTCCCCGGCTCGGCCCGACCCTCAGCCTGCCGCTCAGCCTGCCAAGGGTCGATTGCGCACACTGCCGTTTTACCGGACGAACAGAAAAAAGGGCCGCGCCTCACTCCCCGGAGAGGCCGGCCCTTTTTGTGTCCTGAACGGTGAAGCGAAAGTAATGAAAAAGGTGAGAGGAAGCGCAGCGTCTACCGGCCGAAGTGAGCCGAGTTCTTCTCCGCAAAGTGTGCCCACTTTTCCGGCAGGTCATCTCCGGCGAAGATCGCCGATACGGGGCAAACCGGCACACACGCGCCGCAGTCGATACACTCCACCGGATCGATAAACAACTGGTCGGCGGCGCCGAAATCACCTTCGTCCTTTTTGGGGTGGATGCAGTCCACAGGGCAGGCGTCGACGCAGGCGTGGTCCTTGGTGCCGATGCAGGGTTCAGCGATTACGTATGCCATTTCCGAACGTTCTCCGATGCAGTAGGTGTCAGGCTGTATTGTAGCAAGCAGCCTGACCGGGAAGAAAGCGCACGACGCACAGAAGTGCCGCTGCCCCGCACGCATTTTTTCATGCTGCGCGCGGGCCATTCCCTGCTGCTGCGCACCTGTTTGCTGCTGCGGCCCTATGCACCGCTGCGGCCTCTGCGCACCGCTGCGGCCCTATGCGCAGCCCCTCCTACCCGCGCCTGACCGGCGAAGGCAGCGGGCTCAGCCCGCGCCCGCGAAAGATAGCGTCGAAGACGCCCAGCAGCTCCGCCCGCAGGAGCCCGTTGGTAGCCAGCACTTCCCTGCTTGCCAGCGCAAACGGCGCATCGTCAAAGCCGGTCACCGTGCCCCCGGCCTCGAGCACCAGCAACACGCCGGCCGTGGTATCCCAAGGGTTCAGGTTGAACTCCCAGTAAGCATCGATGCGGCCGGCGGCCACATACGCCAGGTCCAGCGCCGCCGAGCCTGCCCGGCGCACCCCGTGCGACCGCAGCGTGATCTCGTGATACAGGTGGATGTTGGGGTTCTCGTGGCGCGCCTTGCTGGGGAACCCGGTTGCAAGCAGCGACTTCCCCATCGTGTCGATAGCGGATACCTGCATGCGCTTGCCGTTTCTATAGGCGCCTGCTCCACGCTCGGCTACAAACAGCTCATCCCGCAGCGGATCGTAGATCACCCCTGCCACCAGCGTCCCGTCTGCGTCCGCAGCCGTGCCGGCCGGCCGGTGCTCGAGCCCCATGGACACGCAAAAGGCCGGAAAGCCATGCGCAAAGTTGGTCGTGCCGTCCAGCGGATCCACATACCAGCGGTATTCGCGGTCGAGGTGGTGGCGCGTGCCTTCTTCGCCATACACACCGTGCAAAGGAAAGTGCTCGCCAAGCCGGTCCAGGATCAGCTTCTCAGAGGTCCGATCGGCTACCGTGACCAGATCGACCTCGGTCTTGTACTCGGTTTCGACACCCTGCCAGTAGGAGTCGCGCAGCAGGGCTCCCGCTTCGACGGCAATGGCTGCCGCCTGGCTGCAAAAGGCAAGCGGCACGTCCTGGGGCAGCTGCAGTGCGGCGGCCGTGTTCATCGCAGGCTCTCCTCCGGGCGGTGGTCGCCCTCTGGCACGGGGGCGGCGGCCGGCGCGGCCTCGACTTCAACCGGCGCGGCCCCGGCTGCGGCCGCCTTGCGCAGTGCCGAGCGGCGCTTCCCTTCTTCCTTGCGGACCAGCTCACTGATGGTCCTGATCTGCTGCTTGTAGATAAACAAGTTCGGCTTGCCTTCCCGTGTCAGGCGGATCATGCACTCGTCAAAGTACTCGATCCAGCCGGAGACGATCTCTCCATCGCGCAGCTTGACCTGCACGGGCACCTGTTTTTCGCTCAGGAAGCGCAGGTACAAGGCTTCCTGCCCGGTCGCGCCCGCCGGCACACCCTGGGGGCGCCGACGCACTCCATTGCTTGCCATAGAAGCCCATTGTAACCAACCGCCGTGCGCGGTTTGACCGCTCAGGGGTCACCGCTCAGGGCTGCGGCGCGCGATAGTAGCCGGCCCGGTAGCTTGCCGTGTCCTGCTCGTCGGCAGGCAGCCCGGTCAGCGCAAGATGGATGCTGTGGAAGCCGGCCGGCGCGGTCGGATCAAAGGCAGGCGCCCCCACCCGCACCGGGCGCGGATAGTAGGCCAGCAGGTACTGGGTCCGGAGGTCGTCTGAGATCTTCCCGAAGGCATCGGCAAGGTGCGTGCTATCGGCATAAAAGTACTTGCCGCCTGTTTGTTCGCTCAGCGTGATCATGGCGTGTTCGCCGCCGGTGTCGCGGCCGGCGTCGGCCTCAATCGGCACATCGATGATGCTGTAGATCATTACCTCGCCGCGCTGGGCTTGCTCGAGCGCCTGCTGAAAGGTGGTCCCTTGCACCGTGTTGCCGCCGTCCGAGATCAGCACGAGCACCTTGCGGCCGCTGTGCGCGGCCAATCCTTCAGACGCCAGGTACACCGCTGAAAAGAAGGCCGTCGCCGGTCCGCGCCCGAGTGACCCCAGCCCTTGATCGATCCTCTTAACGTTGTTGGTAAACGGCACCACCTCGCGCACGTCCGAGTTGAACTCGAAGAGTGAGAGCTGGTCCACGGGCCGGAGCATGGCATGCACAAACTCCCGGGCCGCCCGCTGCTCGATCGAGGTGTCTTTATGCGTGCTGCCGCTGGTATCGATGGCCAGCACCAGCGCCAGGGGCACGCCCGACTGCTTTTCAAAGACAGAGATGCTCTGCGGCCGGCCGTCCTCGCTCAAAAGGAAGTTTTCTTTCGACAGGTTGGGCACCGGGGCACCATGCGCGTCGGTCACGTTGACAAACACGCTTACCAGCCGCACATGCACGCTCAGCGTTTCGGTCTTGTCTGTGCCCTGCGCAAGGGCCGGCGCCGACGCACCCAATGCAGCCAGGGCGAACAGGGCCGCGACCATCCACGGTGCCGCGCGCCTCACGCCGACGTTCCCGCAGGGCGTATCTGCTCTGGAAACGGCTCGCCGTCGGCCCACACCGCTCCATCCACAAAGTGCTCCTTCTTCCAGATAGGCACCGTCGTCTTGAGGGTATCGATGATCCAGCGGCAGGCGTCGAAAGCCGCCGCCCGGTGCGCCGCGGCGACCACGATCAGCACACTCGATTCGCCGATCTCCAGGCGCCCAAGCCGGTGCACCACCGCCGCCTCACGCACTGCAAAGCGCTCCTTAGCCTCGGCGAGGAGCCCGCGCATCTGGTCCACCGCCATCGCCTCGTAGCCTTGGTAGTCCAGGAACAGGGTTTGACGCCCCCGCGTATTGTTCCGCACCACACCGTCAAAGATCACCACCGCACCGTCTTCGCCCGCAGCGCAGCTGCGCACCGTCGCTTCGCGGTCGATCGGCGCGCGCACCAGCGAGGCACGCTCCCCGCCTGCGCTTCCTCCGCTTACCGGCGGCAGCAGCGCCACCTCGTCCCCATCGTGCAACGTTGCTCCCGGCTTCGCGTATCGCCCGTTGACCGCAATCGCCACCGCGTCCCAAAGCTTGCCCGGCTGCTGCGCGCGAAGGTGCTCAAGCACCGCCGAGGCCCGGGCCCCCTCCGGCAGCTCGAGTTCCCAGTCTCGCTCCGCAAAAAGGTCGCGAAGCATGCCGAAGATAAGTACGCGTACGCGCATGACACTTTGCAGGATACCGTTTCTCCTCACACACACGCCCCGGGGTCTCTGTGTGTGAGACGTAGCAACCTGGACGCGGGCGAGCGCCACGGCATGCGCGGCAGGGCAAGCCGCGGGGCGAGCGCTTGAGCAAGGCCGCTGGGACGAGCAGCCTGAAGCGCTGGGCAAGCCGTTGAACTGAGGGCCCGGGTGCGAGCCGTCGCAGGGGCCTCAACCAACGATGTGTAGCGCGGTGGCTAAGGGGAACGCGGTGGCCAAGGGTAACGCGGTGGGTTACTTCGGTGGAGCTGCAAAAGCCTCGCTCCAGCCCGGGCGGGTACCGGGGAACGGGCCTGGGTGCGGAAGCAGGGCTCCTTCAACGTGACTTTTATGCAGATTGACAAAGCCCCGCGGCACCCGCAAAATCGGTAATCAGTCGCGTCGTCGCGTGCGCCCTTGCACCCTGCGATGATGCACCCCCAGGAAGGCCCCACACGCTTGCCAGCGCTTGTCCAGACGCAGTTCCCCAGCCTCGCTCTTGTGGCGCAAGGCAAGGTGCGCGACCTTTACGCGGTAGGCGACGACTTGCTGCTGGTGGCCACCGATCGCATCTCCGCCTTTGACCATGTGCTCCCCACCGGCATTCCGGGCAAGGGCACGGTGCTGACGCAGCTTTCCTTGTTCTGGTTCGGGCTGCTCGGTGAGGTTGTGCCGAACCACCTCCTGGCCACGGAGGTAAAGCAATACCCCGCTTCGCTTGCGCCCTATGCAGACCAGCTGCGGGGCCGCTCGTCTCTTGTGCGGCGAGCGCAGATGTTTCCTGTGGAGTGCGTGGTGCGCGGCTATCTTTCCGGCTCCGGCTGGAAGGACTACCAGGCCACGGGCACGCTTTGCGGCATCGACCTGCCGGCCGGGCTCCGCGAGTCCGATCGGCTCCCCGAGCCGCTTTTTACGCCCGCCTCAAAGAGCCAGGGCGGCGAACACGATGAAAATATCTCCTATGACCGGATGGTGGCCACGGTTGGCGCACGCGACGCCTCGCAGCTCCGGGAGCTCAGCCTGGCTCTCTACGGCAAAGCTGCCGAGCATGCGGCGCGTTGCGGGCTGATCCTGGCCGATACCAAGTTTGAGTTTGGCCGCGTGGACGGCGAGATTGTGCTGGCCGATGAAGCGCTCACCCCGGACTCGTCTCGCTACTGGCCCCGCGCCGGCTATGCGCCCGGCGGCCCGCAGCCTTCGTTTGACAAGCAGTTTGTTCGCGACTACCTCGAAAGTATCGGCTGGAACAAGCAGGCGCCGGCACCCGGCCTGCCGGCAGAGGTGGTTGGGAGGACGCAGGAAAAGTACCTCGAAGCGTATCGCCTGCTTACCGGCGGCACCTTGTCGCTCGAGTGAGCGGCGGGCTCCCCGAGGGAGGATGGACCCCTTGGCGGTGATTGACTGGTGCATCGCGGCAGTGGTTTTGTTGACCGTGCTCAATGCCGCGCGGAAGGGTTTTTTTGTGGAAGCGTTTTCGCTGGCCGGCATCGTGCTGGGGCTGCCGCTGGCGAGCTGGAACTACCGGCGGGTGCTGCCCTGGTTCGACGGGTGGCTGCAGCCCAGGCCTTTGGCGGAGGCCGCAGCGTTTCTGGCGATCGCCCTCGGGGTCATGGCGGCGGCCGGGTTGTTGGGCCGCCTGATCCGGTGGTCGGTCCGCTCGGTCGGCCTGGGATGGGCGGACAGGCTGCTGGGCGCGGTCTTTGGCCTGGTCAAGGGTGCGCTGCTGGTTACCCTGGCGGTGATGGCGCTGGCAGCCTTTTGGCCGGATGCGCCCTGGTTGCGAGGCTCGGCTCTGGCGCCGTACTTTTTGTCTGCTACGCGCGGCTCCTCGCTCCTCGCACCCGCCACGCTTGAAGCGCGGGTGCGCCATGGAGTCGCGTTGTTGCGGGAACAGGAACAAGGCTGGCTTGGCCGGCAGTAGGCACGGCAAACGAACCACCGTACGGGAAAGAGGCAAGCGTGAAGCGTGAACTGGATTCTCTTGTGGCGCAGATGTATGCGGGCGGCATCACCTTCAACGAAGGCGTGCGGGAGTTCAAAAAGCGCTTCCTGCTGGAAGTGCTGTCGCACCACAGGGGGAACCAGTGCAAGGCCGCCAAAGACCTGGGCGTGCACCGCAATACCCTGAGCCGCATGATTGCCGAGCTGGAGATCGATCCGGCACAAATCCGCATCGGGCTCAAACGTCCGGTGCGCAGCGAACGTCCATTGTTTGAGGTCAAGCAGGGTACGCGGTAGTTCGGTGTCGTCGGCCGCGCTGCTTTACCCTACTAAGATATGCGCTCAGCCGACTCCGCCCCCGCCGCTCTCCGCACCCCGGCCTCCAACCAGGTCTACCTCCAGCCGGGCTTTGCCTGGGACGAGCAGCAAGTCTACCTGTTCGACATCGATGGAACCTTGTTGCGCTCCGGCGATGGGGTGCACTACCAGGCCTTTTTCGACGCGGTGCAGTCGGTGCTGGGGCGTCCTCTGGTGCTCGATGGGGTAGTTCTACACGGCAACACCGATCCCGGCATTCTGCGCGATGCCTTTCGCCTGGCCGAGCTCGAAGACGAACAATGGCGCGGATCGAGCGAGGCCATCTTTGCGCATATGAGCCGCTCGGTGCTTGCGCGCCGGGCAGAGATGCGCCCGGCCGTGATGCCGGGGGTTGAGGCGACCCTTGCCCACCTGCAGGCTCGAGGCGCGGTGCTGGGCGTGGCCACGGGCAATATCGAGACCATCGGCTGGGTCAAGGTTGAAACGGCCGGGCTGCGCAAGTGGTTCTCCTTTGGCGGTTTTGCCGACGGATGCGACGCCCGGGCCGAGATGATCGCGCATGCGCTCCGCCTGGCCCGGACGGCGGGGGGAGCCGGCGCCTCGGTGTGCGTGGTCGGAGACACCCCCTTTGACGTCCAGGCCGCGCGCGCCAACGGGCTTCCGACGATCGCCGTCGCGACCGGCCACTATTCGTTTGAGCAGCTGATGCAGGCTCGGCCGGAAGCGTGCGCAGCCACCCTGGACGCGCTGCTGGCCTATAC